>NZ_JBSHML010000009.1:0-162297 GCF_053645335.1 Dietzia sp. NPDC055340 | reverse complement strand
GAGAACCACCAGCACCGACCAAAGTCGCCGCCGCAGCATAGAACCCTCGCATTCCGTCACCAAAACCCTTGACAATCACCATAGGGACACCCCCCGTCGATAAGCGGGTTCCGCCCATATCGGCCGAGAGGGCCTGTGCGGAACCCGCTTATCAACGGCGCGGGTCAACTCTCGCGCAAGCCGGCCCTCGCGCGGGTCAGCCCTCGATGGGCCGGCCCTCGCGCGGGTCAGCCCTCGATGGGCCGGCTGCGCTCGTCGTCCCGGATGCCGCGGGGCTCGACGAACAGGCCCTCGGCGCTGGCACACAGCGTGTCCCCGGCATGCAGGGTCGCACTGGCCCAGATCTTGCGGCCCTCCACGCGGTCCTGCCGGGCCTCGAACCGCAGCGGCGCATAGAGCGGCGTGGGCGAGGAGTAGGTGATCCGCAGGTCCGCGGTCATGCCGACGCTCTTGGACGCGGCGTTGGCCAGCCCCAGCATCTCGTCGAACAGCAGCGCCACGATCCCGCCGTGCACGCAGCCGGGAGGGCCCTGATACTCGATCCCGAGCTCGAGATCGGCGCGCACAGTCGCGTCGGGGAACACCACGGGTTCCAGCGGCGGTGAGACCGGGTTGCGCTGACCGATCGCCGGGTTGGCACCGATGTGCTCGGGCGTGCCCCAGGTTCCGTAATCCTTCGGACGGACCGGCTTCCCCACGGCCTCCAGATGATCGGCCAGCTCACGGACCGTCCGGACCGCGTCATGGACGTCCTCGTACACCGAGCCCGCGACCAGGCCGCGGAGGCGCCGCAGTTCGCGAGCGAGCTCCGTGGAGCCGGAGGGTGTCTCGTCCTGCGGCAGGAGCGGTATCCCCTCGCTGCTCGCGGCGGCGGGATCGGCCGTGCCGACCTGGTTCTGTTCGGCTTCGTTACTGGCGGTCACGCGTCCGAATCTACTCGGACGGTCAGTGTCCGCCGTCCCGAACCCAGCCCTCGGGCCTCACGAACAGCCCCTCCGCGGTGGCGCAGAGACGGTTGCCCGCGTGGATCGCCCCCTGCGCCCACACCTTGCGGCCCTCCACTCGCACCGGACGGCCCGTCACCACGATGGGCTCCAGGAGCGGGGTGGCGCCCCGGTAGTCGATGTCCAGGTACATGGTCATCCCGGTGGTGCCCGCGTGATGGTTCGCCCGACCCAGGACCGCGTCGAACAGCAGCGAGACGATTCCCCCGTGCACGCGGCCGGGCGGGCCCTGGTATTCGATCCCGAGGGTCAACTCCGCCCGCAGCGTGCCGTCCTCGAGGAGTTCGTACTCCGCCGGCAGGGCGACCAGGTTCGCCCGTCCGACCACCGGGCAGTTGGTCATGTAGCGACGATTCGACCACATGGTCTCCAACCTGTGCTGCGGTGTCGCCGACGCGGCCTCCAACTCGTCGGCCACCCCGCGGAGCCGCTCGGTGAGCGGACCCAGGTCGGTGTCGAAGATCCCGCCGGTGGTCAGGGCACGAATCCGACGCACCTGATCGACCAAGGCGAAGAGCCCGGCCTCGTCGTCGTCGGCACGATCCACGGGTGCCCCGGGGCCACGTGTTGGATCCAGGGGGCCCAGGTCGATCTCGGGGCGTGCCCTGCGCACGGCCCCGGGCGCCGGGGCCCCGCCCGACGCGGCCACGACCCCGTCGACCTCGTTCACGAGCACGCGGCCGCCCCGCGACCGGCGCGGCGGCCGAAGAACGAGCCGTCGCCCAGCGACGTACCCGAGATGTAGCCGTCGCCGTGCAGGCCGTGCGTGCAGCGCCCGGCCGCGAACAGGCCCGGGATCGGCTCGCCGGCGCGGTCGAGCACCCGCGCGTCCAGATCGGTGTGCAGGCCGCCGAGCGTGAAGCCCTGCGCCTTGAGCGGCAGGCCGTTGAAGCTGTCCGGCCCGCCGGCGCCGGTGGGGTACGCGCCGAACGGCGGCTCGAGCGGCCGCACCCAGCCCGCGCTCTTACCGAACTGCGGATCCTCGCCGCGCTCGGCGCCGGCGTTGTAGCGGCGGAGCTGGTCGGCCAGCGCGTCGGCGGGCAGGCCGCAGTCCGCGGCCAGTTCCTCGATGGTCTCCGCAGCGTGCATGGGCTGCATCCCCCACAGCTCGGACTCGGGGACGTCCTCGATGCCCTTCTCGTCGATGATCACCCAGACCGGCGGCCGGCGATGATGCACGGCGGCGTGGCAGTACAGGCCCGGGTAGACCTCCTCGTTGATGAAGCGCTGGCCGTCGCCGTCGACGAGCATCGCGCCCACGACCAGGCGCGGGATGATGAGCATCGCGGTCTCGGTCTGGTGCATGCGGCGCACCGCGGCGCCGATCTCCATGCCCATCTCGATCCCCGAGCCGTCGTCGCGGCCGTCGGACACCGCGTCCTTGCCCAGCTGCTGGGGCGCCCACTGCTCGATCATGCGCTCGTTGTCCACGAACCCGCCGGTGGCCAGGACGACGCCGCCGGTGGCGCGGTACTCGCGCTCCGCACCGAACTCGGTGGCGCGCACGCCCACCACCTCGTCGTCCTCAACGATCAGCGAACGGACCTTGATGTCGCACTGGAGGGTGACCCCGGCCTTCTCGGCGGTGGCCACGAGCGCGTCCATGAGGAGGTTGCCGGCGAAGTTGGGGCCGGGCGGGCGATGGCCGCGCGCGGCGGGCTTCGCGACCGAGGCGTACGGCTCGGCGCGCTCGCCCATCCACATCAGTCCCGAGTCGTCGCCGGGCATCCAGGTGGGGGTGTCCCACAGCTTGTGGTTGAAGACCGCGCCGTGCGCCACGAGCCAGTCGTGGTGCTCGACCGCGCCGGTGCAGTAGGCCTCGATCTTGTACTCGTCGGCGTTCGGGCCGAGCGCCGCGGTGAGGAACGCGCGCATGTCCTCCACCGTGTCGGAGATGCCCAGCGCCTGCTGGGTGGCGGTGCCGCCGCCCAGATAGACCTCGCCGCCGGACTGCGCGGACGAGCCGCCCGGCCCGGAGGCACCCTCCAGCACGATCACCGTCGAGCCGGCCTCGGCCGCCTCGATGGCCGCGCACGCTCCCGCGATACCCATCCCCACCACCACGACATCGGCCGTGACGATCGATGGACCGGTGTCCGAATTAGTGTCCGTCATGGAGAAAACTATAACGTGTTCACCGATTGAGTCGGCGCTTTAATATGGAACCCATGACTTCTTCCCCGGATGCCCGAAGCATGGATGCGCTCGATGCGCGACTCGCCTCCGTCGAGGCCCGGATCGACCAGACCGAAGGCCGCCTGGCCGCCGCCGAAGACGAGCTGGCGATCCTGCGGATCCTCGGCTCCTACTCACCCCGCGTCGACTCCGGCGACGCCGAGGGCGTGGCCGAGCTGTGGACCTCCGACGGCGTGTACGACGTCGACACCGGTCGCCTGGACGGCCACGACGGATTGATGGAGATGGTCAACGGCGACGCCCACCAGGGGCTCATCGCCCACGGCTGCGGGCACGTCCCGAGCCTGCCGGTGGTGCTGCTCAGCGGCGACCGCGCCGTGGCCACCGGGTACACCCAGCTCGTCGTGCGGTCCTCCCGGCCGGGCCGCTACACGGTGTTGCGGGTCACCGCCAGCAGGTGGGAGCTGGAGCGACGCGGCCCGGTGGACGCGCCCGACCGAGGGTGGCGCGTCGTGCTGCGCACCGCACGTGCGGTGACCGACGACGGCGAGGGCCGTCAGCTCCTGGCACGGTCACGGGAGGGGTAGCCTGGCGGGCATGAAGCGTCGTCGGCCCGCGTCCGATCCGACCCTGCGTGCGGGCCGCCTCGCGCTGCTCACCACCTCGGCCATCACGCTCGGGTTCCAGTCCATCGTCAGCTCCGTGGTGTACCCCCAGCTGTTCGACGGCACCACCCACGGCATCGCGGAACGGCAGTCCGACCACGCCCGACGCATCGCGCCGGTCGCGCTGACGCTCTACGCCACCTCGCTGGGTGCGGCCGTCTGGGCGACGTACGGGTCCGTGCGGTCCGGCGAGCGCACCGGGCGGGTCGCCACGGCGGTGGCGTGCGCGAGCAGCCTCGCCGGCCCGGTCATCACCGCCGGCGTGGTGCCGCTGCACGCGAGCATCGCGCAGGAGCAGATCACCCGGCCGCGGATCGCCGCACTGATGGCCTCGGACCGGCTGCGCACCGGACTGGCCGCCGTCGGGATGGTGGCCGCGGCCCAGTCGCTCAGCAACTGACGGCCCCGGCTCGACCAGCCCTGCCGCGCCGCCGGGGCCTCAACCTTTCGGTTGAGGTCCACATCATCCGCTTTCACGATGTGAACGCGACATCTACATGATGAGATGGGGCCATGACCAAGCATGCGCCTGGTGGGGACGGCGCCATCACCCCGGCTTCGACGCTGCCGGATGACCTCGCGGACGTAGCCGCCCCCTCACGCCGAGACTGGGCCGGGCTGGCCATGCTCTCGATCGCCCTCGGACTGATCGTGCTGGACGGCACGATCGTGGGCGTGGCACTGCCCACGATCATCCTCGATCTGAACCTCGACCTGACCGACGCGCAGTGGGTCAACAGCCTCTACGCCGTCCTGCTCGCCGCCCTGCTGCTCTCGACTGGCACCCTCGCCGACCGGCTCGGTAGGCGGCGCCTCGTCCTGGCCGGCATCGTGGTGTTCGTCGGCGGCAGCCTGCTGGCGGCGGCCGCCTCGTCGGCGGGGCCGCTACTCGCCGCCCGCGCGGTGCAGGCGGTCGGCGCCGCGTTCATCATGCCCGCCACCCTCTCATCGGTGAACACGCTGTTCCGCGGCCGGTACCGGGCCGCGGCGTTCGGGGTATGGGGGGCGGTGATCTCGGGCGCCGCGGCGATCGGGCCGCTGCTCGGCGGCGCGCTGACCCAGTGGGCCTCGTGGCACTGGATCTTCCTCGTCAACCTCCCGTTGGGCGCGATCCTGTTCGTCGCGGTGATCTTCACGGTCCCCGAAACGCGCGGGGAGAAGGCCCGTCCAGGGGTGGACGTCGACGGCGCACTGCTCAGCGCGATCGGGTTCGGCGCCCTGGTGTTCGCCGTGATCGAGGGCCCCGACCTGGGTTGGTGGACCCCGAAGGCCGATCTGTCCCTGTTCGGCCTGACCTGGCCGGCCGACGCCCCCGTCTCGGCGACCCCGATCGCCCTCGCGATAGCCGCGGTGGCCCTGACACTGTTCATCCTGTGGGAACGCCACCGCGAGAAGGTCCACCGGTCGGCCCTACTAGATCTGTCGCTGTTCTCTCTCCGCACCTTCTCGTGGGGCAACCTCACCGCCGGCACGGTGGCCGTCGGCGAGTTCGCACTCCTGTTCATCCTGCCGCTCTACCTCGTCAACGTGCTCGGTCTCGAGGTGATCAGCGCGGGCCTGGTGCTGGCCGCGATGGCGTTCGGCGCATTCCTGTCCGGTGCCTCGGCCCGCCATCTGGCCGCCAGGTTCGGCTCCCCGGGGACGGTGCTCATCGGGCTGGGGCTGGAACTGATCGGCGTCCTGGCCCTGGTCCTGCTCATCCGCGACGACACCCACGCCTGGCTGGTCGCGATCCCGCTGACCGTGTACGGCCTGGGCCTGGGCCTGGCCTCCGCCCAACTCACGGGCACGGTGCTCCGTGACGTGCCGGTGGCCATCTCCGGGCAGGGCTCGGCCACCCAGAGCACGGTCCGGCAGATCGGCTCGGCGCTCGGCACCGCCTTCGCGGGCGCCGCCCTGTCCATCTCGTTGGCGCGAACGCTGCCCGCGGCCCTCGAGAACGCGGGCCTCGCCGGCGGCCCGGCCGATCAGCTCGCGGAGTCGACTCGTCAGTCCGCCGGCAGCACCATCGGTGTGCTCCGCGACCACGGTGACGCCGGCCCGCTCGGGGACCACACGGCCGCGGCCGTGGACGCACTGGCCCACGGGTTCGCCGACGCCAGCCGGTGGGCGATGCTGGTGGCCGCGGCGTTCCTCGCCCTGGGCTTCCTCGGAGCCGCCTTCCTACGACGCGCCTCCGCGACCCCCGTCGCGCAGTAGCGTCAGCGCTCGCGCCCGCGACCTCGTACAGCCACCACCGCCAGTGCCACGAGACCGGTCGTACCGACGATCGCCGCCAACAGGTGATACGCCGGGATCAGTCCGATCCGCTCGGCGGCCAGCGCCGCGAGCACGGCGGGCACCCCGAGCGCGGTGTACGCCACGAGGTACAGCGCGGCGAACACCTGCCCCCGGGCCTCGGCGGGAGCGCTCTGTGCCACGAGCGTGGTGCCGATGAGGAACAGCAGGCCCATCCCCAGTCCGGTGAGAAGGGCCGCGAGCAGGAATCCCGGCACCGTGCGCCACTCCAGCGAGAACGAGGCCACGACGAGCCCCGGCAGCAGCAGCGCCACCCCGACGCTCATGCCGCGCCGCCACTGGTCCGGCCCCGCGCGCAGGTTCCACACCAACTGCGCGACGCCCGCGGCGCCCTGGAGCGCCGCCACGACCAGGCCGGTGACCAGGTAATCGGATCGGCCCAGCAGATCGCGCGCTATGGCCCCGCCGAGTCCCAGGAACACTCCGCCGACCGACCACGAGACGATCACGCAGATCGCCGCCAGCGCGAACGTCGACCTCATCCGCGCGGGCACGGTCGGCGGCCGCAGCCGCAACGACTCGCGCACGGTCGAGGAACCGCCGGCGGTCTCCGGCACGCACGCCCACACCGCGGCGAGCAGGACCAGGGTCGCCGCCGCGATCACCTGGTACGGGAGGGTCAGGGGCGACGACGACACCGTGGCCACCGCGCCCGAGAGGAGAACACCGCCGGCGATGCCGAAGTTCGTGGTTGAGCTGCTGGTGAGCGCGCCGATCCGGGAATCACGGCGTGGGTGGAGCTCGATCAGCGCTGCCGCGGCGGGGCCGGTGATCAGCCCGACCGACACGCCCTGCGTGATGCGGGCCGCGATGAGCCAGCCCACGTTCGGCGCGGCGGCGAGGACCGCCATGCTCACCGCCAGCAGTACGAGCCCGGCGAGGATGACCGGCCGGCGCCCGACCGCGTCGGAGAGCCTGCCGAGAAGCAGCAGCGGGATCAGCACGGCCAGGGCGTACACGGCGTAGACGACCGTGATCATGGTGCCGCTGGTACCCCACGCCTGTTGATAGTCGACGTAGAGCGGGGTGGGGGTCGCGCTGGAGGCCAGCGCCACGGTCACCACGAGGGCGATCAGGACGAAGGGGCGCCACGAGGGTCGAGGGGTCGTTTCCACGGTCTGCCTCTCCGCCGAAAGGGGGGCGGCGTGCGAACTGCGTGCCTGGCATGGGGCATGGGCGACGCGTCTGATTTCAGTGGAGCCTAGGGGATTCGAACCCCTGACATCTGCCTTGCAAAGGCAGCGCTCTACCAACTGAGCTAAGGCCCCGCACATCGGCGAGGTGGCCGATGCGTACCTCCAAGCATAAACGCCGGACCCGGCTTTGCGGATCCGGCGTCTGCCTGTCGGAGTGGGCCTAGGAGGACTTGAACCTCCGACCTCCAAATTATCAGTTTGGCGCTCTAACCACCTGAGCTATAGGCCCTCGTACCGATGGATTAATCTACCCGACGCCCTCGCATTACCCCAAATCGGCCGCCGACCTGCATCGTTTCGGCGGTCCGGAGTCGCGATCCGAGACGGTCAGTTTCGCCGGTCGGCGAGCGTCACCTGCACGCCTCCGCCGGTCAGGCCGGCGGCGAGGTTGTAGATGAACACGGCCAGCGTGCACAGGATCGACAACAGCAGCACGTTGAGCAGGCCGACTCCACCGCTGTAGAGGAAGATCGTCGACGGCCCGATGACAGACGCCGACTCGTCACCCGCCACGCCGGACAGGAGCCCACCGAGGCGATCCCAGACGCCCATGCCGGACAGCAGCAGGTACGTCACGCCGATCGCGACCATCCACACGAGATAGAGCGCGAACATCAGGCCCAGGACCGTGGTGAACGCGGACCACGGATCGATCCGGCGCAGCACCAGGACCGACTCGAGCGGACCGCGGCGGTCCGTCGGGGAGATGATCGGTGCGGCGCGTCCGGCGGCGCCGCCGGAGGGAGCCGTGGAGACCCCGCCGAACCCGCCCTCGGCGCGGTGCTGGGTGGCGGCGGGGAACCGGGTGGTTTCCGCACTACTCGGGGTCGTGTCGGTCGGGGCGACCGCCGGTGCGCCCGGTGACGGGTCCGACGACGACGAAAACGCCGGCGTCGAGGCCGTCGACCCGGCCGATGACGCGGTGGCGGAGGTGTCCCCCGAGGCGCCGTAACCGGGCGCCGGGGCGGACCCCTTCGGTGTGGGGCCGCTGGCGGCCGGATCGGTCGGCTCGGTCATGGCTTACGCCTCCTCGACGGACTCGGCCTCGGACCGGTCCTCTTCGTCGGGCTCGTCGGCGTTACGGGCGATGGCCAGCAACGCGTCGCCCTCGGCCAGGTTCATCAGGCGCACGCCCTTGGTCTGGCGACCCGCCTTGCGGACCTGCTTGGCGAACGTACGGATCACGCCACCGCTGGAGGTGATGGCGTACAGCTCGTCCTGCAACTCCACGATCGTCGCACCGACGAGCTTGCCGCGCTTGGGATCGAACATGAGCGTGAGCACGCCCTTGCCGCCGCGTCCCTGCGCCGTGTACTCGTTCAGCGCGGTGCGCTTGGAGTAGCCGCGCTCGGTGGCCACCAGGAGGAAGTACTTCTCCTGGTCCGAGGTGTCGGCCCGCACGACGGACATGCTCAGCAGTGCATCGCCGTCGTTGAACCGCATGCCCATGACACCGGACGTGGCGCGGCCCATCGGGCGTAGCGTGTCGTCGTTGGCGTGGAAGCGGATCGACTGGCCCTTCTCCGAGACCAGCAGCAGGTCGTCGTCGGGGCCGGCGAGTGCCGCGCCGACGAGCTCGTCGCCATCACGCAGGTTGACGGCGATGAGGCCGCCCGAACGCGGGGAGTCATAGTCCTCGAGACGCGACTTCTTGACCAGACCGTTCCGCGTGGACAGGACCAGGTACGGAGCGTCCTGGTAGCCCTTGATCCGGATGACGCTGGCGATCCGCTCCTCCGGCTGGAACGCCAGCAGGTTGGCCACGTGCTGGCCGCGCGCGGTGCGATTGGCCTCGGGCAGCTCGTACGCCTTGATCCGGTAGACGCGGCCCTTGGTGGTGAAGAACAGCAGCCAGTCGTGTGTCGAGGAGACGAAGAAGTGGCGGACGATGTCGTCCTGCTTCAGCTCCGCACCGCGCACGCCCTTGCCGCCGCGCTTCTGGGCGCGGTACAGGTCGGTGCGGGTCCGCTTGGCATACCCGGTCTCGGTGATCGTGACCACCACGTCCTCGCGGGCGATGAGGTCCTCGTCGCGTACGTCACCGTCGGCCGGGATGATGACCGTACGGCGGTCGTCGCCGTACTTCTCGACGATCTCGCGGAGCTCGTCGCCGACGATCGCGCGCTGGCGCTCGGGCCGGGCGAGGATGTCCTTGTAGTCCGCGATCTCGAGCTCGATGGACGCGAGCTGGTCGATGATCTTCTGCCGCTCGAGCGCCGCGAGGCGCCGCAGCTGCATGTCGAGGATCGCCTGCGCCTGGTCGTCGTCGATGTCCAGGAGGTCCTTGAGGCCCTGGCGCGCGATGTCGACGGTCTCGGACCGGCGGATCAGCGCGATCACCTCGTCGAGCGCGTCGAGTGCCTTGACCAGACCGCGCAGGATGTGGGCGCGCTTCTCGGCCTCGTCCAGCAGGTACTGGGTGCGGCGGACGATCACTTCGATCTGGTGCGTGACGTACAGGCGCACCAGCTGGTCGATGGGCAGGGTCCGCGGGACGCCCTCGACGATCGAGAGCATGTTGGCGCCGAACGATGTCTGCAGCTGCGAATGCTTGTACAGGTTGTTGAGGACGACCTTCGCGACGGCGTCCCGCTTGAGCGTGATGACGATGCGCAGGCCGACGCGGTCCGAGGACTCGTCGTCGATCTTGGAGATGCCGGCGATCTTGCCGTCGCGCAGCTGCTCCGCGATCGACAGGATCATGTTGTCCGGGTTGACCTCGTACGGCAGCTCGGTGATCACGATGACCGTGCGGCTGCCCTCCTCCTCGATGGAGGTCTTGCCCCGCATGCGGATCGAGCCGCGTCCGGTGCGGTAGGCGTCCTTGATCCCCTGGTCACCCACGATGAACCCGGCGGTCGGGAAGTCCGGGCCCTTGATGCGTGCCATGCACGCCTCGAGCGACTCCTCCTCGGTCGCGTCAGGATGCTCGAGCACCCAGTAGACCGCTTCCGCGACCTCGCGCAGGTTGTGCGGCGGCATCTTGGTGGCCATACCCACGGCGATACCGCTCGAGCCGTTGATCAACAGGCTCGGAACACGGGACGGCAGGACCACGGGCTCCTGCGTCTTGCCGTCGTAGTTCGGCTGGAAGTCGACCGTGTTCTTCTCGATGTCCCGCACCATCTCCATGGCGAGCGGGGTCATCTTGCACTCGGTGTAACGCATGGCGGCCGCGCCGTCGTTGCCGCGGGAACCGAAGTTGCCCTGGCCGTCGACCATCGGATAGCGCATCGCCCACGGCTGGGCCAGGCGCACCAGCGTGTCGTAGATCGCCGAGTCGCCGTGCGGGTGGAAGTTACCCATCGTGTCGGCGACCGGCTTGGCCGACTTCACGTAACTGCGGTCCGGGCGGTAGCCGTTGTCCCACATCGCGTAGAGGATGCGGCGGTGCACGGGCTTGAGGCCGTCCCGAACGTCCGGCAACGCGCGCCCGACGATGACGCTCATCGAGTAGTCGATGTAGCTTCTCTGCATCTCGGCCTGGATGTCGACCGGCTCGATGCGGTCGTGTCCCCCGGCTTCGGGCGGCAGCGTGGTGTCCGTCATGGGCTCCTCTTCGTCTCGCTTTCGAAGCGGCGCCTGGAAGCGTCACTTCGACCGGTCCAGTCTATAGGTCCTGCGGAAACAGCACGTACGGGCACGCGGCACTGTCCTCTATATCCTCGATCTCCTGCCGCGCGGTGTTGACGGTCCTAGCATCCGGGCATGAGCCAGCACTCGAATCCGGTCCGCCGACGGCGCCGCGCGGGGGTCGCCGTGGCGGCGTCCCTCACCCTGTGCGCGACGGCCATGCCCGCCGTGATGACGACGACGACAACGTCGGCAGCGGCCGCTGCCACGCCCGGAGAGCAGTTCGATCAGCCCGGCGGTTTCTACGACACCTCCGGACTTCCCGCCGCCGACCCCGGCACGGTCCTGCGCACTGAGCCCACCTCGTTGCCGCTGGCCGTCGATGTCCCCGGGCTCCCACCGCTGGCCTCGCCACTGCCGGCCGTCGCGCAGCGGCTGATCTACCAGACCGCCGACGTCCACGGTGCGCCCGTCGCGACCTCGGCGGCGCTGTACGACTCCACCGGCCCGTGGACAGGTGCCGGGCCGCGGCCGACGGTGGTGATCGGGCCGGGGACCCAGGGGCAGGGTGATGCATGTGCACCGTCCCGGAACGTCGAGTCCGCGGTGGGCGTCAACCCACAGACCGGCGGTGCCGTCCCGTCGTACGAGGAGGCGTTCGCCCTCGCACTCGCGTCCCAGGGGTTCCGGGTGATGGTCATCGACTACATCGGTCTCGGCACGCCGGGGGTCCACACGTACTCCGACCGTGTCGAGCAGGGGCACGCCATGCTCGACGGCGCCCGCGCGGCACGATCCCTGGCGGGCGAGTCGCCTGTGGTGTTCTGGGGTCACTCCCAGGGCGGCGGTGCTTCGGCCGCGGCCGCCGAACTCGCGCCGGGCTACGCCCCGGACGTCGATCTGCGGGCCGCGTACGCCTCGGCGCCGCCGGCGGACCTGCTCGCGGTACTCGACCACATCGACGGCTCCACCCTCACCGGCGCGATCGGATTCGCGATCAACGGGATGGTGGACCGCTACCCGTCACTGCGCGACGTGATCGAGCGCAACATCAACGACGCCGGTCGCGCGGCACTGGCCGACATCTCCGGGCTGTGCACTCTCGATCTGCGGTCGACCTACGCAGGCCGGACCACCGACGAGTGGACGTCCACCGGGCGCCGCCTGGGTGAGGTCATCCGTGCGGAGCCGGCCGCGCTGGCCGTACTCGATCACCAGCGCATCGGCAATGCGGTGCCCTCGGTGCCGGTGATGCTGGCGGGCGGGGTCAATGACGACATCATCCCCCTCGGCCAGGTCGAGCAGTTGGGTCGCGACTGGTGTGCGCAGGGTGCGACCGTGCACTTCCATCACGAGACGACGCCGCCGGTCGCGGGGGTCACCCACGCCGCCGCGGCGGTGACCAACTTCCCGTTGGCGCTGCAGTTCGTCCATGACCGGCTCGCCGGGCTCCCCGCCCCGGACGACTGCGGCGCCTTCTGACCCACACCCACGGATCGGGCCACGCCGACACGGTGGACCTGCCCGGGGGTCGCGGCGTCAGACGTCCAGGAAGCGCACGTCGCGGGCGTTGCGGGTGATGAAGCTGCGTCGCGCGTCCACGTCCTCGCCCATGAGAATCGAGAACAGCTCGTCAGCGGCAGCCGCGTCGTCGAGCGTCACCAGGCTCAGCGTGCGGACCGTCGGGTCCATGGTGGTCTCCCACAGCTCCTTGGGGTTCATCTCGCCCAGACCCTTGTAGCGCTGGATGCCGTCGTCGACGTTGATCTTGCGCTTGTTCTCGAGGCCGATCTTGAGCAGCTCGTCCCGCTCGCGGTCCGAGTAGGCGAAGTCCGGCTCGCCCTTGCCCCACTTGAGCTTGTACAGCGGCGGCCGCGCCAGGTAGACGTGACCGTTCTCGACGAGCGGCTTCATGAACCGGAAGATCAGCGTGAGCAGCAGCGTCGCGATGTGCTGGCCGTCGACGTCGGCGTCGGCCATGAGCACGATCTTGTGATAGCGCAGCTTCTCGATGTCGAATTCCTCGTGGATGCCGGTGCCCAGGGCCGTGATGATGGCCTGGACCTCGGCGTTCTTGAGGACCTTGTCGATCCGCGACTTCTCGACGTTGATGATCTTTCCGCGCAGCGGCAGGATCGCCTGGAACATCGAGTCCCGGCCCGACTTGGCCGAGCCGCCGGCGGAGTCGCCCTCCACGATGTACAGCTCGGACTTGGACGGATCCTTGGAGCGGCAGTCGGCGAGCTTGCCGGGCAGACCGCCGATATCGGTGGCGGACTTGCGGCGCACCATCTCACGGGCCTTGCGCGCGGCGACGCGAGCCTGACTCGAGGCGATCGCCTTGTTGACGATCGTCTTGGCCTCCGCCGGGTTGGCCTCGAACCAGTGCCCCACGTGCTCGGCGACCTGGCGCTGCACGAACCCCTTGACCTCGGTGTTGCCGAGCTTGGTCTTGGTCTGCCCCTCGAACTGCGGGTCGGCGATCTTGGCGGACAGCACCGCGGCCAGGCCCTCACGGATGTCGTCACCCGTGAGGTTGGGGTCCTTCTCCTTGAGCAGCTTCTTGTCGCGGGCATACTTGTTGACCAGGGAGGTCAGCGCCGCTCGGAAACCCTCCTCGTGGGTGCCGCCCTCGTGGGTGTTGATGGTGTTGGCGAACGTGTGGACCGACTCCGAGTAGCCGGAGTTCCACTGCATCGCGACCTCGACCTCGTGGCCGGTGCCCTTGCCCTCGAAGTAGAGGATCGTCGGGTGGATCGAGGTCTTGGACTTGTTGATCGCGGTGACGTAGTCCTTCAGCCCGTCCGGGTAGTGGAAGGTGCGCTTGCGCTCGCGGACCTTGGCGGGCTCGACCTCGACCTCCGCCTCGTCCGCAGCAGCCGCCTCGGCGCCCTCATTGAACGCCTTCTCCGCGTCGACCGCGTTCTCGACATCCGACGCCTCGTCCGAGCCCGGACCCGAGTCGCCCCCGGCGCCCTCGCTGTCCGCGATGGCGTCGAGTTCCGCCGCCCGCTGGGCACGGGCGCGCCGGTCGATGAGCGTGATGGTCAGGCCCTTGTTGAGGAACGCCATCTCCTGGAGGCGACGGGCCACCACGTCGAAGTCGTACTCCGTGGTCTCGAAGATCGACGGGTCCGCCCAGAAACGGACGCGCGTCCCTGTGCCCTCCGCCGGGCCGGCGTCGACGATCTCCGCCGGCACCGCCATATCGAAGTCCTGGAGCCACAGCCGTCCGTCGCGCTTGATCTGCACCTCGACGCGGGTCGACAGCGCGTTGACCACGGAGATGCCGACACCGTGCAGACCACCGGAGACCGCGTAGGAGTCCGAGTCGAACTTGCCGCCCGCGTGCAGCTGGGTCATGACCACCTGGACGGTCGGCATGCCCTGCTCGTGCATCTCCACGGGGATGCCGCGGCCGTCATCGATGACCTCGACGCCGCCGTCCTCGAGCAGCGTGACTTGGACGCCGCTCGCGTAGCCCGCCATGGCCTCGTCGATCGAGTTGTCGACGACCTCCCAGATCAGGTGGTGCAGACCCCGGGGGCCGGTCGAGCCGATGTACATGCCCGGACGCATCCGGACGGCCTCGAGCCCCTCGAGGACGGTGATCGAGGATGCACCGTATTCACTGGGGCTCTTGCTCTTGGCGTCCGCCACGTGCGAACTCCTCGCGTCTCGTCGGGTCTGGGACCGTGCCAGTCTACCTGCGGGAACCGCGGGACGGCCCACAGGCACGCCCGGCGGCCTATCCGTACGTATCGCGCGGACCGCGTCCGGACACGTGCAACGGCCCCTTGCGCCAGCTCGGCTTCTCCGGCCCCTCGATCTTGAGCCGGCGCACGTGCCCCGGTCCCATCGCCGCCGCGATCTTGCGCAGGATGTCCGCGGACATCAGTCGCAGCTGCGTGGCCCACGCGGTGCTCGAGGCCCGGACGTAGAGGATCCCCTCCTCCAACCGGTCGGGCGTCGCGTGCGCCGAGACGTCCTCGCCGACGATGCGCCCCCACTCCGCGAAGAGCCGGCCGGTCGTGACCTTGTCGTCCCAGCCGCGCTTCTTGGCGATCTGACCGAAGAGCTTGCCGAGGGGCTGCGGATCCCACGGGTCGGCGCCGGACCCTGTCCACCCGCGCTTGCGCAGACGTCGGCCGGTGCCCACCGGAGCGGAGCGGCCACGACCGACCTGCTTGCCCTCGGCACGCGCCCGGGCCCGCGCCTCCTCGAGCGCCTGCTTGGCGATGTCATAACCACGTTGTGGCGGGTCAGACGGTGTTACCGAATCCCCACCCGGCCTGTTCGTCACAGCGAAACCCCACTTCCGGTATCGGTGTCGCGGCTCTCGCCGTCGTCGTCATACCCGTCGGCGCCCGGGCCGCCCACCTCATTACCCGGGCCACCGTCCCGGCCACCCACGTCGTCGTCCCGCCGTTGTGACAGTGTCATCCCGGAGTGACGATCGGCTCCCTCGCCCGTCATCACGACGTCATGACGCACCCCGCGGAGCCCGCTCGGCACGTCCTCGCCGACCGCCGCGGTGATGAGAACCTGCTCCACGCCGGCCGCCACATCAGCCAGTGCGGCGCGGCGGTGACGGTCGAGTTCGGCGAACACGTCGTCGAGTAGGAGGACCGGTTCGATGCCGTCGGCACGGAACAGTTCGAGCGATCCGAGGCGTAGCGCGAGCGCGAACGACCACGTCTCGCCGTGGCTCGCGAAGCCCTTCGCCGGCTCCTCGCCGAGGGTGAGGATCAGGTCGTCCCGGTGCGGTCCGACGAGTGACTGGCCGCGCTCGATCTCCTCACGGCGGCGCCGCCCGAGTTCGCTCAGCAGGAGCGCCTCGACGAACTCGGGATCGGTCAGCTCCGACTCCGCGGGGGGCGACGCGACCCGGAACCGGTAGGCGAGAGCGGCCGGGCGGGACTCCGGTGCGAGGGTCCGATAGGCGTCGACGGCGAGGGGACGCAGCTGCTCGAGGAGAGTCACCCGCCCGGCGACGATCTGCGCCCCCAGCCCCGCCAGACGGCCGTCCCACACGTCGAGGGTGTCCAGGGCGGCGGCGGATTCCTCCGGTCGGCCCCGGCGAAGTGCGCTCGACGCCGACTTGAGAAGAGCCGTGCGCTGGCGGAGCACCGAGGCGTAGTCCGCGAGATCGCCGCCGAGTGCGGGCCGGCGCTGGGACATCAGCTCGTCGAGCAGCCTCCGACGTTCGGCGGGCTCGCCCCGGACCAGGGCGAGGTCCTCCGGTGCGAACAGCACGGACTGGACCACGCCGAGGATGTCACCGAGCCGCCGGCACGGCGACGTGTTCAGACGCGCACGGTTGGCCTTGCCCGAATTGAGCGCGAGCTCGACGGTGAGCTCGCGTCCGGCATTGTGGGCCAGTGCCCCGACGAGGGCGGTCTCCGCTCCCGTCCTGATCATCGGCGCGTCGGCGGCGACCCGGTGCGAACGCAGGGTGGCCAGCACGCCGATCGCCTCGAGGACGTTGGTCTTGCCGTGTCCGTTGCGCCCGATGAGGGTGGTCACCCCCGGCTCCAACTCGAGCTCGAGCAGCGGCCAGGAGCGGAAATCCAGAAGTCTCAGATGACGCAGGTGCATGCCGGCTCGCGGCTGACGTCAGCCCGGCAGGCGCACGGGCATGAGGAGGTAGGTGTGGTTCGAGTCGACGGGGGCGATCGCACCGTCCGCGTCGGGCTCCGGGAGCGTCTCGGGCGCGGGGCGCAGAACGGCCGGCCGGCTGGCCTGGGTGAACCCGAACGCCACGCGCGAGGAGTGGACGCTGCCCAGACCGTCGAGCAGGTAGCCCGGGTTGAAGGCGATGGTCAGCGGCTCCCCGACGAAGTCGACCGGGAGCGTCTCGTTGGCCTGCGCGGCGTCGTCGCCACCGGCGGAGAGCGCGAGCTCACCCTCGCTGAACGCGAGCCGGACCTGAACACCGCGGTCCGCCACCAGGGCGACACGCTTGATGGCCTGGATCAGGGCGTCGACCTCGACCACCGCGATCGAGTTGTGCTGCGGCGGCAGAAGCTGACGGACCTTGGGGAACTCCGCGTCGAGAAGGCGGGTGGTGGTGCGCTGGCCCGAGACCAGGACCCCCAGGATTCCCTCGGCGCCCACCTCGGACCCGGCCCCCAGGCTCAGGTCGACGCGGCCGCCGGCACCGGCCGAACGCGTGACCTCCGAGAGCGCCTTGGCCGGGATGAGCACCTCCACCGCGACGTCATCGCGCGCCGGCTCCCACTCGAACTCGCGGATGGCGAGGCGAAAGCGGTCGGTGGCGATGAGCGTGACCCGCGGGCCCTCGATCTCCATCCGGATTCCGGTCAGCATCGGCAGCGTGTCGTCCTTGCCGGCCGCGACGACGACCTGCGAGACCGCTTCGGAGAACGCGTCGACCTGCGCCGAACCGGTGACCTCCGGCATGGTCGGCAACTGCGGGTAGTCCTCGACCGGCATGGTCGGCAGCGTGAACTTGGCGGACCCGCAGGTGATGTACATCTTCTGCGCGGTCACGGTCACCTCGACAGGGCGATCCGGCAGTGCCCGCGCGATGTCGGCCAGCAGTCGACCGGAGACGAGCGTGCTACCCGGCTCGGAGACCTCGGCCGGAACCGAGACCTGGGCCGACGTCTCGTAGTCGAACCCCGAGATGGTCAGTCCCGAATCTGCTTCGAGCAGCACCCCGCCGAGGATCGGCACCGACGGGCGCGACGGCAGCGTGCGCGCCACCCAGGCCACGGAATCCGCGAAGTCCTCGCGGGTGACGCGGAACGTCGGATCCGTGATCTCCATCGATGACCTCTTTCAGGCAGGGCTGACACCGCTTCGGGTATCTGGACGAGTGGTCTTGTGGGGCGGTCGTGCGGCGCGTCCCGTCGCCGGGCGGCGAGACGTCTCCATGAGAGTAACCGCTCGCACCGACACGGGTCACACGGAAGGGGTGTAACCCGGTCAAGCGGACTCGCCGTTCCACATCCCTACTTCTAACAAGAACTATCTAAAGAGATAAGAGGTAGTAGTAGGTCCTGTGAAATTGTGAGCCGAGACTTGTCATTACAGGTCCAGCGCGATTTCGTGGTGTGGACGCATCCGTTGATTCTTGTGATTTGGTTCGGAGCCCCGGTGGAATCACAAGACCCGGTCCACCCCTTGTCCACCGTTGGTCCACAAGATCCCACAGCTTTGTCCACAGCTGTGAAAGGTGTGGTTGGTGGTCAAGAATGCGTGATTCGGGGCGCGGGTGAGTCAGTCCTCGTCGCTGCCGATGTCGATATACCGCCGTGACCGGACGTGCGAGTCGACGAATTCGTCCAGTTCCTCGAAGGCCCGGCGGGACACCTCGAGCCACGGCATGAGGATCGGGAAGACGTGGAACATGCCCTCGGCCTCGATCGCGTGGACCTCGATGTCCGCGTCCCGCAGATGGGCCACGAGCTCCCGGATCCCGTCCCGGAACATCTCGTTCCCGCCCGAGGTGACGAAGGTGGGTGGGAACCAGTCAGGGCTCAGCGCCGCGTTGACGGTCGAGACCAGTGGATCACCCGGGGCGATTCCCTGCAGATAGGGGGCCGTGGGCACGTTCCACGGCAGGATGTCGTACCGCGCGTTGTCCGAGACGGACGGCTGGTCCAGTTCGAGATCTGTCTCCGGGGAGAACAGGGCGAGCGCCGCCGGCACGGGCATGCCGGAGACGTTCAGGTGCGAGATCAGGGAGGCGGCCAGCCCGCCGCCTCCGGAGTCCCCGGCGATGATGAGGTTCTCGGGCCTGATCCCCTGCTCCAGGAGCGCCGCGTACACGCTCGCGGCATCGAGGACGCCGGCCGGGAACGGGAATTCCGGGGCCATGCGGTAGTCGGCGATGAAGATGTCGCAGCCGGTCCGCTTGGCGGTGGCCGAGGCGAAGGCCGCGTACATCATGGGCGAGGTTCCGATGTAGCCACCGCCGTGCAGGTAGAGGATGGTGCCGTCGACCTGTTCCTGCGCGTTCTTGCCGGCGCTGCGGCGGCACCACAGGCCGGGGACCCCCCCGATGACCTCGCGGGTGATCGTCACGCCGTCGATCCCGCGGACATACGGTGGCAGGACGACGGAAC
The DNA here is from genome assembly GCF_053645335.1 of Dietzia sp. NPDC055340. Taxonomy (NCBI): domain Bacteria; kingdom Bacillati; phylum Actinomycetota; class Actinomycetes; order Mycobacteriales; family Dietziaceae; genus Dietzia; species Dietzia sp. NPDC055340. Next base: position 143,332 of record NZ_JBSHML010000009.1, on the reverse strand, counting down.
AGATCCCGTCGATCACCTGCTCCATGGACCGGAACTCCTCGATCGGGAGTCCGAGTGAGTAGCCCATGAACGACCGGATGGTCTGGCGGGTCACGGATTGGCCCAGGTTGTCGACGATGTTCCCCGGGCCCTGCCACGGCCGGACGAACGGGACGCGGGCGAGTCCGGTCAGGAGATTCTGACCCAGACCCACCATCGTGATCGCGGCGACAGCCGGCGACGCGGTCTGAACTTCTGGACGATCGGCCATGACCATTGTTGCCGGGGAGTCGCGGAGCCCGAGATCACGGCCCTGACACCCCTTCCCCCCTCGGGTGAAAGAACGGGCGCGGGCCACCCCGCGCGGAACATATGCCGTCGAGGTTAGCGAAAAAACTTCTTCACATCGCGCGGGAGCGTTCGCGGATGCGAGCGGTCAGTTCCTGGATCTGGTCGTAGGTACGCCGATCGTCCTTGATCTCTTTGAGGATCTTGCGCTGGGCGTACATGACGGTGGTGTGGTCCTTGCCGCCGAACGTCACGCCGATCTTGGGCAACGACAGGTCGGTGAGCTCGCGGCACAGGTACATCGCGATCTGACGGGCCCGGGACAGCGACCGCGTCTTGGACGATCCGCACAGCTCGTCGATGCTCGTCGAGAAGAACTCCGCGGTCACCGCCATGATCGTCGCGGCCGAGATCTGGAGCGAGTCGTCGTCCGAGACGACGTCACGCAGGACGACCTCGGCGAGCGGGACGTCGATCTCGTGACCGTTGAGCGAGGCGAATGCGACCACACGGATCAGCGCGCCCTCGAGCTCGCGGATGTTGCGCTGGACACGCGTCGCGATCAGCTCGAGGACATCGCGGGGAACCTCGTAACCCTCGGATTTGGCCTTCTTGTCGAGAATCGCGATCCGCGTCTCGAGCTCGGGTGGCTGGATGTCGGTGATCAGACCCCACTCGAACCGCGTGCGCAGCCGGTCCTCGAGAGGTTGCAGCTGCTTGGGCGGGCGGTCCGAGGAGATGACGATCTGCTTCTGGGCGTTGTGGATCGTGTTGAAGGTGTGGAAGAACTCCTCCTGCACCTGCTCCTTGCCGATGAGGAACTGGATGTCGTCCACCAGGAGGATGTCCGCCTCGCGGTACCGCTTCTTGAACATGTTCTGGCGGCCGTCACGGACGGAGTTGATGAAATCGTTCGTGAACTCCTCGGTCGAGACGTACTTGACCTTCTGTTCGGAGTACATCCGCAGGGAGTAATGACCGATCGCGTGCAGCAGGTGGGTCTTGCCCAGCCCGGATTCGCCCCAGATGAACAGCGGGTTGTAGGCGCGGGCCGGCGCTTCGGCAACGGCCAGGGCCGCCGCGCGGGCGAACCGGTTGGAGTTGCCCTGGACGAACGCGCTGAAGGTATACCGCTCGTTGAGGCCCGGAGCGGTCGCGGCGGACAGCGCCTCGTCGCGATCGCTCCCGTGGAGCAACCGCTCGGCGGCGATCTGCTCCTCGGTCATGCGGGTGGGCCGCGGCGCCGAGGGGGTCACCTCGTCCTCGGGCTCGGGGCGGTGGATCTCGTCCACATCGATGTCCGGTTCGCCCGCGTCATCCGTCGGCTGTTGGGCGCCGGCGAGCGACGTGTCCACCTTGACCGCGAGATCGACGGGTTCGCCCAACTGCGAGCTGAGCGCCCGGGTGATGGGGCCGCGGAGCACTGATTCGATGTTGTCGCGCGCGAATGCCGACGGTGCCGCGAGCATCGCGAACCCGTTGACCACGGCGATGGGCTGGACCAGCCGGAGCCAGGCCTGTTGTTGGCGGGACAGGGCCGGGTTGTCGTCGCTCGCGAGGTCCGGATCCGTCAGTCTGTCGAGAACGGCGCTCCACACGTGTTCGAGCTCAGGAGACACGGTGAGCGGTCTCCTCTCGTTTGGTGTCGATGATCGTCGGGTCCGGCGGATCGTTGTCCGTCTCGTGCGGGAACCACACTCTATCCACAGGCGTGATCCCAGGTCCACTGGGATATCCACACGGTTGTCCACAGCTGTGGGTAAATAGACCTCTCCCTTGCAGGGCCAGAGGTTGTGATTCGTCGACGACCGGGTGGGGTGGGATCTGGGACGCCTGAGTTCTCGGTTGCGCGACCCTGTAGGGCTCGATGATGAACGACGGTAACAACACTGTGAACGACTGGGCAACCCTCAAGATCAAGTGGAGACCGGAAGTCAAGCATCATCGCCGTTGGCGTGTCGCGATGGCCTGCGAAGTGGTACGGGAGATACGAATGTGATCACACGGTTTGGTGGCGGGCGGCTACTGCGCGTAATCTTGAACAGTCTGTCGCGCGCCTGAAGAGCGTGCGGCGCGTCGTGGTGCCGCCGTCATCGGTGTTTCGACGACGTCTCGAACTCGATCGCGTGCCGGTTTCGGCGCCGACATCAATGTGAGGAGCCAACCATGGCCAAGGGCAAGCGGACCTTCCAGCCGAACAACCGTCGTCGTGCCAAGGTGCACGGCTTCCGTCTGCGTATGCGGACCCGTGCCGGTCGCGGCATCGTCGCGGCTCGCCGTCGCAAGGGCCGTTCCGCGCTGACGGCCTGATTCCGGCCGGGTCGGCGGGTGCTCCCCGGGCGGCACCGGCTCCACCGTTCCGCTGATTTCGCGACGGTGGTGCGTCGGGGTGCCAGGAAGGGCCGCCGGACCATGGTCGTACACGCCCACGTGGACTCCTCGGAGATCCGCGTGGGCGGTCCCCGTTTCGGGCTCGTCGTGAGTAAGGCCGTCGGCGACTCGGTGACCCGTCACCGCGTCAGCCGGCGGCTTCGTCATATCGCGGCCGATCTCATCGACGGGCTCGAGCCCGATCTCATGGTCGTCATCCGCGCCAACCCGGCATCGGCCACCGCGACGCACGAGGATCTCGTGCGCGATCTGCGCTCCGGCCTGGAGACTGCGTCCGCCCGGGCGAGAGGCTCGCGGTGATGGCCGGACCCCGCCCCGGACCCGTTGCCCGGGTCCTTCTGTGGATGCTGGACTTCTACCAGAAGGGCATCTCACCGCTGACGCCCCCGAGTTGTCGGTTCGTTCCGTCCTGCAGCAGCTATGCGGTGGAGGCGGTCCGGGTCCACGGTGCCTGGTACGGAACATGGCTTTCGGTCTGGCGCATCCTTCGTTGTGGCCCGTGGACCCCGGGCGGCTGGGATCCTGTCCCCGAGCCACGCGCGCCCGATCCCGGCTCCGCGCCCCCCGAGCATCCGACTTCTTCCGAACGTAGCTAGGACTCCCCACCCATGTCGTTCATCACGGACCCTCTGGTCTATTACCCGATCTCCGGGATCCTCTGGTTCTGGCACAAGATCTTCGCGTTCCTCGGCGGACTCCTGCCGTGGGTGAACAACGCCGACTCCAACGGCATCATCTGGGCGCTGTCGGTGATCTTCCTCGTCGTCACGCTGCGAATCATGCTGTTCTGGCCGGCGGCCAAGCAGATCCGCTTCTCCCGCAAAATGCAGGAGATGCAGCCCAGGATGAAGGAGCTGCAGAAGCGGTATAAGAACGACCGCGAGAAACTGGCCGTCGAGACCCGCAAGCTGCAGAAGTCCGAAGGGTTCAACCCGCTTCTCGGCTGCCTGCCGATGTTCATCCAGATCCCCGTGTTCCTCGGGCTGTTCCACGTGCTGCGGTCGTTCAACCGGATGGGCACCCAGTTCAACGCGCTGGGGATGACGGCCGAGGAAACCCGTAACACCGGCAACTACGTCTTCAGTGCGGACGAGGTCCAGAGCTTCCTCGACGCGCGTCTGTTCGGTGCGCCGCTCTCGTCCTTCATCTCGCAGCCGGTCGAGCAGTTCCAGGCCTTCGTGGAGCCGGGGGCGATGCTGGACTTCGCCCGCTGGAACATCCTCCTCGTGGCCATCCCGCTGATGGTCGTCTCGGCGGTGACCACGCACCTGAACGCGCGAGTGTCGCTGTCCCACCAGTCGCCGCAGGCCGCCGCCAATCCGCAGGCCAAGATCATGAACCAGCTGATGCTGTGGGCGTTCCCCATCGGCATTCTGGTGACCGGTGCTTTCTGGCCGATGGCGATCCTCGTCTACATGGTCACCAACAACCTGTGGACCCTCGCGCAGCAGTACTACCTGTACGAGAAGATGGCCAAGGAGGACGACGCCGCTGCGCTGCAGCGTCGCGAGGAGCAGAAGTCGCTCGCGCCGAAGGTCGGTGTCAAGCCGGTCAAGGCCAAGAACGCCCGTCCGGCCGGATCCGCCCTGGGGTCGGCGTCGCGTGCTCAGGAGGGCGCGACCTCCACGATCGATGTGGAGACCGATGTGGCTTCCGCAGCCGACGGGGAGGCGACGCCTGCGGGCGCGGCGTCGACGCCGGGGGCCAAACCCCGACCCGGCCAGAAGCCGCACGCGCCGGGTGGGCAACGTAGCAGGCCGGCTCAGAAGGCCTCCGGTTCCAAACCGAAGAGCAAGAAGAAGAAGAAGAAGCGCTGACCCGAACGGACTGCGCACACGGACAAGGTCCCCGATGCCCCGGCATCCGGGACCTTGTCCCATACTTGGGGTAGGTACTCGCCGCTCGGAGCATGTGCGGCGATCGGCGTTCACGACGGAGGCAGGTCCATGTCGAAGAGAAACATCGAGGTGTCCGAGGAGCGTTTGGTCGAGGAGGGCGAGGTCGCCGGCGACTACCTTGAACAGTTCCTCGACATTCTGGACTTCGATGGGGACATCGATCTGGACGTCGAGGGTGATCGCGCCATGGTGAGTATCGATGGCGGCGGGGATCTCGACTCTCTCGTCGGTGCGGATGGCGCTGTGCTCGATGCTCTTCAGGAGTTGACCCGACTCGCTGTGCAACAGGAGCTCGGGGACCGGAGCCGTCTGATGCTGGATATCGCAGGCTGGCGTGCGAACAAGCGGGAGGCGCTCTCCGAAACTGGCCGCGCGGTGGCGCAACGTGTTCTCGAGGCCGGTGATTCCGAGGAGATGGAGCCGATGAGTCCGTTCGAGCGGAAGATCATCCACGATGCGATCGCCGAGATCGAGGGTGTCTCCTCTGATTCGACCGGTGTCGAGCCGAATCGTCGGGTCGTCGTTCTTCCGGCGTAGCGATGGACGATGGCGTTCCGGGGGTGCGGGGTGACACCCGCACCCCTGAGCTATTTGGCCGGTATCCAGCGCTGTGGTGCGAACTAGGCCGTTAGTCACAGCTGTGTAATTCCCTGTGGAGTTTCACGTGAAACACCACTCCCCCGACCCGATTGTGAGGCGTATCGACCATGTCCGAACCCACAGGTGCTGAAGCGTCACGTGACGGCTTCGAGTCGAATGGTCCCGGCGACGACGACGCGACCCCTCCCCCGCCACCCAGTGTCGAGACGGTGTTCGGCGACAGGTCGGGTCTGGCACAGCAGTACGTCGACTTCCTCTCCACCGCCGGGCTCGAGCGGGGGCTGATGGGTCCACGCGAGCGGCCACGGCTGTGGGATCGTCACGTACTCAACAGTGCGGCCGCCGCGTCCCACCTCGCCGACGGCGAGTCGGTGGTCGATATCGGCAGCGGTGCCGGTCTGCCCGGCATTCCTCTCGCACTGGCCCGGCCGGATCTTCAGATGACGCTCGTCGAGCCGCTACTGCGGAGGGTCACCTTCTTGGAAGAGATCATCGGCAGTCTTGGTATTGACGTTCGGGTGATCCGCGGCAGGGCTGAGGAGAAAGTAGTCATTGCTGAAGCGGGAGAATCGGACGTCGTGACCTCTCGCGCTGTTGCCCCGCTGGCCAAGCTTGCCGGTTGGTCCGCCCCGCTTCTCCGAGTGGGTGGCCGGATGGTCGCGCTCAAGGGATCCTCGGCAGTGGAGGAGATCGAACGGGACCGGGCCGCTCTGACGCGGTTGGGCTTCACCGACGTCCGGGTCGAAGTCGTCTCGGCTCCGGATGCCGAAGAGACGAGGCTGGTTATCGCCACACTGGGGACTAAGATGGGGGGCCGGGACGCTCGCTCGCGAGGCTCTGCCAAGCGTCGGCGGTGAGTTGGGCGCGGCCGTGTTGGACCATGCCCCGAATGAAATCCTGCCGACCAGACAATGTCGGTTTCACGTGAAACACTGGGCTCGCCGAGTCGGGTGGGGCGCAGAGCGGCCAAACGATCGGGAATACCACCCGCTGATTGAGAGACTTGAAAGGTGACGGATGTCCGACCACGAGACCCCGATCTTCGCCGCCGCAAGGCAGGCGAGCGAGGTGCTCCGCGGGGACGCGCCTGCGTTGCCGCGCCCGACCGAGACCAGGATCATCACCATCGCCAACCAGAAGGGCGGCGTCGGTAAGACCACCTCGACCGTCAATCTCGCGGCCGCTCTCGCGATGCGTGGCCTGGGGGTGCTGGTGATCGATATGGATCCTCAGGGCAACGCGAGCACGGCTTTGGCCGTAGATCACCGTGAGGGAACGCCGTCCAGCTACGAGCTCCTCATGTGGGAACAGGCTGCGGAGGACTTGATGCAGAAGAGCCCCCACGCGGAGCGACTCTTCTGCATTCCCGCCACGATAGATCTGGCGGGCTCGGAGATCGAGCTCGTCGGTCTCGATTACCGTGAGCGTCGGCTTGCCGAGGTCCTGGACAAGGACGACCTGGCGTCCCTGGGGATCGACTACGTCTTCATCGACTGCCCCCCGTCACTCGGATTGTTGACCGTCAACGCCATGGTGGCCGCCCACGAGGTGCTGATTCCTATTCAGTGTGAGTACTACGCGCTCGAGGGCGTCGGTCAGTTGCTTCGGAACGTCGAGCTGATTCAGCAGCACCTCAACCCGAGCCTCGACATTTCCACCATCATGCTGACGATGTACGACGGCCGCACCAAGCTCGCGGAGCAGGTTGCCGGTGAGGTTCGAAACCACTTCGGAGACCGCGTTCTCAAGACCGTGATCCCACGAAGCGTCAAGGTGTCGGAGGCCCCGGGCTTCGGAATGACCATCCTCCAGTACGACGCCGGCTCACGTGGAGCGCTCGCGTACCTCGACGCGGCGCGAGAGCTCAATGGTCGGGATCCACGATTCGGGGGCGACGAGGATCAGACACCGGACGCCGACCCTGACCGGGACGCTACGGTCGCTTCGGCGAGCGACGGCGAGAGCAACGTGGAGGATGGCCGATGAGTCAGCAGCGTAAGGGCGGACTGGGCCGTGGTCTTGCCGCGCTCATCCCCACCGGCCCGGACGAAGGCCCCCGACTCGGGGACGACGCAGCGGACCTCATTCTCGGACCGCGGTCCGGTGGTCCGCGCACCACTCCCCCGCGTCCGCGTTCTGCAGGCGGGTCTCCTGGTCGTGGGGAGTCCCGGGCGAAGACAGGCCAGCGGGGCTCTGCCACCGATGCCGGGACCGAGTCGAGCGTTTCACGTGAAACAGCGGATCTCGTCGACCCGGGTGCGGTGTACCGAGAGATCTCTCCCGCAGCCATTGAGCCGAACCCCAAGCAGCCGCGCACCTACTTTGACGAGGAGGCGCTCGCCGAGCTGTCCCACTCGGTCAAGGAGTTCGGGCTGCTACAGCCGATCGTCGTCCGTGAACTGGGCGACGATCGCTATCAGCTCATCATGGGTGAGCGACGTTGGCGAGCGAGCCAGTGGGCTGAACTCCCCACCATCCCCGCTATCGTCCGCCAGACCGAGGACGAAGATCTCCTCCGGGATGCACTTCTCGAGAACATCCACCGGGTGCAGCTCAACCCGCTCGAAGAGGCGGCGGCGTATCAGCAGCTGCTCGACGAGTTCAAGGTGACGCAGTCCGAGCTCGCTTCGAGGATCGGCCGGTCGCGTCCCGCGATCACGAACAGCATCCGGCTCCTGCAACTCCCCACCGCCGTGCAGCGTCGCGTCGCAGCCGGGGTCCTCTCTGCCGGCCACGCGCGTGCCCTTCTGGGGCTCGAGGCCGGAGCCGCAGCGCAGGATGAGCTGGCGGCTCGTATCGTGGCCGAGGGGCTCTCTGTCCGGGCCACCGAAGAGATCGTCACGATCGCCAACCGCGAGGGCGACAGCTCGGAGAAGAAGCCCCGTCCGGAGCCCCGGGGTCATCAGCGGAATCCGGAGCTGGAGGCCGTCGCCGGCCGGCTCTCGGACCGCTTCGAGACCACGGTCTCCGTCTCGATGGGTCGCCGGAAGGGGCGGATCACGATCGACGTGGGCGACACCGATGATCTCGAGCGCGTCCTCGGACTACTCGAGGGTGGGTCGGCCGGAACCTCGCGATGATCTCCCTCCGCACACTCAGTCTCTCCGCAGTGGACCAACTCGGGCCGAGGAGCCGACGCTGTGTCTACTGGCAGACCGACGGGCTCGACGCCACCGCGACGCCCGGCGATCCGCAGTTCGAGAAGGAGGCATGGATCTCCCATGTCAGTCTCGAATGGGGGGCGTGCGGACAGATCGCGAGCGAGGAGGACCATGCGGCAGGCGCCGTCTTCTACGCGCCGCCGGGCATGGTGCCCCGCGCGGCCTGCTTCCCCACTGGGCCCGTAGGCGCCGATGCCATTCTCCTGGCCGGAATGACAGTCGAGTCCGGAGCGCCCGCGGGTGCTCTCACCGCCCTGCTGGATTCCGTCGTGGTGGACCTACGCAGTCGCGGAATCAAGGCGATCGAGGCCTTCGGGGTCACGAACGAGAACCCGGACCCGGAAGCGTCACGTGACGGGTGCGGCGCAGACGCATGCGTTCCACCCGCGAGCTTCCTGGTGGAGCACGGGTTCACCGTGGTCGCCGACCACGAGACGTACCCCCGACTGCGCCTGGACATCGACAGTGAGCATCAGTGGAAGGCCGACGTCGAGCACGCGTTGGACAAGCTCTTCGCCGAACGCGGAATCGTCACCCGAGAGCTCGGAGTCCTCTCCGGTGCCTCGGCGATGATCCGGAGCCGCTGAGGGCCGCACAGAGAAGCGGCAGGACGCCGGGGTAGCCCGGGCACCGATCCGCGCGCTCACGCCCGGAGCGAGCCAATCCGGCCTGTTATGCGCGAGCCGGCCCGGGCGGCTATACGCGTGGCAATCCGGGTTCCGGGTGATGAAGAGCCGGCAGGCGAGGTGAACAGGAGCGGATCAGCCCTGGAGATCGGGACCGGCCGGAACGAGCGAGCAGGAGCCGGTCAGCCCCGCTGGCCCTGCTCGTAGTTGATGAGGTCGTCGACGGACATCGACCCGGTCGTGTGATCGTCCTCGTCGAGGAGGTACAGGCGCTTGACGCCCACCAGGATCGAGTCAATGATCGTGTCCTGCGCGGCCCGGTCCCCGAGAATCTCCAGGTCGCCGGCGCTGTTGGCGTAGCCGAGGTAGATCTGCACTGACGGCATGCGGGTCATCCTCAGCAGTTGCCAGCTCCGGCCGTGCGTGCGGCAGTCCCGCAGGCTTGTCCGGCTCACGATCTCCCGCTGCACGAAACCCGACAGTGCCTCACCGAGCATCGACTCGGAGCCGAGTGAGTTACCGAAGTAGAACGTGGCCACGCCGTTGCCGACGGGATTCGGGTGCCGGTCCAGGCGCAGCGAGATGATGAGATCCGCGTTGAAGGCGTTGGCGATCTCGGCGCGCTCGGGATCGGTGGGGATCATCGCCTCGGGGCGGGAGAGGAACACCTCGACGCCCGCCTGGTTCATCCGCTCCGACAGCCGCTGGGTGATGTCCCACAGCAGTTCCGCGTCGGTGATGGTCCCGTAGGGGGTGTCGATCCGGATCGGGTTCTCCGAACCGCTCGGGCCGGGGTCCAGGACGATGCGCTTGCCGGCGAGCATGGGGCCGGAGGACCGTGCCCGCTCCTTCTCCACGAGCGATGCCACGTCGCCGCCCTTGAACAGGGTGGAGAAACGTCCGAGGGTGTCGAGGGTCTCGACCTCGACGACGCCGTCCGCGGACAGCCCACAGTCCCGCTGGAAGTCGGTGACAGCCCCATGGGTGAGGGCACCGAAGGTGCCGTCGACGAGCCCGGCGTAGAACCCGAGCTCACCGAGCCGCCGCTGGAGCTGGGCGACGTCGTCCCCGGCCATCGGCTTGGAGACGATGTAGCTGAGATCGCGGGTGCCCAGGACGTAGCTGGCGTCGGCGAGTGCGGCCTGGGTGGCGGGGCCGACGATTCCGTCGGAGATGAGGCCCCGGGCCTGCTGGAAGGCCAGGACCGCGGCCTCCAGGTCGGCGTCGAACACGGCGTCCGTGCGGGCGAGGACGGAGCCGGCCTCGGGCTCGGTCAGGCCGACGGATTCGATGTTGTGCAGCAGTCCCATGCCCGCGAGCGTGGCCCGGATAGCGGCCACCTCGGGCCCGCGGTCACCACGTCGCCACGCCATGGGGGTCCTCCTGCACGTCTACTGATGGGTACCAGGACGAACCTACCGGTTCAGGCGCCCGGATGCCGGGGCCGCACCGGTCGGGTGGGGACACCCGGCCGATGCGGCCCCGAAGTGCTCGCAGACGCGAAAGACGCGCTGATCAGCTACCGAGAACGTCCCCGAGCTCGGTGCGCAGAGCGGACTTGGACTTGGCGCCCGTGATGCGCTTCACGACCTCGCCTCCGGAGAAGAGCAGCATCGCCGGGATGGCGGTGATCTGATACTCGGCGGCCAGTTCCTGGTTGGCCTCGACGTCCACCTTGGCCACCGTCAGCTTGTCGGCCTCGGCCCCGGCGAGCTCGTCCAGAACCGGCGCCATCATGGTGCACGGGCGGCACCAGGTCGCCCAGAAGTCCACCAGCACGGGCTTGGAGCCGCTGGCGGTGAGCACGGAGTCGGCGAAGTCCGTCTCGGTCACGTCGACGATGTTCGGGGTGGCGGCCATGGTGGTGGTCCTTTCGGGGATGCGGTGGGTGGTCAGGCCTGCTCGGCGAGCCAGCGCTCGGCGTCGATGGACGCGGAGCAGCCGGAGCCGGCTGCGGTGATCGCCTGGCGGTAGCGGTGGTCGACGAGGTCGCCACACGCGAAGACGCCGGGGATGGAGGTGACGGTGGTCTCGCCGGTGAGGACGTAGCCGTCCTGGTCGATCTCGACCTGGTCGCGGACCAGTTCGGAGCGCGGATCGTGACCAATGGCCACGAACATGGCGGCGGTCTCCAGCTCACGGGTCTCGCCGGTCACGGTGTCGCGGAGTCGCAGCTTCTCGACCGAGCCGTTCTGGCCCGCGATGACCTCGTCGACGGCCGCGTTGAGGATGAAGTCGATCTTCTCGTTCTCGCGGGCGCGTTCGAGCATGATCTTGGAGGCGCGGAACTCCTCGCGGCGGTGGACGATCGTCACCGACGAGCCGAACTTGGTGAGGAAGGTGGCCTCCTCCATCGCGGAGTCTCCGCCACCGACCACGACGATCGGCTTGTCGCGGAAGAAGAAGCCGTCACACGTGGCGCAGGAACTGACGCCGCGCCCGAGGTACTCCTGCTCCCCCGGGATGCCGAGGTAGCGGGCGGCGGCGCCCATCGCGAGGATCACGGAGCGGGTGCGGTACTCGTCCTCGCCCACGCGCACGATCTTGACGTCACCGGCCAGGTCCATGCCGGTCACGTCCTCCATGCGCAGGTCGGCGCCGAACCTCTCGGCCTGCTCGCGCATCTGCATCATGAGGTCGGGGCCCATCATGCCCTCGGCGAAACCGGGGAAGTTCTCGACGTCCGTCGTGGTCATGAGCGCGCCACCGAACTGCGAACCCTCGAACACCAGCGGCTTGAGCTCGGCGCGCGCGGAGTAGATGGCGGCGGTGTAGCCGGCCGGGCCGGATCCGACGATGATCACGTCGTGGATGGTCTCGCTCATTGCTTCTTCTGACTCCTTCGGGGCGGCGGTCGGGCGCACGGTGATCAGACGGTCGGAGTCGGAATCACCGCGTCTGAACTCCACCCGGCATAACACCCGGCGCGTTCGGCTTGTTCCCGCCGGGGGTGGCGGCGGCGGTGCCTCGCGCTCAGCGCGTGACCGCGACACCCTCGAGGAGCACGCTGAGCTTGGCGCGCCCCCGCGAGCAGCGGCTCTTGACGGTGCCTGGGGGGACGTTGAGGAGATGGCTGGCCTCGGCGACGGAGCACCGCAGCATGTCGACGACGACGACGGCGTCGCGCTGATCGCCCGGCAACGCGGAGAGTGCCTCGGCCACGATGATCGCGTAGGCCGGATCCTGATGGAAGTGGTCGCGCAGGGAGACCTGCTCGTGCAGTGCCGGCGTGAGCTGGCTGTGGGTGCGCAGCCGCTGGGCCCGCATCTTGTCCAGGCAGGCGTTGACGACGATCCGGTACAGCCAGCCCTGCACCGGGCAGGCGTGCCGGAACGAGTCGGCGCGGCGATAGGCCGAGACGAGCGCCTCCTGCAGTGCCTCCGCGGCGTCATCGCGGTTGAAGGACGTCCGGATCGCCAGCCGCCACAGGTAGTCGTAGTGTCGGCGGACGAGGGCGGAGAACGCGTCCGGGTCGCCGGTGACGTGGGCGTCCAGCAACTCGGCGTCGGTCAGCGGGGAGTCGGCGGCCAGTGGGGTGCGGGTGGTGCGCACACCAGGGGCGACGACGGCACCAGTGTTCACGGGCGTCACGATATTCCGCCCCCGCGGCGTATGGGGAGGTCACGTTCCCGCCGCCGGTCAGCCCAGCACGTCGACCTCGGTGACGGCGGCCTGGTACGCCTGCGGTCCCACGGCCCCGAGTCGGGTGATCCACAGGAGCAGGTATTCGGTCTCGTCGGCGTCCTCGATGGTCACGGTCGCCTTCCCGTCCTCGACCCGGCCGGAGCCCAGGCGCGTGGTGTCGTCGAGGGAGGTGGGCGAGGCGCTCTCGGCGGCCCGGATCTCGAAGCGGATGTCCTCGTCGGCGGAGATCTCGAGCTCCCGCACCTTCTCGGCGCTGTCGAGCGTGAACATCAGGCCGATGCCCGCCTTGTACGACGACGCCGAGTTGCCGAACTGGTTGCGGTAGGTGTCGGTCGACCACGAGGTCGAGGGGTTGCCGTCGATCACGTTCGGGGCGCTCGACGAGTTCTCCGCGGTGCCGTTGGATGACGCCGGCTGCCACGAGGTGACGGTCGTGACCGGGAGGGGACTCAGGGATGCCTCGTCCTGCTTCTCGGCGCTGTCGGCCCCGGAGCCACCGGTCCCCTCGTCCTCGGCGGGCGGCGCCGCGGCCTCGGAGGAACGGCTGGCCTGAGCGGCGCGTTCGATCGCGTCGAGTTGCTGCGAGAGCGGCGTGTTGTTCCGGTCGTTGCCGAGGGCGCCGAGCATCCAGACCGACAGCAGCACGATGGCCACCACGGCCACCGCGCCGGCACCGGCCATGATCTGCCAGCGGCGTCGCAGCACATCCGGATCCGGCTCGTCGGCCGTGTCGGACCAGGACCGCTCAGAGGTGTCCGCGGGGAAACCCAGGTCCGGATCCTGCGGCGAGGAGGATCCGGCCCCCGGGGGGTAGGACGACGACGACGAGGCCGCCGCCGCGTCCCCGCCCACTCCCCCGGCACCCGCCGAGGACCCGGGGTACGCGCCCGCGGACCCTCCGGACGCGGATGCGGATGTGGCGGCCGGCGTCGTCGCCCCGGCGTGGCCCCCGAGGCCCGCGGCGCGCGCACCGGCCGCGACACCAGTGACACCCGCGACACTCGCGACTCCGGCGACACCTGCGGCCCCGGCGGCCGCGGAGCGGTGGGCCCGAACCGGCCCGCCGGTGCGGTCGGTGACCATCGACCGCACGGTGGCCGCCGAGCTCACCGCCGACCCGTCGAGCGAGCGCATGGCCAGCACCGCCGACTCGGGCGGCACATCCGGGTTGACGACTGTCGGGTCGACGAGCTCGTCGTCGTCGTCCCGTGGGGCGGCCTCCGGCCGACCGTCGACGTGCTCGTGCCCGTCGGTGCCCTCCGGAAGTTCCACGGGCCACGCCCCGGTGAGCAGTGCGTACAGCACGGCGCCCAATCCGCGTACGTCGCTGCGTGCGTCGACGTCGGCGGTCACGCCGGGGAAGGCCAGGACGGCGCGCCCGTCCTCGGTGAGGCGCACCCGGTCCGGGGAGTCCAGGCCCAGGGCCAGGTTCGCCTCCTCGGTGTGCGTCGCGGCATCGGACAGCCCCCACACCGCGCCGACGGCGGAGCCGGGGTCAGGGTTCGCGACGGCGGCGGCCAGGCTCGTGCCGGGGATCCACTCGGTCACCACGATGCCCCCGGCGCGGCCGCGGATCACGTCGAGCACCCGCGAGAGACCATCGGAGTAGACGGCGGTCAGCGCGACCGTCCGGTCCAGCACACCGGTCGCCGAGCCCGGCGGGGTCTCCCCCGGCAGCGGATCGACGAACGTCAGGGCGACCGTCCGGCCCAGGCGCTTGTCCCGCGCCTTCCAGAACGACTGACCGGCCACCCCGCCGTGGCGCTCCAGCAGCTCGTAGCGGCCGCCCGCGACGAGCCCCCCGACCGTCAGTCGCGGCGGGGTGGGGACGTCGCCGCGCGTGCCGCGCGCCGGACCCTCTGTGTTCTCGCCCACCCGGAGCCCTCCTCGCCTGGCGTGGCCGCCCGCCCGCCGCTACCGCTTATGACGTCCCGAGTGTACGTACCGCCCGGCCCCCTAATCGACTATCGCCGCAGACGTCCCACCAGTCCGCGCACGATGGGGGCGACGGTGTCGAGCTCGGGAAGTCGGGAGCGGGACAGGATCAGTCCGGTCACGACCAGAGTCACCACGCCGGCCACCCCCGCGCGGATCACGAAGCCGATGCTGCCCATCGCGTCGGTGAGGGCGTCCATCGGCAGTATCCGGTCGACCAGGAGCGCCACCAGGGCACCGGCGATCGAGGCGCCCAGCGTCCAGGCCGCCGAGCGCAGGGTCTCGCGGCCCCGCAGCGGGCCCAGGCCGCGGCGCAGCAGGATGTAGCCCGCCGCCGCGCCCACGACCCAGCCGATGCCGTTGGCCAGGGCCAGACCGACCACGACGTGCGAGCGCTCGTCGGCCACCATCGGCACGATCAACGACAGCACCACGCGTACGACGGTGATCGCCAGGATCATGATCGTGGGCGTCCAGTAGTCCTCGCGGGCGTAGAACACGCGTTGCTGCAGCAGGACCACCGCGTACGGGATGAGGGTGAACGCGCCGAAGGCCAGGGTGAGGCCGAGGATGTCGGCACTCTGGGAGTCGAAGTTGCCGTAGCGGAACAAACCGGTGGCGACGACGGGACCGAACGCGGTCATGAACGCGATGATCGGCAGCAGACCGAACATGGACAGGCGGGTGCCGAGGGAGATGTCCCGGACCACCGCGTCGTCGCGGCCGGCCACGCCGTTGTCCGCGAGCCGCGGGTTGATCGCGGTGAGCAGGGTGACGCCGATGATCCCGTACGGCACCTGCAGCAGGAGCCAGTAGGTCTGATAGATAGCGATGGCGGCCTCGTCCGCGGCCGCCCCGATGCGGTTGGTCATGACCAGACCGACCTGCGAGACGAGCACGTACGTCACGCCGGCCAGGGCGTGCCCGCCGAACTGCTTCATGCGGGGGTCCAGGCCCCACTGGGGACGCAGGTCGACACCCGCGCGGCGCAGGGCGGGGACGAGCACCAGGGCCTGGATGACCACACCGAGGGTGGTGCCCAGACCGAGTAGCAGGATGGGCCCACTGAGCAGGTTCACCGGTGCGTTCGCGTCGATGCCGGTGCCGACCACGGCGAACAGGGCGAGCGTGGCGATGGCCACGAGGTTGTTCCACACCGGCGCCCACGCCCCGGGCTTGAACACGCCGTTGTAGTTGAGGACCGCGAGCATCACGGAGAACACGCCGTAGAAGAAGATCTGCGGCAGCAGCAGGAAGGCGAACGCGGTGGCGAGGGAGGTGTTGACCTCGCCGTCGCCGAGGTTCAGTTCGGTGAGCAGCGGCGCGCACGCCACCGCGATCACCGTCACCACCAGCGCCAACACCGACGTGACGGTGAGTAGTCGTCTGATGAACGACACTCCCCCGTCCGGGTCCTCCTGGGCGGATCTGGCCAGCAGCGGCATGAACATGGCGGTGAGCACGGAGCCCAGGACGAGCTCGGTGATCATGTTCGGAAGCGTGTTGGCGGTGTTGAACGCCGAGGCGATGGCCGGGCCGAGCACCGTCAGGATGAGGATCATCCGCACGAAGCCGGTGACGCGGCTGGCGAGGTTGGCCACGGCCATCGAGCCGGTGGACCGCATCAGGGAGGCGTCGGAGGAGTCGCGTGTCCGACGGCCGATCCCGCCGCCGGGGGGCTCGGAGGGATCCGCGGCCTCGCGGGCCGGGGCCATTCGTTGCGCCGAGAAGGCGTCCGGGGAGAACGAGTCGGCGACGGGCGGCGGGGCCAGGGGGCGCGAAGGCACCACACTGCTGCCCGCCTCGCGCCGCCGGCCCCGGAGGCCGGGGTCGGGTCTGCGCAGTCCGGGCTCGGGGGGACCCTGCTCGTCGTTCACGGTCGGTGCCCTTCATCCGCGGGATCGAGGATCCCCCGACGGTAGCGCAGGTACCGACGGCCTCCGAGGACGAGGGCGAGCGTCGCCGCGGCGAGGGCGAACCCCTGGGCCACCGGGTAGCCGCCGGTCTGCACGGACAGCTCCACCGGCTGCGACAGCGGCCGGCCGTCGGGGGTGGTGAGGGCGAAGGACACGGCGCGGCGGGCGCCACCGCCGGCATCGGACTGGGTGGGCGCCTGGAGGGTCCGCGACCCGGCGGCCGGCAGCTGGACCGTGCCCACGGGGTCCACGTGCAGGTCCTCCGGCGCGGCGACGTCGACATCGACTCGCACCGGGAACGGCAGTCCGTTGCGGATCACCAGCAGCAGCGGGCTGTTGGGGCTGGCCATGGTGAACACGCTGCCCGGCGGCAGCAGGTCCACGCGGGCGAGCGAGGCGTCGATGGTGTCGCGCAGCCGGTCGAGCCGGTTCACGATACGCAGCCGCGCGGCGGAGCCGGTCCCGGATTCGACGGTCACACCGTCTCCCCCGGCCCGCCGACCCGTCGCCGAGATCGCGCGCAGGGCGTCGCCCAGGAGGGGGTCGAGGTGGTCGGCGGCACCCGACGAGGTGGGATCCGAGGTGTCGACCAGCGAGCGCAGCGTGCCGATCCCGTCGAGCGCCGCGGCCAGCCGCTGCGCGGTCGATCCGCCCGGGTCCTGGGCGAACGGGTCCACCTCGCCGGGGTCCGTGGCGCCGGTCGGGTCCGGGGCCAGCGAGCCGTCCGGCACGGTGACGGGGCCGCTCAGCCGGTCGGACAGTGGCGTCGCGCGCATGCGGCCCGCGCTGAGTTGCTCGCCGAGCGTCTCCAGCAGTGAGCCGGCGGAATCGCGGTCGATCGACCACACCTGCGGCGGCACCGCCAGCACCCCCTGCTCGACCGCCTCGGCGGCGGGGGTACCGGGGACGAACGTCGTCGGCTCGGAGGTGTCCGACGCATCCTCACCGGCTGCCGGGGCGGCCCCGGCGGCGTCGGCCAGTGTCCCGGCGGGGCTCGCGGCGGAGTCCCCCGCGGACCCGGCGTCGCTCGGGGTGGCATCGGCCACGTCCACAAGCGGCGCCAACAGGCTGGCGCGAGCGTCCTGCAGGCGGGCCTGCGCGGAGTCGGCGGTCAGCCAGTACCGCGTGGTGGGATCCGAGTAGCGGGGGTTCTCCGGCACCTCGCCGGTCGCGGCCAGCGCCGAACCGACGGTGTCCGAGTACGTCAACGCCCGCTGTCCGGGCGTCCCGGCCAGGCTGACCATCCCCGGCGGCGGGATCAGCCCGGTGTCGGTGCGGGTCGAAGCCGCTGCCACGATCGCGGTGGACCCCTGGCCCGTCAGCGCGGTGGCCGCCCCCGGCGTGAGGGTTCCCGAGGCCGGGACCACGACGTTCGACAGGGGCTCTACCCCGATGATCCGTTCGATCACCTCCCCGCGGTCGAGAGCGGCCCGGGTCAGCTCGGGCGAGCCGACCTGCGCCACGGTCTCGAGATCGGCCTGCGCGGTGGGCAGCGCCACCACGCAGCCGCCGTCCGCGAGCGCCCGCAGCTCGTCGAGCCAGCGCCCGGCGTCGGCGGCGACGGTTCCGGGATCAGCCGGGGTCGAGGGGCGGCGCTCGCCCTCCCTGCCGGAGCGGGACCGCTCCTCCTCGGGCACGACGGGTCCGTTGCCGTCGTCGATCAGTACCGTCCGCCCGTCCGCGATCTGCGACACGGTGCCCACCAGGTCCGGGTCCACCGCCAGGCAGGTCGCGCGCCGGAGCTCCTGGCCGCCCGGCCCGGAGAACGCCTCGTCGGCCGCCCGGACCAGACCCGTGAGCCGGCCCGTGTCGGACAGCTCGTCGAGTAGCGAACCGTTGGTGAGCATCACCACCGGGTCCGGCCCGTCCGCCCCCGGCACCGCGGCGATCCGGGTCGGTGCCGAGGCCAGCGGCCAGAGGAGGGTCAGCGGGACCGACGCGGGGGCCGGTCCGGGAGTCACCGCGGGTGGGGCGGGGGCGATCTCGTCGTCGTCGTCGACCCCTGACAGCCCCGAGGGACGTGGGGCCTCGAGCACCGGGAGGAGGGTGCGGGCGTCGTCGAGGCGCGCCGGGGCGGCGCCCTGCGGTGTGCCGTTGAGATTGACGAGAAGCGGATAGACGCCCGGCTCCGTGAGCTGCAGATCGGGGTCTGTTCCGCCCGGGACGGCACTGGCCGGCATGGACAGGGAGAACGGCACCGACTCCCCCGGGGCCAGCGACTCCGACACCCGCTCGAACTCGCCACGCACCCCGAACGACGGCTCGGACCACACGAGCGCATCGCGCGCCGCCGACGCGTCGGTGGCGCGGGGGCCACGCTGGAGCCGCACGTCCACGGCCTCGAGAGGAGTGTCACCGACATTGGTCACCGTGCCGGACACCGTCACCACCGGCACGCCGGATTCCGTGCCGGCCGCCATGCCGCCGCCGGAGGTGTTGCCGGCCAGCACGCGCGGGGTGATCTCGTCGATCGCGATGCGCGCGAACGCGGGGGCCGGGTTGGGGATGTAGCCCGCGGCCGTCGCCTGTTCCGGGGTGATCGCCTGCGCGGAGGGGATCGGCGACACGCCCCACAGGGGCGCCGCGGCCAGGGCGGCGCTGAGCGTCACCGGGACGAGCGCCCGGACGACGCGCGCTCCCGGACTGCGGGTCACGGCGTCGACTCCTCCGGCGCGTCGTCGCGGGAGGCGGACGGTCGGGGCACCCGGGGGTGCGGCTTACCGCGGCGCCCGCCGCCGCCACCGCCACCGCCGTCGTGCCGGGCGTTGTTGCGGTTGTTCTGGGCGCCGGCGGGACTGCCGTGGCCGCGTCCGGAGTGCCGCACCGGCTCGGGTCCGTCGGCGCGACGCGACGGATCGACCACCTGCGCGGCCCCGGCCCCGGGGTTCCGCCCGGCGAGTTCGGCGCGGGCGAGGTCCGGCAGCAGCGTCCGCGCGGTCTCCACCAGGCGACGCTCGTCCGGGTAGGCCAGCCGCCGCGGCAGATCCTCGAACGGCACCCACGCGACCTCGGTGATCTCCGGGTCCTCGTCGCACAGCTCGCCGTGGTCGAACCGGATGAGGTGGTGGTGGACCGTCTTGTGGATGCGGCGGCCCTCGGCCACGAACCAGTAGTCGATCGTGCCGAGCGGAGCCAGGACCGTTCCGTCAACGCCCGTCTCCTCGAGCACCTCGCGCCGGGCAGTCTCCGCCACGGTCTCGTCCGGCTCGATATGCCCCTTGGGCATCGACCACAGCATGCGGCCGCGCCGGTCGAGCCGACCGATGAGCGCGACCTCCAGCAGCGACAGATCCGGATCGGGCTCGACGCCCCCGGCCCGCGCGAGGCCGCGCACGACGAGGCCGCCGGCCGAGGTCTCCAGGACCGTGCGCAGGCGCTGGCCGCTGCGCGGGTGCCGCCCTCCCCCACGCCCGCCGCGGGGATTCTTGCCGGTGTTCTTACCACCGGGCTTGGCGCCGGCCTTGGCGCCGGAGCGCGCGGGCGGACCCGACCGGGTGGTGCTGGCGGAGGCGGCTTGGGCTGAGCCCGAGCCCGAGCCAGCCTTGGGCCGGTTGGAGTTGCGGGGGTGCCGGCCGCTCTGGCGGGAGGTCGCGCCCGCGGTGCCGTCGCCGGATTTCACCGTGTGGGTACTGTCGCCACCCTGCTGCTTCTGGGTGTCGAGCGGGCGGTTCTGGCCGCGGCCACCGCGACGGCCCCGACCGCCGCGCCGACGCCGCCGCCCCTGTCGTGGCTGTCCGTCCGCGCCCGCGCCGGACGAGGCGCCCCTGCCGGACTGGCCGGACTGGCCGCCCTTGCCCGGCTGGTCACCCTTGCCGGACTGCTGCGCGGAACCGCCGGAGGAGTTCTGTGCGGACGGGTTCTTCTTCTCGCCCTGGTGCGGACGCTGGCCCCCGCCGCCCGAACCGGAGCCGCGATCGGTGCGCTGAACTGCGGAATTACCGCCGCCCGTTCCCGGACCTGCGGGCCGACGGGCACGGCGCCGCCGCGACGCGTTGGCACGCGGTTCGGAGGGATGATCGGCTTCGGACACCCATCGATGCTACCGGCCACGGTCTGAGGTTCGGCAATCCCGGCCGGTGGGTCACACGAACGCATCATCCGCGCGCGCGGATGCCCGATACGCTCGCCGGTTCGGCCGCGGCCCGGGCCGGGATCTCAGGCGCCCAGCGCCGGCCCGACCACCCGCCACGAATCCCGCAGCTCCCGATTGAACAGGGCGAACGTGTGGGCGCCGTTGTCGTATCGGTCGTAGGTGAACGGCACGCCGCCCGTCCGCAGCGCCTCGGCCATGTGGCGGGTCCCCAGGTCGGAGGCGAG
Source organism: Dietzia sp. NPDC055340 (assembly GCF_053645335.1). Lineage (NCBI taxonomy): Bacteria > Bacillati > Actinomycetota > Actinomycetes > Mycobacteriales > Dietziaceae > Dietzia > Dietzia sp. NPDC055340. Next base: position 122,576 of record NZ_JBSHML010000009.1, on the reverse strand, counting down.
CTCGGTCCCGGCGCCGATGGAGAAGGTCGCCGAGCCGATCTCCGGCTGGTCGTTGGGGCCGGGGTTACCGGGCGCGGACGCCAGGTACAGCGCGGTGCCGCGGAGTCGTTCGACGTCGTGGGACGGGTCGTTGATCACCCACGCCGGGTCGCCGGGCGGGCCCCACGCGTTGAGGACGTTGCCGCCGCCGCGGCCGACCATCGCGGTCATGGCGGCGCGGCCGAACGGGGTGGAGACCTCCGGGAACCCGGAGAGCGAGGCCGCCGCCGCGTAGTGGTGCCGGCTGGTCGCGGCGAGCGTCAGCGCGGGCCCGCCCGACATGGACACGCCGATCACCCCGCGGGTGCCGTTCAGGGCGTATCCGCTGGCGAGGGCGGCGGGCAGCTCGTCGTCGAGGAAGGTGTGCCACCGGTTCACGCCGAGCACCGGGTCGGGCCGCTGCCAGTCGGTGTAGAGGCTGAAGCGCCCGCCCTCGGGGCTGGCCACGAGGACCTGCTTGTCGGCGAAGAAGTCCTGGTAATCCGTGTGATAGGCCCAGCCGACGTGATCCTCGCCGCCGCCGACGCCGTTGAGTAGGAGCAGGAGCGGCGCCGGCCCGGGGTTCGGCGGGAGTACCAGGAAGGTGGGCACGGCCTTGTTCATGGACGGCGACCACACGTCGGCGAGAACCTTGCGGCCCTCGATCGGCTGGACGCGCAGGAGCTGCGGCCGGGAGGTGTCGGCCGGCGGCGCCGCGGTGGGGCGCGGTGAGGTGGTGAAGCCGAGCGCCGTCGAAGTGTCGACGCCGCGGGCGGACTGCGCGCCGGCGGCGGGCAGACCTGCGCCGGTCAGGGCGAGGGACGCCGCCACGGTGACCGCGACGGTGGTGGGAACCGGGAGGAGAGAAGTACGACGACGAGACACACCCGTCACTCTAGTTGCAGACCCCTGGGGGTCGTACCCCGTCTCGTGATGGCGAACGGCGACACAACGTCCGTGGTCAGTACGGCTAGAGTCCGAAGTATGAGTTCCGCTCCCCTGGCGCACGCCCTGGTCCTTCGCCACCGCGCCATTTCGGGCAAGCGGAACGAATTGATCGAGGCGTGGCGCAGGAACATGCCGGAGGCGGTGACCGAGAACGACGGTCATGTGGCCTACGTGCTGTGTGCCTCGTACTCGGATCCTGACGAGCTGCTGATCTTCCAGCACTACCGGGACGCCGCGGCGGCCCAGCAGTTCCTCGGGAACCCGGCCTACCTGCGGTACCTCGAGGAGTCCCGGCATCTGTTGAGCGGGCCGCCGGAGGTCGAGCCGGTCGAGCCGCTGTGGTCCAAGGAGCCCGGGCCGGGGAGCGGCGCCGACTGAGGACACTTGCCAGGCCTTCCCCCGGAAGTTACAGTTATTACACTTAATACCGTTGGAGAGTTCCTCATGTCACTGACAGCTGCCACCATTTCCGCCACCTCGATCTCTGATGACGATCGTCGGCGTGCGGAGAAGTTCATCGCGGCCGACCAGGATTCTCCGCTGTCGGTGTTCTTGCAGAACGTTCTCGCGGCGACTGCGCGCGGGGCGGACATCGGCTTGGTGGCCGACGATGCGGAACTCAGTCCCAATCAGGCGGCAGAGCTTCTCAAGATGAGTCGTCCGCACCTGTTGTCGTTCATGGATCGCGGGGACCTGCGGTTCTACCGCGTCGGAACGCACCGGCGGATCAAGATGACGGATCTCCGAGAGTTCATGGCTGCACGTGAGGCCGGTGCGGAGCTCGTCGCCAATGCGATCAGTGGAGGCGGAATTGCGCAGGACCTGCCGCTGTCGGGGACCGAGCAGGAGGAGCTGGACGCGCTTTGATCTGGACTATCTCTAGTCCTTGCCGAGGCGGAGAATGAGATCCCGTGCCGTTTGTGCGAACGGGGTTTCCTGCTCGCACTCGGGGCACAGCGGAAGGGCCGCGTGGGTGGACTCGTCACCGACAGGCACCCACCACTGACCGCACACCGCGCGGACGGCCCGTCCTGTGACAAAGGCTTCCGTCAGGCTCCACTTAGCCGTGTAATGCAGTGTCGTCGGCGGGGGTGGCTTGCGGTCTTCGACCGGGAGTAGTGGCCGCTCGGTCGCAAGGAGCTGCATGAGGCTGGCCCGGGTCACGAGGATTTGGACTATCAACTCGTCGCGGATGATTGACTCCCGCATTGAACTGTCCGGCTGGAGAAAGGGCACACAGGTCCGGATGAGCTCGTCGCGGATGGCGCTCCCGCTCGATCCGAACCCGATCCGCACTACGAGATCGCCCACCTGTTCATGGGCGTCGACGGGATCCCACTCCGGGTCCAGAGCCTCGGTCACCTGGACAGACAGGGGTGCGCTGGCAAATCGGGTCGGCGTCTCGACAACCACACGGGCGGTAGTGTGGGACGAGGCGATCAGTGAATCGACGAGAGCGCCGAGCAGGTCGGCGCGCGCCTGGGATGACTGGCGGATATCGCGCTCGAGGCCGCGGATCCGGCGGTCGAGTGCGCTGGGCCCGAGTTTATTGTTCTTGGACTTAGTGTTGATCGTGGTGGGCCCCGCGCTGTGATAGCGGTCATGGGCATCGAAGTAGACGAGCCAGGCGCAGTCGTCGTCAGGAGCTACCACCGCACCTCGCCACCCCGCGGAGCTGTGGTCGCGGACCTCGTAGATCGTCTGCCCGGCCTTGGCGGTCATCTCGTCTTGGCGGTCGGGGCGTCCGGTGGAGAACCGCGACCGTGCATCACGCAGAAGCGGGATGTCGAGGGACGACAATTCGAGCTCGGCCAACAGTCGCATCTTGGCTGCGGGGTCCTCGACCTTCCGGGCGTGCCGCAGCGCCTTGGCCGTGGTCGGCGGAAGGAGCTCTCTCTTCTCCAGCTCTTTCAGCACCTCGAGCGTCGGTCGAACTTCGGTCATAAAGAAACGGTACCCACTGTCCATGGCGGCTAGTGCACCCATGCGACTACCGCTGCTTCAGGCACGGAACGGGAGCTGGCGGGGTGACTCGGTAAAGTCTGCGCTGTGACAGCCCGAGATCCTTCCCCCGACCGCCGCGCCCTCTCCGACCGACATGACGCCGCGGTGTTCTCGGGCTTGCAGGACGGGCCGGGTGCTGCGGCTGATCCCACCAATGCGGAGGAGCTCGAGGCCCGCCGCCTGCGGCTCCTGGCCGGTGCCCAGAGCACGATCAATGACCTGACCGACGTGGTGTCGCCACTCGCGAAGGCGTTCGGTGAGGCCGGGCACGACCTGTACCTGGTCGGCGGCAGCGTCCGGGACGCGGTGCTGGGTCGGCTGGGCACGGACCTGGACTTCACCACCGATGCCCGTCCGGATGTGGTCCGCACGATCCTCGACGAGTACGCCGACGCGGTCTGGGACACCGGCATAGAGTTCGGGACCCTGTCGGCGGTGAAGCGGGACGAGTCCGGGATCGAGCAGCAGATCGAGATCACCACCTACCGTGCCGATACCTATGACGGCGTGAGCCGCAATCCCGAGGTCGTGTTCGGTGACACGCTCGAGGGCGACCTGGTCCGGCGCGACTTCACGGTCAACGCCATGGCGGTGCGGCTGTTCCCCGACGGGCGACACGAGTTCGTCGACCCGCTGGGCGGGATGGACGCCCTCCTGGTGGGTGTGCTCGACACCCCGGCCACCCCGGAGCAGTCGTTCGCCGACGACCCGCTGCGCATGCTGCGGGCCTGTCGATTCGTCTCCCAGCTGGGCTTCACCCTCGCGCCGCGCGTCTTCCGGGCCATGACCGAGATGACGGCGGAGATCGACAGGATCACCGTCGAGCGGGTGCGGGTCGAGCTCGACAAGATGATCCTCGGCGACTACCCGGTCGACGGGATCAACATGCTGTGCGAGACCGGGCTGGCCGACCATGTGCTGCCCGAGGTCCCTGGTATGAAACTCGAGCGCGACGAGCACATGCAGCACAAGGACGTGTACTGGCATTCGCTGACCGTGCTCAAGCAGGCGATCGACCTCGAGCCGGAGGGCCCGGACCTGGTGTTGCGCTGGGCCGCCCTGCTGCATGACATAGGAAAGCCGGCCACCCGCGCGGCCAAGCCGGGCGGCGGCGTGACGTTCCATCACCACGAGGTGGTGGGCGCCAAGATGGTCCGCAAGCGGATGCGCACGCTCAAGTACTCGCGGCAGATGGTCGAGGACGTCTCCGGCCTGGTGTTTCTGCACCTGCGGTTCCACGGTTACGGCGACGGCCAGTGGACGGACTCGGCGGTGCGGCGCTACGTCTCGGATGCCGGCGATCTGCTTCCCCGCCTGCACCGGCTCGTGCGCGCCGACTGCACGACGCGCAACAAGCGGCGCGCGGCCAAGCTGCAGGCCACCTACGACTCTCTGGAGAACCGGATCTCGGAGATCGAGGAGAAGGAGGATCTGGCCAGGGTGCGCCCGGACCTCGACGGCAACGAGATCATGGAACTCCTCGATCTGGGACCGGGACCGGACGTCGGCCGCGCCTGGGGGTTCCTCAAGGAACTGCGGCTGGACCGCGGACCGCTCGACCGGGACGAGGCCGAGGCCGAACTCCTGCGCTGGTGGGCGGAACAGAACGGCGGAGCAGACGCGGGCGGGGCGGATGCCGCCGACCGTCAGAAGGGTGACTCGGAATGATCGGCAACGCGGTCGACCGCTACCTCTCGTCGACGGTGGCGCGGGCGATCGTCGTCGTCGTCGCCCTCCTGGGCACTTTCGTGCACACCATCGGCATCCCGGGCCTGCAGAAACTCCCGCCCTACCGCATCGACCTGGACGTCTACCGCGTCGGCGGGCAGGTCTTCCGCGATGGTGGTGACCTGTACGGCGAACTGCCGCAGCTGGCCGAGGGCGCGCACCTGCCCTTCACCTATCCCCCGCTGTCCGCGCAGATCTTCTCCCTGCTCACGCTGGTGCCGCTGCCCGTGGCATCGGTGCTCATCACGCTCGCGACGCTGATCGTGCTGGCGTTCGTCGTGCAACTGGTCCTCACCCGCACCTGCGACCGGCCGGTCGCCCAGCTGTGGTGGATCACGCTCGCCGTGATGGCGGTCGCGATGTGGTTCGGACCGGTGCGCGAGACCATCGGGTTCGGGCAGGTCAACGTCTTTCTGATGGCACTGGTGCTGGTCGACGTGATCCGCGGCCGCGGGCGCTGGTGGTCAGGCACGCTGGTCGGGTTGGCGATGGCCATCAAGCTCACGCCGGCGGTCTTCCTGCTCTATTTCTTCCTACGGCGAGACTGGCGGGGGCTGGCCACCGCGATCGTGTCCGCGCTGGCGTTCACCGGCATCGGGCACCTGTTGGCCCCCGAAGACTCGGTCCGCTACTGGACGTTCGCGATCCGCGATCCGGGCCGGATCGGCGGGTTGGCGTTCACGTCAAACCAGTCGGTCAACGGATTCGTGCACCGGATCGGTCTCGAGGACACCGCTGCGTCCGTGGTGTGGTTCGGAGTCTCGTGCGTGATCGGGCTCGGTATCGCGTGGGTCGCGTGGCGGTTGCTGCGGGCCGGCCAGGAGGTCGCGGCGGCGATCGCGGTGGGCACCGTGGCGCTCTTCTGCTCGCCGGTGTCGTGGGGCCACCACTGGGTGTGGGCCGTGCCGGCGGTGGTGCTCACCCTGGTGTGGGCGGATCGTGCGGCCCGCGGTAGTGCCGGGGACGGCGGCGATCGCAACGGTGAGCGGATCTGGCTGGCGTTGGGCATCAGTGGACTTCTGATCTTCCTGACCACCCCGCAGTGGTGGTTCCCCAACCACGCCGACGCCGAGCTCGGCTGGGGTCCGATCGCGCATCTGATCGGCAACTCGTATCTGATCTGGGGGCTGATCCTGCTCGTCGTCATGGGCGTCCGGGCGTTCCGGCTCGGCCGGCCGGACCTGGGCGGGGATCCCGCCAGGTCGGCGCTGCTCGACCACGCCGTCGCGCGCTGACCCACCGGGCACCGATCCTCTCGGTCCCGACCCCGCCCGGTCGTCTGTCAAGGGGTGCCGCGCATCTGTGGATAACCGCTCCGCATTCCACAGATCCAGAATCGGGGCTGGTCCGGAGCTTGCGGCCGCGACACGATTCGGGACATGGATTACTTCTTCGGAGATGGCGTCGCTGAGCCGACGCAGTGGCAGAGCGAGCCCGACTTCACCCTCGGCACCGGTGCCGCGGACGCCCTGTGGTTGGACTTCGACGGCGACGGTCACTCGGACGATGCCCTGTGGGATTCGGATCTCGACGGTATCGCCGATCGGGTGGTGACGGACGTCGGCGCCGAGGTCCAGGCGGTCTACGCCGATGACGGCGGCCGGGGCGTGTGGAACGCCTACGCGGGCGGGGCCGGTGCGCTCGCCGCGGGCTCGGTCGGGGCCGGCTCTGCCGGTGCGGGTTCGCTGGGCGCCGGCTCTGTCGGCGGTGGCTCGGTGGGTGGTGGTTCGGTAGGTGGTGGCTCGGTCGGCGTGGGGTCCGTGGGCGGCGGGTCCGTCGGTCTGGGCTCGGTGGGGGCCGGCTCGCTGGCAGCAGGTTCGATGGCGGCCGGGTCCGCACTCGCCGATGCCGGAGGGGGCGGCTTCGAGGGCGCGCTGGCCACGGGATCCGAGTCGCTCGGGCACCTGCCGGACTGGGGATCACTCCTCGCGGATGCGATCGGCGGATTGGAGAGCGGATCGGCGGCGATCGGCGACTCGTCCCGCTGGTTCGCTCCCCCGGTGGTCGAGCCCGAGCCGGGCCCGCCCCCTGCGGCCCACACCCCGCCGCCGGTCCAGGGAGGCACGGTCTCCGAGCCCGCTGAGCCGGTCATCGAGGACGACGGCTCGATCACCGTGGACAGTGATGACGGCTGGATGTCGGTGACGGACATCGACGGCGACGGCCTCCTCGACGCGGCCCTGCCCTTCGATCCGCCCGCCCTGGAGCTGCCGAACATCGAGCTCCCCCACGTCGAACTCCCGCATGTAGAGGTGGGCTCCCTCGACGCGGGCGCACTCGGCGGCATCGACCACGGTGCGGTCGCGGGTTCCGCCGCGGCCGGTTCGGCTGCCGCCGGCTCCGCCGCTGCGGGCTCGGCTGCGGCCGGCTCAGTGGGTGCGGGCTCGGTCGGTGGCGGCTCTGTTGCCGGTGGCTCGGTCGGTGGAGGGTCTGTCGGCGGCGGATCCGTGGGCGTGGGCTCGGTGGGTGGCGGCTCTGTCGGGGGCGGTTCAGTGGGCGGTGGCTCGCTGGCCGCCGGATCGCTCGGCCTCTGAGCGCGTGGCAACCACTACCGCGATCGTCGCGGAGACCCCGTACAGCACCGCCGGGACCAGCATCAACGACACCGAACGCCCGTCCGCCGGCACCACTGGCAGCACCGCGACCATTCCCACGACGAACGCCGAGTTGAACAACGCATCCTGCAACGCGAAGATCCCGCCGCGCCGGGTATCGGGCACGTCGGTCTGCATCGCGTTGTCGGCGACGAGCTTGACCACCTGCGTCCCCAGTCCGATCGCGATCGCGCCGAGCACGAGTGCGGTGGGGTTCAGTGTCGGGCCCACCACGGCCTGGGCGATCGCGGCCAGAACGGCCCCTGCGGCCACGACGAGGATCCGGCGGGCGCGGGCCATGGCCCACGGGGCCACGGCCGCGGCCACGCCCATTCCGGCCGCCACCGTGGCGGACATCAGTCCGAAGCCGCCCATTCCGGCGATGACCGGGCCACCACCCGCGCTGGCGGATTCCACGTCACGCAGGAGCAGGATCGCCAGCATCGTGGTGATACCGAACGCGGCCCGGCCGAGTGTCACCCCGGTCAACGACACCCACACGAGCGGCGAGGACCGCGCCGCCCGGACGCCCTCGGCAAGTCCGCCGCCGAATGCCCGGACAGCATCGCGGGCCGTGCGGGCATCGTCGTGTCGGCCGATCTCGTCGTCGTCGGGTCCCAGGTGGCGGCGTGGCAGCGCCAGGATCGCCCACACCCCCACCAGCGCCGTGATCACCGACGGCGCCAGTGTCCACGACACGGCGGCGTCGCCGGCGCCCAGTACGGCGAGCACGGCGAACGCGGCGACGGCACCGACCGCCGTGATCACCGACCCCGCGGTGACCAGAACCGAATTGGTGGCGGCGAGAATGCGATCGGGCACCACCTTGGGCATGGCCGCGGTCATCCCCGTGTTGATGAGGCGGCCGAGGCCGATCGCGACCAGCGAGAGTCCGAACAGTGCTGCGAGACCCGTGCCGGTCCGCACCGCTCCGGCGGCGATGAGGACGATGGTCGCGACGATCGCCAGGGTCCTGACCAGGGCCGCGACGGCCACGACCACCCGTCGGTCCCATCGATCCAGGGCGGCGGCCGCGAACGGGCCGACGATCGAGTACGGCAGCAGCATCACCGCGAACCCGCCGGCGATCGCGGCCGGCGTGGTCGCGGCCTCCGGGCTGAACAGCACGACCCCGCCGAGAGCGGCCTGGTGGATTCCCTCGCTGAGCAGGGCGGCCAGCCGCGCGGTGGACAACCGGCCCAGGCCGTCGGATTCACGAAGGGCTGCGGACAGGCGGCCGCGCGGAGGCTCGACCGATTCCGAGGGCTCGGCCGGATCGGCGGACAGGGAGGTCACCCACTCACGGTATCCAGGAACCCGCGGCGAGACCCGTTCGAGGGGACGCGGGTGTGGGAGCGCGGTCGCAGGGGCATCATGGGGGCATGGACACGGGACCGGACGATCTGGGCGGCGGTGGCCTCTTCGGCGACCGCCTCTACGACGCGCTGGACAAACGCGACCCGATGGCCGGATCACTGCTCATCGCCGCGCCCGACATGCCCGACCCCAACTTCCGGCGGGCCATCATCTACGTGATCGAGCACGACCATTCCGGCTCGCTCGGCGTGGTGATCACCCGGGCCAGCGAGACCGATGTCGAGACGATCCTGCCCGGGTGGGCCGACCTGTGCGCGGCGCCGCCGGTCTTCCACGTCGGCGGGCCCGTCAAACCCGACACCGGGATCGCGCTGGTCGTGCTCTCCGCGGGCGTCGACCTCTCGCGTAACCCCGGGCTGCAACAGATCGAGGGTCGGGTGCACGTGGTGGACCTGGACAGCGACCCCGACCTGCTGCGCGATCGGATCGACGGGATGCGCGTGTTCGTCGGCTACACCGGCTGGGCACCGGGACAGCTGCAGGACGAGCTCGACCGCGGTGACTGGTACGTGGCGCCCAGTCTCCCCAGCGACCTGCTGGCCCCCGCGCGGGTCGACGTGTGGGGCGCGGTACTCCGGCGTCAGGACATGCCGCTGCCGCTGTACGCGACATACGTGGACGACGGAGACGTGAACTGAACGCGACCGTGAGCACCGAAGCGGCGCCGGTGACGGCTCGGACCTGGCTGATCCTGGCGGTCGCGACGTTCGTCGCCGCGTCCGGGTCGGCGTTCGTGGTGGGCGTCGGCTTCCTGCTCCCCCACCTCAACACCGACATGGGAATGTCGTTGTCCCGGGCCGGCGTGCTTGTGGCGATGCCGTCCGTGGGCATGGCGTTGGCGCTGATCGCGTGGGGCTGGCTCGTCGACCGCGCCGGTGAGAAAGTGGTGCTGGTCTCCGGCTCGGTCGCCGCCGCCGCGGCACTCACCGCTCTCCTGTTCACCCATTCGTTCGGAGCGATGGCGGTGTTCCTCCTGCTCGCCGGAGCGGCGACCGCCTCCGGGAACTCCGCGAGCGGACGTCTGGTGGTGGGGTGGTTCCCACCGCACCGTCGTGGGCTCGCCATGGGCATCCGGCAGATGTCGCAGCCGGTAGGGGCCGCCATCGCCGCGATGACCATGCCGCTGCTGGCGCAGTCGTACGGCCTGGCGGCGGCCTTCGCGATGCCCCTGGCGATGGCGGTCGTCTCGGCGGTGGCGGCCTTCGTCGTCGTCACCGACCCGCCTGCCGCCCCGACCTCGCCTCGCCTGCCCACCGACCTCGACCCCGCCGGGGTGTCGCCTGGCCGCGCATCGGGCGCCCCGGCGAGTGGTGCGACCGCGACGGCCGACCGCTCGCCCTATCGCGGCGCGGACTACCTGCAGCGCGTACACGGCGTCTCGGTGCTGCTGGTGTTGCCACAGGGGATGCTGCAGTCGTTCCTGCTGGCGTGGCTCGTGCTCGGGCACGGGTGGTCAGCGGTGTCCGCGGGTGTCGTGGTGACCGTGAGCCAGATCCTCGGGGCCGCCGCCCGGATCGTGGCCGGAGCTGTGTCGGACAGGGTCGGATCACGGATGAGACCCATTCGTGGCGTGGCTATCTCGGTGACCGCCGGCCTTGCGGCGCTCGCCGTGGCCGAGGCGCTCGGCGCGCCCGGTGCGGTGGCCGTGACGCTCGGCGTGGTGGCCACCGTCCTGTCCGTCTCGGACAACGGCCTGGCCTTCACCGCCGTGGCCGAGTACGCCGGGCCGCGGTGGGCCGGGCGCGCGCTCGGGGTGCAGAACACCTCGCAGTTCGTGACGATGTCGCTGGCGACTCCCCTGATCGCTGCCGTGATCGAGGCGTTCGGTTACTGGCCGGTGTTCGCCGGCGCGGCCGTGATCGCGGCGGTGGCGATCCCGCTCGTGCCGCGTGCGGACCAGCGCAGGGACTGACCGGCGCCCGGTGGTCAGGGAGCGGGTTCGCCCCGGTACTGCCCCACCGACCACACGTTGCCCTCCGGATCGCGGGCGGAGAAGGTGTGGTCGCCGTAGTCCGTGTCGTGCATGGCCATGACGATCTCGGCGCCGGCGGTGTTCGCCCGCGCGTAGACGGCGTCGGCGTCCGCGGTCACCACGTACGCCAGACCCGACCCCGGGGGCGCGGCGTGCGGATCAGCGGAGCCGCGGCCGGAATCGCCGAGCATGACCCCACCGCCCTCGGGCCAGAGCAGCTCGGCGTGGACAATCCTCCCGTCGTCGGTGTGGCAGGCGGTTTCGACGAATCCCAGCGCCTCGACCAGCCAGTCGATCACCCGGCGCGAGTCCGAGCACCGCAGACAGTGCCAGACTGACGGGACGGGTGGAGAGCCGACTTCGTGTGCGCTCATTGACCAAGTGTGCGCCGGTACGGCCGCCGACGGAAGACCCTTGACGGGGGTGATCGCGAGTCGCCGCTGGATAGACTGCCGGGCGTGTCGACCGCCCCCTCCACCAGCGCAGAGATCCGCAAGGGACTCGTCGACGCCGCGCCGGTGGGCCTCGGGTTAATCCCGCTGGGCCTGGCGTTCGGGGTGCTGATCACCCAGGCCGGGTTCGACTGGTGGTGGGCGCCGATCTTCTCGATCGTGATCTATGCCGGGTCGATGGAGTTCCTGGCGATCGGTCTGCTCACCGCGGTCTCCCCTCTGTACTCGTTGGCGGCCGCGACGTTCCTGGTGAACTTCCGGCACGTCTTCTACGGGCTCGGCTTTCCCATCGAGTCGATCCGATCCCGCCTGGCCCGCCTGTACGCCGTGTACGCATTGACCGACGAGGTGTACGCGATCACCGCGACCAAGCGGCACAGCGAGATGACCGGCGCGCGCACGATGACCATCGCGGTCACGTGTCAGTCGCTGTGGGTGCTGCCGGGAATCGTCGGTGGGTTGATCGGTGCCGCGCTGCCGCCCGGGCTGGACGGGCTGCAGTTCGCGTTGACCGCACTGTTCGCGGTCCTCGCCGTGGACGCGTGGCGCGCTTCCGGCGATCTGCCCGCGCCGGTGATCGCGCTGCTCTGCGGTCTGGCAGCGGCGTGGCTGGCTCCCGACCAGATGCTGCTGGTGGGGCTCGTGGCCTACGTGGTGCTGCTCTTGGTTCGGTTCGCGTGGGCAACACGATCCGGGCAGGAGGCGGCGTGAGCGCCACGGTGCCGCCGACCGGCTACCTGCTGGCCGGACTCGCCGTGATGTTCCTGGTGACGGTCGCTCTGCGTGCGGCTCCGTTCGTGGCCCTGACCCGGCTTCGGGACTCGCAGGTGGTCCGCTACCTGGGTCGCACCATGCCCGCAGGCGTGATGGTGGTGCTGGTGGTCTACACACTGCGCGACACCACGACCGAGTTCGGATCGTGGGTGCCGGCTTCGGCCGCGCTGGCACTCACCCTCGGCGTGCACCTGGCATTCCGACGCGCGGCTATCAGCATCGTGGTGGGCACCGCCGCATTCATGCTTCTGCAGGCCTGGCTGGGCTGAGCTGAGTGCCAGCTTCCCGCCTCAGCTCGCGACGGGACAGGTCCCCAGATCGACCTTCCACTCGGTGAGCCCGTTGAGCCACCCCGAGCGCAGCCGCTTGGGGTCGCCGAGCGAGGAGAGGTCCGGCAGGTGGTCGGCGATCGCGTTGAAGATCAGCTCCAGCTGCATCTTCGCCAGGTTGGCGCCGATGCAGTAGTGCGGGCCCTGGCCACCGAAGGTCACGTGCGGGTTCGGGTCGCGCAGGATGTTGAAGGTGAACGGGTCCTCGAACACCTCCTCGTCGAAGTTCGCGGAGCCGTAGCAGAGCAGCACGCGGTCTCCCTTGGGGATGGCGACTCCCCCGATCTCCACGTCTTCCATGGCGGTGCGCTGGAACTGCGTGATCGGCGAGGCCCACCGCAGGATCTCGTCGTAGGCCGTCTCCGGGCGCTCGGCCTTGAACAACTCCCACTGGTCAGGGTTCTCGAGCATCGCGACCATGCCGTGGGTGGTGGCGTTGCGGGTGGTCTCGTTGCCGGCCACGGCCAGCAGGGTGACGAACCAGCCGAACTCCTCGGGCGAGAGGTGTTCACCGTCGATGTCGGCCTGGACGAGCTTGGAGACGATGTCGTCCTGAGGGTTCTCGGCGCGGTCCACGGCCATCGTGTGGAAGTACTCGATGAGCTGCATGGACGCCACGGCGGCGAGGTCCATGCCGCCGGGCGCGTCGTAGCTGGTCATGGTGTTGGACCACTCGAAGATCTTGTGCCGGTCCTCCTGCGGCACGCCCAGCAGATCGGCGATCGCCTGGAGCGGCAGCTCGGAGGCGACGGCCGTCACGAAGTCGTCCGCGTTGTTCTCGGCGGCCTCGGTGACGATCTTGCGCGCGCGTTCGGAGAGTTCGTCGCGCATGCCGGCCACTCCGCGCGGGGTGAATCCGCGCGAGATGATCCGGCGGTGCTTCTTGTGGATCTCGCCGTCCTCGTTGACCAGCATTTCGCGCTGGGCCTCGATGATCGAGCGGTCGGTGCCCTCGGCGAAGCGCGGGATCATGGTGTTCTCGCCGGCGGAGAAGGTCTCTCCCGTGACGCGGGAGATCTCCTTGACGTCCGCGTGCTTGGTGGCCAGCCAGTAGTGGTCGTCGTCGAACCCGTCGATGCCGCGGCGCTTGTCGACGCGGCGGATCGGCTCGGATTGGCGCAGCTGGCGCCACTCGTCGTGCGGGAGTCGCTTCTCGAAGAGCTCGGGATCGGTGAAGTCGAACCCCGCGGGGATGGTCACGTCCATGGTGTCTCCTGCGCCTCGTAGCCCGCCGGGTCCGACGGGACTGAAACCGTGAATAGTGGTAACTATATACACGTGGCACTATCTGCGAGTGAGATTCTCGACCGCGCTCTGATGCTGTCGGAGGAGATGTCCGGCTCGATCGAGCGCGCGGCGGCGAATTACGGGCTCACCGTGCCTCGCCTGGAGCTGCTGTTCGTCCTGGGCCTGCAGGGCCAGTGCAAGCAGGTCGAATTGGCCGCCTACCTGGACTGTTCCCCGCGCCAGGTGACCGCGCTCGTGGATGGCCTGGAGGCGAGTGGGCACGTGGAGCGCACCATGTCGCCGGAGGACCGGCGGGTTCGCCTGATCGATCTCACCGCCGAGTCGCGTCGGATCGTGGATGAGGTGGTGTCGGCGCGCGTCGCCCTGGCGGAGTGGCTGTTCGAGGGGCTCGACGACGACGAGCTGCAGACGTTCGGAGCCATGTCGGAACGCCTCATCTCCCGGATGAGTGGCCGTTCCCTGGTCCGGCTGCCCGAGCAGTAAGTCAGACGCTACAGGCGGCGCAACCGGAGCTCTCGCGGGCGAACTCCATGAAGCCGCGCGCCTCGTAATTGGGGATCGCGGCAGGGGAGTCGTCATCACACGTGTGTAGCCAGACACGGCGGCAGCCCGGCACGTTCCAGGCGATGCGGCAGACCTCGGACAGGAACCATCCGCCCAGGCCATGGCCGGCGAACTCGGGGAGTATGCCGAAGTAGACGATCTCCACGTCGACCCCGTCGTCCGTGGTCTCATTCGCGCCCGTGGCGAAGGAGTCGACGGCCGGGTCGCAGGGGCTCATACGCAGTTCGGTGAATCCGACGACCTCACCGTCGACCGCGGCCCGGAGGGTGCTGATGCACGGGTCCGAGGCGTACGACGCCCAGTGCCCGTCGGACCACGCGAGGCGGTCGATCCAGTTCCAGTCGGCGCCGATCTCCCGGTACATCCGGGCGTTGAACGCGGGGTCGGCGGGGAAGACGCGGCTGATCGTGAGATTTGCAGGGGCAGCGGGCCGGAGCTGGTCGGCGGCGGTCTGCTGCAGGTAGGTCACGCTGGTCATCGCGCTATTCAAGCACCGAACCCTCCCGTGCCCAAGACCTACGGCGCGGGAGGGCTCGAGTGCAAGTGGCCGAGTCAGTTCACGTTGATACGGATGCCGGGGATGTTCAGGTCGTTGACAGCACCAGCGACCGAGCCGACTGCGTCGTTGTACATCGCTGCGCCGGCATTGTTGACGCCACCTGCTACATGCGGGTTCGCACCCGCAGCAGCTGCTCCGGACCCCAGCGCACCGACAGCACCCGCGCCCCCGAGTGCGGCGGCGGTCGTTCCGACCACGGCCACGGGGCTGGCAGCGCCTGCAGCGGTGGCAAGAGAAGCAGCGCCGGGCCCAAGGACGCCGAGTCCGCCGGTAATGGCGGCGGCGAGGGTGCCGATGATGCCAACGAAAGCGGCAGGGATCATGATTTCTCCTTGATGGTGTATCGAGGTAGTCGCCATCAGCCGATGGTGACCTGCTTGGGTTGGATGGGCGATATTGGATTCAGGGGCATCAGCGGGATGTCAATCGCTGGTGGCGGGACCGGTAGTGGCGCGACGGCTGGAGCCGGAGCAGGAGCTGGCGCCGGTGCGGGCCGGTATGGAGCCGGTACACGTTGGGGAACCGGCGCTGAAAGTCCGCGGGCTCCGGGCTGCCCGGCCGCCGCGGCCGGGTTTGATCCACGGATGGAAGAACCTGTCGATTCCCTTGGTGCCGGCACCTCGCTGCTGACCGGGGCGGTTGATGTCGCCACCTCTCCAGCCGGCCGTGAAGTGGAGATCGGAGATGCCGCGGTCGGCGGGAGGGTCAGCCCTGCCTGATGGACTGGGGCGGAACGATCCGCTTGGTCCGGGCTTCCGCCGCTGGCGTCAGTGGAGTACCAGCCGACACTTGCGCCCCCCGCGAAACCGACTACTGCGAGAAGGATGACGGCGAACCCGGCGTCGCGTATGGGCGACAGAAATGGGCGTGTGCGATCTCTGGCCACGATTGCCCCTCCCGGTCTGTGCATTGCGGTCGGGCCACGTCGCGGTGCCCGCCTGCACAGGCCGCCTCAGCCCGTGCGGCGGGAACATTAAGGAACCTTGGGCGGCCCATCAATTGCTTGGGTTGCTAACGGATTCGATAGCCGAGACCCGCTCTCAACTGGGCTGATTGCCACCGAATGATAATTTCCTGATACGCACAGGCAGGGGCGTCGACAAAGTGAATTGCTGTCACATCAGGTGCAAATGAACATATATTAGGTGCAGCGGCTACTGAGAGCTAAATCACAGTAGGGCCGCGCGGAATCGCAGCGGATGGCCATGCACTTTCCGTTCAGTGCTCCAGGTCAGCGAGCATCGTGCCCTTCGGCGTCAGGTAGAACACCACGAACGCGAACACCAGCAGGATGAGCCCGCCGATCAGTCCGGCCATGCCCAGGCCGGAGGTGAAGGCCTCTCCGGCTCGCGCGGCCAGGTCCGGAAGCTGCGCGGCGTCGGCCACCGCCATGGCCCCGCCGAGCGAGTCGCGGGCCGCTTCCGTGTCCTCCTCGCCCAGCATCAGCGCCTCGGCCGGGGTGCCGAGGTTCCGCCGGTAGAGGAACGAGGCCAACGATCCCAGGATCGCGATACCCAACACGGCGCCGAATTCATACGAGGTGTCCTCCATGGCGGCCGCATTGCCGGCCTTGGAACGCGGGACGCCGCCCATGATCATCGAGGAGGCCAGGGCCAGCGCGCCGATGCCTGCGCCGATCAGGGCGAGTGCGATGAACACCGAGGTCAGCTCCAGATCCTCACCCCGGATGCCCAGGAAGAGCATGCCGGCGCCGGCGACGAAGAGCGCTAAGAAGATCGTCGCGCGCATCCCGATCCGCTCCGAGGCGACGGGCGCGAGTAGAGAGGTCACGGCGGCGGCGAGCGCCAGCGGCATGAGCTGGAGCCCGGACTCGAACGCGGACGCGCCGTTGACCAGCTGCAACCACTGCGCGAGCAACAGCAGCCCGGCGGACATGGAGAAGCTCGCGATGAGAGCGGCCAGGACGCCCGCGGAGAAGATGCGGTGGCGGAACATCGTCACATCGAGCAGGGGAGAGGTCGACTTCAGGCAGCGCCGGACGAACCAGACCAGGGCTGCCACTCCCACGACGAAGGCGATCCACGCCGGGAGGTAGGTCATCGAGGCCTCTTCGCTGAACTTCTTGATGGCCCAGATGGTTGTCGACATTCCGACGAGCGTGAGAGCGGCGGCGAAGGGGTCCCACGGCCCGGGCTCGGGCACTCGTGACTCGGGAACGGTGAAGATGGCGCTGACAAACGCGATGACCATCATCGGCACGCTGACCAGGAACGCGGACTGCCAGTGGAACGTCTCGAGCAGGAAACCGCCCAGCAGTGGCCCGACGGCCGCACCGATGCCGGCGACCGCGGCCCACACGGCCAGGGCGGTCGCGCGCTCACGGGTGTCGGTGAAGGTGACCCGCAGCAGCGACAGGGTGGACGGCATGACCATCGCCGCGCCGATTCCGAGCAGGATGCGCAGCGCGATCACGAAGCCGGGGGAGTGCGCGAGGAGCACGAGGACCGAGGCGAGCGCGATGAGAATGTAGCCCAGCATGAGCATTCGTTTGCGGCCCCAGCGGTCGGCAATCGACGACATGGAGATGAGCAGTCCGGCCATGACCAGCGAGTACGCATCGATGATCCACAGCTGCTGGGAGGCGGTGGGCTGCAGGTCCGCCGACATCTGCGGGATCGCCACGTTGAGGATCGTCATGTCCGTGGTGATGGCCAGCAGGGAGAACGTCAGCGTGACCAGACCGAGCCAGCGGCGCGCCGGATCGTACGAGCCCACGATGTGCGGGTCGGCCCGCAGCTCACTCCGGGCGGGTGCGGTGGTGTCGCTCATGCGGTGGTGTCCTCATCGGGCATGGTCGAGATCGCCCGGATGACGGCCTCGAGTCGGGCGGTGGTGGGTGCGGTACCTGTGAGCGCGGTGTTGATGCCGGCCCCGTCCAGGCACATGGCCAGCACTTCCGAGCGGACCTTCCCGAAGTAGGGGGACAGTATCTCGGTGAGTCCGGTGAACCAGCGCAGGCTCAGCTCGCGCAGGTCCTCCTCAAACAGTCCCGCGTAGGCGAGGGAGCATTCGGCGAGCACCGCGCCCCGGTCCTCGAAGCCGGCGGCCGCGGCGGTGGCCAGGTAGGCGATCGGGTCGGGGGCGCCAGCGAGGTCGCGCCGGATCTCGTCCAGGTCGCTCTCGACCGCGGCGGCCAGGTGCTCGAGCGCGTGCCTGCGCAGGTCGTCGATCGTCGAGAAGTACCGGGTGGTGGTCCCGACGGCGACGCCGGCGCGCGCCGCGACCGCACGATGGGTCAGCGCGGCGGGCCCGGCCTCGGCGATCAGTTCGGCCGCGGCCTGCCCGATGTCACGGATCCGCTGCTCGGGATCGCGGGTGCGTCCGGCGCTCGTCACAGGTGCTCCTCACGTTGCTGTACAAACGTACGCGTACAAATGTACAACAACGCCATGCGAGCGCGGAATCGGCGCGATCACCTGGTAAGACTGTGCCCGTGACGGAACCGACGAGTACGCGGGTCAGGGCCTGGGCGGCAGTGGCGCTGGTCGCCTACGGGGCTGTGGTCGCGGCACTGACCATGCTCAAGGCCTTCTTCGTGATCGGCATGCTGTGGCGACCCGAGGCGCAACGGAACCGCTCGATGGAATGGGAGCCGTTCGCCCTCTATCGGAACTCGACGACCTGGTTCGGGCCGCTGTTCGACTACCTCGGCAATATGGCCTTCTTCATCCCGCTCGGAGTCCTGCTGTTCATCGTGCTGGAGCATCACAGGCGGGCGACGGCCCACGTCGTCGTCGTCGGAGCGCTGACCAGCGCCACCGTCGAGACCCTCCAGTACGTCTTCGCCCTGGGCCATTCGGACGTCTCCGACCTGATGTTCAACGTCCTCGGCGCCCTCGTCGGCGCGACGGTCGCCCGGCTGGGAGTCCGGCGCCTGTACCCGGTGTGGATCGGGCTCGCGTTGACGGCCGCGCTCGTGTTCGCCGTCCTGGTGATCCTCGGCCCGCGGCTCGGCGACCCGGACAGGGTCGTGGAGACGTCCATGGCGATGGGGTTGCCGGGGTAGAACTCAGGAGGCGGCCGGCGCGACCGGGGTCTCCTCGGCGCGGCCGTAGCGGCCCGCCAGCCACGCGCAGACGATGAGCTGGATCTGGTGGAAGATCATCAGCGGCAGCACCAGCAGGCCGAGCGGCTGGCCCACGAACAGCACCGCCGCCATCGGCAGGCCGGTGGCCAGGGATTTCTTGGAGCCGCAGAACTGCACCACGCGCTTGTCCCGGTCCTCGAAGCCGAGCGCGCGGGAGACGAGCTCCGTCAGACCAAGGACCACAGCAAGTAGGACGCAGCACGCCACCACCAGGCCCGCCAGCTGGGGCACGCCGACCATCGTCCAGATCCCCTCGGCCACGCCCTCGGAGAACGCGGCGTAGACCACGAGCACGATCACGGTCTTGTCGAACAGGGCCAGACGCTTGATCCTGTTGGTGATCGGCAGGATGCGGTCCCGGAAGATCTGGCCCAGCACGAACGGCAGCAGCAGCTGCAGTGCGATCGTGCCGACCGAATCCCACGTGATCTTCACCGAGCCGTCGGTGGTCATGAGCGCGAACACCAGCAGCGGCGTGAGGAACACGCCCAGCAGATTCGATACCGATGCCGACACCACCGCGGCGCTGACATGCCCGCGCGCGATCGCCACGAACGTGATCGACGACTGCACGGTCGAGGGCACCAGCGTCGTGAAGAGGAAGCCGGCGGCCAGAGACGCGCCGAGCACGGGGGTCAGCACCCACTGGCCGAGCAGGCCGAGCAGCGGGAACACCACGAACGTCGCCACGAGCACCACCGAGTGCAGCCGCCAGTGCCGCAGGCCCGCCCGCAGCTCCCGCGGCTCGAGCCGGGCGCCGTAGAGGAAGAACAACACGGCGATGCCGATGGTCGTGACCCAGCCCAGCGTCGTGGCGGCGCCGCCGGTCGCGGGGAGGAAGGCGGCGACGACCACCGCGGCCAGAATCGCCACGATGAACGGTTCGATCCTCAGCCGGCGCAGAATCTCCATCCGCCCATTCCATCACTTCGGCGCCCGCCGTCGTCGCTCGCCCGAGGCCGGATCGGGCGGCCGGTTCGGCCCGCCCGATAGGCTCGGACCCATGACGGGCGATGGCGGGTCGGGCTGGCGGCCCAGAGCACTCAGAGATGGTCAGGAGCCGGATCCACGGTTCACGCTCGCCAACGAGCGCACCTTCCTGGCCTGGATCCGCACGAGCCTCGGACTGACCGCCGGCGCGGTGGCTCTCGAGGCGTTCGCCGGCGACGAGATCCCGGAGATCATCCGCACCCCGCTCGCCTGCATCCTGTTGGTGCTGGCGGCGGTGCTGGCGATCGTGGCATTCCGCCGCTGGATCCGGATCGAGTTCGCCATGCGGCACAAGCAGCCGTTGCCGATGCCCCAGGCGTCGATCCTGCTGGCGCTGGGGATCTCGATCGGCGCCGTGGTCCTCATCGTCGCGATCCTCAGCGGAACGTTCACATGACCGACCCCCGGCCACAGCCGCGCCGACGCCCGCGGGTGATCGGTGTCTCGCCCACGGCGGTCCCGCCGGATGCGGGCCTGCAGGCCGAGCGCACCAGCCTGTCCTGGGCCCGTACCTGGGCCGTGGTGGGGGTCAACATCACGCTCGTGGCCAAGCTGGTGGGCGAGCTCTCGTGGCTATGGGCGTCGGCGTTCTCCCTGCTCACGGTGGTCCCGCTACTCGCGTTGCTCCGGGTGCAGCGCGGGCACGAGCGGCGCGTGGGCCGGTTCGTCCGTGCCGGTGAGGTCCAGCAGACGCAGGCGCTCTACAACGTGGGCCTGGTGGCGATGATCATCGTGATCTCCGCGTGTGGGCTCGCCGCGGTGCTGGTCCAG
Source organism: Dietzia sp. NPDC055340 (assembly GCF_053645335.1). Classification (NCBI taxonomy): domain Bacteria; kingdom Bacillati; phylum Actinomycetota; class Actinomycetes; order Mycobacteriales; family Dietziaceae; genus Dietzia; species Dietzia sp. NPDC055340. The sequence goes on along the minus strand of NZ_JBSHML010000009.1, from coordinate 102,140 downwards.
GCGCTGGGCTGAGAGTCCGTGCCGGGCTGGATCTCGGGGCCGGGCCGGGGGCTGGGTCTCGAGGCCGTCCGGAGTCCGGGCCGGTCTAGCCCTCCGCGGCGGCCGCGCGCCCCAGCGCCTCGAGCCCCTCGTCGATCTGCCGCGCCAACACGTCGTCCATCTTCACCAGGCGCGTCAGCGCCCGCATCACCGGGCCGCGGGTCCCGGTCATCTGCCACGTGACCTCGGTGCGCTCGGGCCCGAGCGGCTCGAGCGTGATCACCGTGGGGTTGGTGGCCTTGAACGGCTTGAGGAACCGGAGCTCGATCAGGACCTGCCGCCCCGCCGATGCCCCGGTGATCTCCATGGACCCCGCGCCGGCCTTGGCGTTGCCCGACCACTCGTAGCGCGCCCCGACGCCCCGCTCGGCGCCGGTGAACGTCCGCTCCATCGACGGGTCGGTCTTCTCCCAGAAGGACCAGTTCCGCCACTTGCGGAAGTCCTCGAGCTGGGCGAACACGGCCGGCGCGGGGGCATCGAGGATGGCGGTGCGGGTGATCGAGAACTCAGCGCTCATGCGGGGATTTTACAGCGCGGACGCCCCACGACCGCGCACTCAGGTGTTCTCGATGCGACCGCTCAGCGCGTCCCGCAGCCGGTCGACCATCCCGACGCCCAGGCCCACCGTCATGTGGAACAGCTCGGAGTGGGGTGAGTCGGGGTGCGGCCGGGTCGGCGCGACCTTCTTGGCGGCCTCCACCTTGCGGCCCAGATCCACCAGCTCCTCGGCGGACACGGCCCGCCGCAGCTTGGGGAACTGGTCGGACTCCTCGTCGTCGACGTGGTGGTCGAGCTGGCCCTTGAGCTCGCGGACCAGGCGCAGGAAGTCAGCGTCCTCCGAGTCGACGCCCTCGAGCTTGACGAGCGTCTCCTCGAGCTCCTGGTGCTCTTCCTTGTCGTGCTCGACCTCATCCGCGCCGTCGGTGACCTCCCGCGTGTACACGGGGTAGACGAACAGCTCCTCGGCCACGGAGTGCCGCACGATCTCGGCGGTCGCGGCATCGGCGAGTGCGCGCCGTTCGGCGGGGTCGGTGGTCTCCTCGATCAGTTCGAGGAGTCCGATCATCTCGCGGTGGTCGGCGGTGAGGATGTCAACGACGTCCTTCTGGGCCATGGCGAACTCCTTCACGGTCTGGTGCGATGAGGATTCACACCGTAGGGGCGCGCGCTGGTGGCGGCCACCGGAGGGCCCCTCAGCGGCCGGCGGTCTCCGTTTCGCACATGCCCTGCAGGGCGCACGATCCGCAGCCGCCGGTCAGGCCGCAGTCCTCCGCGGGATCGGCGCCGCCGTCCGGGCCTTCGGTCGCGGCGGAGGAGCAGCCGCCCGAGCCGGAGTCGTCGGGGCCGTCCGACTCGCCGGCGGAGGAGCAGCCCCCGGCTTCCGAGGCGTCGGAGTGGCCGCCGCAGCCGTCGGGGCCGCAACCGCAGCCGCCCGCGTCGCCGTTGTCGGCCTCCCAGATGGCCGCCGCGCGTGCCCCGGCCATGCCGGCCACGTTGAGCAGGGCGAGGGCGACCACGAGTGCGACGACGACGACGAGAACGCCGATCCAGCCGCCGATCAGTCCCAGGGCGAGCGTTCCGAGCAGGAGCGTCAGGCCCGAGCCGAGGAACGCGGGTGCGGCGGCCCGGTTGGCCAGCGTCCACGCCTCCAGCGAGCGCCGGGTCTCCGGGGTGCGGACCCCCAGCACGCCGTTGCCGGGCAGCTTGCCGGTCAGCGCGAGAAGGCCGGTGCCCCCGACCAGGAGGGCGAGCCCGGCGAGGAGCACCACGACCACCACGAGCACTGCGTTCACGCCTTAGAGGTTACGCCCGTGGCCGCGGAAGTCCGAGTCGCGTCAGCCTGCTGCGTGCCCCCGCCGCTGCCCTCGACCAGTGCGAGGATTCGACCGAGTTCGCGCTTGTCGTCGTCGTCCAATCGATCCAGGAAGACCCGCCGCACGGTTCGCACGTGGTCCGGCGCGGCCTTCTCGATCTCGCGCAAGCCCTCGTCGGTGGTGGAGACGAACGCGCCGCGCCCGTCCTCGGGGCAGCTCGTGCGCTGCACGAGCCCGCGTTTGGCCATCCGGGTCACCTGATGGGAGACGCGGCTGCGCTCCCACTGCAGGGCGTCGGCGAGGGCGGTCATGCGCAGCGGCCCGTCGGCCTCGCTGAGATGGACCAAGACTTCGAACTCGGGCTCGGTCAGGTCGGAGGACATCTTGAGGTCGCGCTGGATCTCCAGGTGGAGGCGACCTTCAAGGGCGAGGTAGGTGCGCCAGAGGGCCGTCTCCTCGTCGTTGAGCCAATTCACCTGTTCAGTCATGGGTCCATAATAGCCCTTAGTTGACATGCCACGTAGTCGATCAGTAGAACTGTGTGACGTATCATGTATGGCTCGCCGACCCGCGCGGACCGCCACGACGAGGTTGCTCCGGCACAGACCGGAGAACCCAACGGAAGGAACCACAGTGACCACCACTGCTACTCGCCCCGCCGCCCTCGAGACCTCGAGCAACCTCGTGCCCGTCTCCGCGGCCGTCCGCGGCATCGGCCTGCTGCTGGCCCGCGTCCTGCTCGGCGCGGTGCTGATCGTGCACGGCGGTCAGAAGCTGTTCAGCAACGGCGTCGAGGGCACCGGCGCCTTCTTCGAGTCGATGGGCGTCCCCGCCGCCCAGGCCGCGGCCGCGTTCGCCGGCACGGTCGAGCTGGTCGGCGGCATCCTGCTCGTCCTGGGGCTGCTGACCCAGCTCGTGGCGGTCCTGGTCGTCGTCGTCATGGTCGGCGCCTACTTCTACGTCCACCAGGCCGCCGGCATCTACGCCGCTGACGGTGGCTGGGAGCTGGTCGCCGTGATCGGCCTCGCCACGGCAGTGTTCGGCCTGGTCGGCCCCGGCCGCTTCAGCCTCGACGCGCTGATCGCCGGCCGCCGCGCCGCCAGGGCCTGACCCGGCAGGGGTACGGGCGCCGGCTGCCGCGGCGGTTGCTGGCTGCCCGGTGCCTCATGCCCCGCCGGTCCTCACGCCCCCGCAGTCCCGTCTCCCCACGCTGACGTGGCCCGGCCCGGCCCAGGGTTTAGGCTGGACACGGCCTGCGTGTGGGCACCGGCGAGACCAGGGAGAGCAGACAACGTGAGCAGCAGCGACCAGACCGTCACCGGCGATCAGTCCGAGACCGGACCGACCCACCGCTACGGAGCGGCACTCGCCGGCGAGATCGAGTCGCGCTGGCAGGCCGAATGGGCGCAGCGTGGCACCTTCGAGGCGCCCAATCCCGTCGGTCCGCTCGCCGCGACCGACGGCTCCGCACTGCCGGAGGACAAGCTGTTCGTCCAGGACATGTTCCCGTACCCCTCGGGCGCGGGCCTGCACGTCGGCCACCCGCTGGGGTACATCGCGACCGACGTGTTCGCGCGCTACAACCGCATGCTCGGTACCAACGTGCTGCACACGCTCGGCTATGACGCCTTCGGCCTGCCCGCCGAGCAGTACGCCGTGCAAACCGGCCAGCACCCGCGCGTGACCACCGAGGCCAACATCGCCAACATGGAGCGCCAGCTCGGCCGCCTCGGACTGGGTCATGACCGCCGCCGGGTGTTCGCCACCACCGACACCGACTTCTACCGCTGGACCCAGTGGATCTTCCTGCAGATCCACGGCTCCTGGTACGACCCCGAGGCGCCGGCCCGCACCACCGACGGCGGCGAGCATCCCGAGCGCACCGGCCGCGCCCGCCCCATCGCCGAGCTGCGCGAGCAGTTCGTCTCCGGCTCCCGCCCGCTGCCCGCCGAGTTCGCCGACCGCGCATGGGGTGACCTGAGCGCGGCCGAGCAGGAGAAGGTCCTCGACGCCCACCGGCTCGTCTACCTGTCCGATTCGATGGTCAACTGGTGCCCGGGGCTGGGCACCGTGCTGGCCAACGAGGAGGTCACCGCCGAGGGCCGATCCGAGCGCGGCAACTTTCCCGTCTTCCGCAAGAACCTCTCGCAGTGGATGATGCGGATCACCGCCTACGCCGACCGGCTGGTCGATGACCTGGACCGGCTCGACTGGACCGACAAGGTCAAGTCCATGCAGCGCAACTGGATCGGCCGCTCGCAGGGCGCCCGCGTCCGCTTCGCCGTGGCCGAGCAGTCCATCGAGGTGTTCACCACCCGCCCCGACACGCTGTTCGGCGCGACCTACATGGTGCTCTCGCCCGAGCACCCCCTGGTCGACGAGCTGGCCGGGCCGTTCTGGCCCGAGGCGCCGTCCGGCGCCCACGGTGCCGCGGGAGCGGACAGTGCCACAGGAGCGGGTGCAGCCGCCGAGCTCGATCCGCGCTGGACCGGCGGGCACTCCTCGCCGGTTGAGGCCGTGCGGGAGTACCGCCGCCAGGCCGCTCGCAAGTCCGACCTGGAGCGTCAGGAGAACAAGGACAAGACCGGCGTGTTCACCGGCGCCTACGCCGTCAACCCGGTCAACGGCGAGCAGGTCCCGGTGTTCGTGGCCGACTACGTCCTCATGGGCTACGGCACCGGCGCGATCATGGCCGTGCCCGGGCACGACGCGCGCGACCACGAGTTCGCCGCCGCGTTCGGACTGCCGATCGTTCAGGTCGTCGCGCCGGCCGACGGCTCCCGGATCGACGTGCAGGCCGAGGCGTACTCCGGTGACGGCGTGGCCGTGAACTCCACCAACGACGAGGGTCTGGCGCTCGACGGACTGGGCGTCGACGAGGCCAAGGCCGCCACCATCGCCTGGCTCGAGGGCGAGGGGACCGGCGAGGGCACCGTCCAGTACAAGCTCCGCGACTGGCTGTTCGCGCGTCAGCGCTACTGGGGCGAGCCGTTCCCGGTGGTCTACGACTCCGACGGCGTCCCCCACGCCCTGCCCGACGAGCTGCTGCCCGTCGAGCTGCCCGAGGTCGAGGACTACCAGCCCGTCTCCTTCGACCCGGATGACGCCGACTCGGTGCCGTCCCCGCCGTTGGCCAAGGCCACCGACTGGATGACCGTCGAGCTGGACCTGGGGGATGGGCTGCAGACCTACACCCGCGACGCCAACGTCATGCCCAACTGGGCCGGCTCCAGCTGGTACCAGCTGCGCTACATCGACCCCACCAACTCCGAGGAGCTGTGCTCGCTGGAGAACGAGCGCTACTGGACCGGGCCGCGTCCCGAGATCCACGGCTCCGAGGACCCCGGTGGCGTGGACCTCTACGTCGGTGGAGTCGAGCACGCCGTGCTGCACCTGCTCTACTCGCGCTTCTGGCACAAGGTGCTCTTCGATCTGGGCCACGTGACCAGCGAGGAGCCCTATCGCCGCCTGTTCAACCAGGGCTACATCCAGGCCTTCGCCTACACCGACGCCCGCGGCGTCTACGTTCCGGCCGCCGATGTGGTGGAGCGGGACGGGAAGTTCTATCTCGACGCCTCGCCCGACGCCCCCGAGGTGTTCCAGGAGTACGGCAAGATGGGCAAGTCCCTCAAGAACGCCGTCTCCCCGGACGAGATCTGCGACACCTACGGCGCCGACACCCTGCGCGTCTACGAGATGTCCATGGGCCCGCTCGACACCTCCCGCCCCTGGGCCACCAAGGACGTGGTGGGCGCACACCGATTCCTGCAGCGGCTGTGGCGGGTGGCGATCGAGGAGAGCACCGGGCAGGCCCGCGTCACCGGCGCCGAGCCGACCGAGGACGTGCTCAAAGCCCTGCACAAGACCATCGCCGGGGTCCGCGACGACTACGCCGGGCTCCGCGACAACACCGCGATCGCCAAGCTCATCGAGTACGTCAATACCCTCACCAAGGCCTACCCGACCGCCGGCCCGGGCGCTCCGCGCTCCGTGGTGGAGCCGCTCGTGCTGATGGCCGCGCCCGTCGCCCCGCACCTGGCCGAGGAACTCTGGTCGCGGCTCGGCCACACCGGTTCCCTGGCGCACGGCCCCTTCCCCGAGCACGACGAGTTCTACCTGGTCGAGGACTCGGTGGAGTACCCGGTGCAGATCAAGGGCAAGGTGCGCTCGCGCATCACCGTCCCCGCGGACGCCTCGCCGGCCGACGTCGAGTCCGCCGCGCTGGCCGACGCGAAGGTGCAGGAGAACCTCGGTGGCGCGGCGCCGAAGAAGGTCATCGTGGTGCCCGGGAAGATGGTCAACATCGTCCCCTGATCTCGACAACGCGGGCCTACGCTCACGCGGGCCGGCGCTGGCTGGCGCCCGCCGGGCAGAGAGGCAGCGCATCCAACGGCGGATACGCTGCCTCTCTGTCTTGCGCTGGCCGAGTGCACGCCAGAAGGCAGGTTGCGCTGGGAGATCGGACCATTTCGCCAGCGCAGAGCACAGCGGCAGCGCAACTGGGGCCGGATACGCTGGCGAGGCGCCCGTCAGCCGATCTCGACGAACGCCACCGACGAGGTGAGCAGCAGGCACGCGGTCGTGAGCATCCACATGGCGTAGGTCGCGAACAGCCACGGCCGCCAGCGGATGTGCCGCGACCACGTCTGGTAGGTCTTCCACGCCGAGAACACCGACAGCAGCAGCGACAGCAGCGTGGGGATCACCACCACCTCGATGCGGCCCGCCGTCAGACACAGCCCGTCGGCGCCGCCGCACTCGTCCTGGATCCCGCCGACGAGCGTGATGACCAGCGCCGCCACCGCCACCACCACGACCGTCGACACCAAAAAGAAGCGGAAGGCCAGGGTGCCCTGCCGCTCGTTCCGCTCCAGCCGTTCGAGCGGATCCTCCACCTCGTCGAATTCCTTGGCGCCCATGGCTACTCTCCGGCGAACCCGTTGTGGCCGCCCGCCGCGGCGACCTCGTCGACGGTCTCGAGACCCAACTGCTCGTCGGTGACCGGCGGGAACAGCGGGCCGCCGCCGAAGGCTCCCCGGTGGGAGAGGGGCACGGCGTCGTCGTCGTTCCTGATCCCGTGCTTGCGCCCGTACTCGGCGGTGACGACCGTGGCCCCGCTCATCGACGCGAGCTCGGGGTCCTCGGCGAGGGCGGCGATGACGCGACCGACGAATGTTGGGTCCTCCGCGCGGTCGAGCGGGAAGCCGTTGAAGTCGTCCATCCCCAGCGACAGGATGAGCTCTGTGCGGATGAGGCCGAGCCACAGCGAGAGCGTGGAGACTCCCGTACCGGCCAGATCGTGCGCCATGTCGGAGGCCATCTTGTCCAGGGCGGTCTTGCTCATGCCGTAGAGGACGGTGTGGAACGGCGCGCGCGAGCCGAACGAGGAGATGTTGACGATCAGGCCCGAGCCCTGCGGCACCATCACCTTGGCGGCCTCGCAGGAGGCGACGTAGTGGGCGCGCAGGCCGATGCCCATGAGCGCGTCCCAGTCGCCGGTGGGCCGCTCCCAGAACTTCCCGTCGAACCCCATGAAGCCCTTGGGGTTGGTCCAGACGTTGTTGACCAGGAGGTCCAGGCGGCCGGTGTCGGCGACGATCTTCTCGACGACGACGACGATCTCCTCGTCCCGCCCGTGGTCGCATTCCAGGGCCCGGATCTCGCCGGGGGCGCCTGAGGCGGTGTCGACGGTCGGCTGCAGGCGCTCGGCGGAGCGCCCGGTGACGTAGACGGTCCAGCCGGCGGCGGCGAGCGCGGTGGCCACGCCCTTGCCGACGCCGCGGCTGCCGCCGGTGACCAGCGCGACCCGGGCGGTCACGAGTCGGCTCCGGCGGTGGCGGCTCCCGGGACCGTGTCGACCTCGGGGTAGGTCACGGTGGCCCCGGTGAGTTCGCGTGTGACGGACCAGCCCGGCGTGAACAGACACTCGGCCATGACCCAGCGGCCGCCCTCGACCACGTAGACGTCCGAGTACTCGCCGGTGGACTGGGTCTCGGTGCCCTTGTCGCGGTCGACCTGTCGGAACTGCAGGGTCCAGGTCCCGGTGGCGCGGGTCGGCTCTCCGCCGTCCGCGGGTGCCTCTACATCGATCGAGGGCATGAAGCCGTGGTGCATGTCGAGGATCCGGGGGCCGCCGTCCGCCGCGGTGGACAGGGCGATCTTCTTGAAGATCCCGACCATGGTGTCCGGGTCGGTCCGTCCGAGGGGGCCGAAGTCCAGCACGCCGCCGGAGGCCACGAAGCACTCGCGGAAGCCCTCGGGATCCTTGCCGTCACAGGCCCGCCAGTAGCGGTACTTGAGCTGCTCGATCGCCGCGTGGGCGCGGGCTTCCACCTCGTAGTCCATGCAGGCCACGTTAGCGTAGGGCGTATGAGCCGAACACTGGTCGAGCTTTCCGACCGCTGGGACCTGCAGGACCTCATGACCCGCTACGCGACCTGCATCGACTCGCGGGACTTCGACGGGCTGGACCGCGTGTTCACGCCGGACGCGCGGGTGAGCTTCGTGGCGTCCGGCGGGCCCGACGACGTCTACCCGGCGATCCGCGCCTGGCTGGCCGAGATGTTGCCGATCTTCGCCGCGACGCAGCACCTCATGGGCAACCTGGCCGTGGAGCTGGACGGGGACTCCGCCTCCGGCCGGTGCATGTGTTTCAACCCCATGGCGCTGAAGCCCACCACGGAGAAGGACCAGAAGGTGTTCTTCTACGGCCTCTGGTACGTGCTGGGCTTCGTCCGCACGGCCGAGGGCTGGCGCATCGCCTCACTGACGCAGGAGCAGGCGTACCACCACAACCTGCCCTGAGCGGCCCGAAGTGTGTGTGTTCTCCTCACTCTGCCTGCCCGAGTCCGTCCGCGTCTGCCCGTTGTGGGCCGGTTCCGCGGATCCGCGCTCCGCGGCTCCTCGCCGGTGATTCACTGTTGACACATGTCTAAACCGGTGACTTAAAGACGTCGCCGACCGGCGAGAGGTAGTGGGATGAGAAGTGTGGGCAAGGGTCTGATGGCGGCGTGCGTCGGGGCGGTCCTGCTGTCCGGCTGCGCGGTCGGAGGCGACACGGCCGGGGCGGCTGACTCGGTCGCGGCCGACAAGGGCGTGACGCAGGAGTCGACCGAGGCGTCGCGCATAATCGAGGCGCGACCGCTTCGGATCCTGCTGACTAACGATGACGGGTGGGGCGCGGACGGAATCGTGGCCACCCGCCGGGCGCTCGTCGAGGCCGGTCACACGGTCACGGTGGTGGCTCCGGACAGCAACTACAGCGGGGTCTCCTCCGCAGTCGACTTCAGTGGGGACCTGGACGTTGCCGAGCCCGAAGTCGGCGTCTACACGGTGTCCGGCACTCCCGCGACAAGCGTGGTCTACGGGCTCGACGAGGTGCTCGCGGAGCAGGCCCCGGACCTCGTGATCTCCGGCACCAACGTGGGGTCGAACACCGGGTTCGATCAGAATTTCTCTGGGACCATCGGTGCCGCGGTGGTCGCCAGCGGGATGTATGACATCCCCGCCATCGCGATCAGCACCGCCACCGCGCACGGGGACGAGAAGAGCGCCGCATATGAGCAGACCGCCGAATTCCTGGTGGATCTGCTGGCCACCGGTGAGGTGGACATCCGCAGTGGCGAAGTCCTCAACATCAACTACCCGTTGCTGAAGGGCGACACGACGGCCCCAGAGGTCCGGGTGGCCCCCGCGGCCGAGGCATCGGCGGCCGCGTTCGGATTCCGTGAGACCGGGCCCGGGCAGTGGGTGATCGTTCCCGCCCGGTCTGAGGTCGAGCCCGCGGCTGACTCGGACGCTGCACTTCTGGCGGACGGGTTCGTGGTGATCGACATGCTCGAGGTGGCGCGCACTGTTGACGCCGGACGTCACGCGGAGCTCGAGGGGCTCGCCACGGCAGTGGGGTAGGAGGTCGGTCGCTCGGTGCGTCAGGGGATGCCGTTAACTTGACGGTGGCCGGTGTCGTAGCTCACTGCTACGGTTGTTCCGTGCCGAAAAACGTACTGATGTGTTGGCGACGCGAGCCCGTGTGGACCCGCGCCGCCCGCTGCGCCTCGGCGTAGCAACGAGCACTGCGACGGGCCCGCCGGGGGACGGGTGGGCCGCGCATTCACTCCAGGAGGGCCGGCCCGCGCCGGAACCCGGGTCCATCTCGTCGCGACCTGTGGCCACGACAACAGTCGGGCCGCCCAACTCCAGGAGAGATCTCAGGTGACCGCAAGTCCCCGTACCATCCACCCGCCGACGCTTCGCGACGCGGACGTCCTCGTCAGCGCCCGTTCGCTGGGCGAGTACGTGGACATGTTCGGCTTGGACGAGGCCGATCTGCGGCGACGGATCGTGGACTGCCCCGGCGGCGCCGCCAGCGCGGTGGCGGAGATCTGCGCGGCCGGCGGCGACGCGGTCGCGGTGGACCCGCAGTACGCGCGCGGGGCGGACGAACTGCGCGCCCGGATCCATGAGGACGTGGACCGTGCGGTGTCGCACCTGCAGCGCCGGGAGGTCCAGTACGACTGGGACGTCCGCGGCGGGTTGGCGGGCCACGAGGAGATCCGGCGCAGGGCCGCCGAGCAGATGCTCGACCACATGGCCGTCGCCCCCGAGCGCTACATCGCCGGCGCGCTCCCAGGGCTGCCGCTGGCCGATGACTCCGCCGACCTGGTGCTCTGCTCGCATCTGCTGTTCACCTACGCGGACAGACTCGACACGGCCGACCACGTGGCGGCGATCGTCGAGATGGCGCGTGTGGCCCCGGAGGTCCGGATCTACCCGTTGGTCGACCACGCCGGCAACCCGCTGCCGGAGCTGGTGCGCAGCGTGATCGCCAAGCTCAAGAAGGAGCGACTGACGAGCCGGATCGAACCGGTCGTGCGGCCCTTTCAGCTGGCCGCCACCACCCAGTTGGTGGTGGAGCGCACCGGGAATTGCCGCCCGTAGGGGCCTAGGCGGCTCCAACCCACGGGCTCGCGCGGGCCGGCCTGCTCGATAGGCCTGCTCGACAGGCCTGGTCGTCCCGCCTACTCGGTCGGCGCGCCGGGACCCAACCGCAGGGCCTCCTGGCCTGTGAACGGCGAGACCGCAGCCGTGGCGACCAGCGGCTCGGGTCCGCCCACCTCGAGGGCCTGACCGGGTAGGAAGATCGTGCCGCTGGCTAGCGCGAACGCCACGATGTCGCACATCTGGCCGTAGACCGCCGCCGGGGGAGCGGCCACGTCCAGCCGCTCGAGATCCATCCGCCCGAACCTGCCCAGGCCCGTCGTGTACGCGCACGACGTGGACTCGGACTGCATTCCTGCGCGGATCCCGACGAGCGCCGGGGCGGGGACGGGGTTCGCGGTCACGAGCTCGCGGTAGGGGCCGGCGGGCAGGGTCGTCGCCGCGCCGCCCACGGTCACGGCCACCGAGCCCGGCAGCGCGGTCAGTGCTGCGGCGACGTTCGCGACCGCCAACTCACAGCGCAGTGTCTCCAAGCGTGGGTCCATGTACTCGGGAGCGGTGGGCTCGCCGTCGTCGCCCGGTGGTCCCCACCGGAACGCCGCCACCACGAGCTGCGAACGGTGCGTGTCCACCACGGCCTCCTGCCCGTTCCACATCGCCAGGTCGGCGGTGTAGCGGGAGGCCTCGCCGTCGGGGACGGGCGAATTGACCGTGGAGACGATCACGGTGGCGTCCTCAACGTGGACCGCGGTGGCCGGGTCGTCGTCGGTGCCGGTCTCGACCTCGTAGGCGCCCTCGAAGATCTCCGCGAGCAACTCACCCACCTCGCGGTGGTCGGGCGCCGGGCGGTCGAGCAGGACCAGCGCCAACGGGGTCTGCTTCCAGGAGAGGTCCTCGCCGGTCTGCGGATCGATCGACGACCCCGCGTCGGCGGGCTGGTCCGCGGCGGGTTGATCGGACCCCGGCTGGGCGGTTCCGGGCTGATCGGGGTGCCGAGGCTGCTCGGGCTGGCCGGGCTGCTGCGAGTCGCTCATCGCCCCAGGCTAACCGCTCGCCGTCCGGCGGCCCCGGCGCCCGACGATCAATCCGCTACTCCCTGTCTCGATCAGCTGGCCGCGTGCGCGTAGCGGATAAGGACAGGGAGTAGTGGATCCCGGGAGAGGGCGTGGCGGTACGCCCGCGTAACGCTGGCTCAGTGCGTGAAGAAGTCGATCACCAGACGCTCGAACTTGTCCTTCTGCTCGATCATGGCCCAGTGGCCACAGCGGGAGAAGGAGTGCAGCTCGGCCTTGGGCAGCTGGCGGAATGCGAAATGGGCCTGCTCGTAGGGGAGCATGCGGTCATCGCGGCCCCAGATGAGCAGGGTCTCCTGGCGGATCTGCGAGGCGCGCGCGTACAGCGGGGTGTAGGCGTTCTCGGGCTTGAGGATCGAGCCGAAGATCGAGTACATGCGCTCCACGGCGCCGGGTGCGGTGGCGGCCTCGGTACGGGCGCGGATGAGTTCGTCGGAGACGACCTTCTTGTTGCCGACCATCGTGTCGACCCAAGCGGCCATCTTCTCGTCGGTCGGCTCGGCGAGGAACTCGAATAGACGACGCGAGCCCTCGCTGGGCTCCGGGGTGAACAGCGGCGCGGCGAGTCCGCCGGGCCCCATGAGCGCCATCTTGCGGACGCGGTCCGGGTAGGCGAGCGCGGCCTCGCAGGCGACGTTGCCGCCCATCGAGTTGCCCACGATGTCGACCTTCTCGATGCCCTTGGCCTCGCAGAACGCGTCGACGGCCTCTGCCGCGATCTTCGGGTACGCCTTCTCCCACTCCAGGTCGCCGCTCTTCCCGAAGCCTGGCATGTCCAGCAGGATGGTGTGGAAACGCTCGGCGAAGACCGGGAAGTTGCCGGCGAAGTTCGACCAGGCAGTGACGCCGGGGCCGGACCCGTGGAGGAACAGGACGGGCACCGAGCTCTCGGGCTCGGCGACGCTGTTCTCGCCCGCCTCGTGGTAGTGCAGCTCGAAGCGGCCGGCGGTGATGGTCTTGCTGGTGGACTCGAAGTCGAGGGCGCTCATACGCCCAGGGTACTAGAACACGTTCTAGGCGACTGCCGGATGTCCTGAGCCGGACGGCGACCCGGGGCCGGACCGGACCTGAGAAAAGGTTCCGAAATGAAGTCAGCCGCGCGGGGAGTCCCTGAAACATCCCCGCGCGGCGATGTCGTGGACATTACTAGAAAATCCTCAGGTGACAAGTACGTAACAATTATGATTCGCCTCACACCCGTGACATGTCAGCCGTGCGTCTACCCGCAGCGGTGCGTCCGGGCCCAATTGGACGTCTGTTTCGGACCGCGCCGCTGCTGTTCATCTCCCGGATGACGGGGAAGGTCAGCCCATGGCGCGCGCGAGGAACGCGGTGGCGTCGGGCGTCGCGGCGTAGACGGTGCCGCTGTGGTCCTGGTCGGGGTAGACGCGCAGTTCGAGCGGCTGGTGGTTCAGCGTCATCTCGGCTGCGAGCGACAGGGCCGAGGGCGCCGGGACGTCGAGATCGAGCAGACCCTGGCCGAGGAACACGGGCCGGTCATAGCCGACGGCCGGGGTGCCCATGTAGCGCTGCAGCTTGCCGAACACGTCGGGGATGTCCTTGAGCGGGCGCTGGAGCGCCTGCGAGATCTGGAAGGCGCCGACCTTGTCGCGCATCGCGGCGTAGCAGAGGGTTTCGGCGGAGTCGACCATGTCTCGGCCCGCCGGGGTGAGTAGCGAGTTGATGTCCAGCTCGGGGTGTTGGTCGCGGAACCCGGCGAGGATGTAGAAGGCGTACAGGTTGAGCCCGGTCGGTAGGTTGACCGGCGGGAACCCGGGCCCACCCCACTGGAAGATGTGCTCGATGTTGGCCGGCGCGCCGGTGGCCACGACGCCGCGGTAGTCCAGGCCGGCGGGTGCGCCGAGCTCTGTCGCGCGCACCGCGGTGTTGAGCGCGGCGCCGGCGCCCTGCGACTGCCCGACCAGTGCCCACGTCGGCGAGAGCGGGAGGTCGGAGCTTCGCGCGGCGATCACGGAGTCGACGATCGCCTGCCCGGTGGCCGGCCCGTTGAGGTAACTGAGCAGGCCCGGCGTGCCCAGGCCCACGTAGTCGGAAGCCACCACGGCGTAACCCTGGTCGAGCCAGTGGCCGAGGTATTCGGCGTCGCGGTCGGAGCGCGGCTGGGTCGAGGGCGCGCAGTCGTCGCCGAGGCCGGTGGTGCCGTGGGCCCACGCCACGACGGGCCAGCCGCCGTCCGGTGCCTCGCCGTGCGGGAGGAACACCGCGGAGGTGGAGACGGCGGGCTGTCCGTGCTGGTCGATGGTGCCGTAGACCTGTCGCACCGCGCGTCCGGCCTGTGGCAGCGAGAGCGCGGGGTCGAGCGGCATGGTGGCGGCCACGCCGCCGGGCGCGGGGATCGGCGCGGTCCACTGGCGGGTGTCCATGCCGGACCAGGTGGGCGCGGGGTTGGGCGAGGCCGTCGGCGCGGCCGCCGACGGGGCGGTGAGAGAGGCGACGACGACGACGGCAGCCGCAGAAGAACCGAGCAGCCGCCGGGCGCGGCAGAATGTGAGGAAGTTCATAAGCGGAGTGTAGTCCGTCGTTAATTCCGCTCACAGCCTTCTGGCGTCCGGCCCGGAATCGACCGGTGTCCGGCGCTGTGGACGGTGCCTAGGATCGCCGCCATGCACGTTCTCGAGATCGGCGCAGATGTCCCCGACCCGCTGGCCCCGTACCTGGAGGTGGATCGGTCCTCGCCCCGGCACGAATGCTGGGTCGCCGGGCACATGGTCGCGGGGTTGGATGGAACGGCCGCGGTCGGCGGCCGGGTGGGCGCGCTGTCCACCCGCCCAGACCAGGCGTTGTTCCGCAGCATGCGGCAGATCGCCGACGTCGTTCTGGTCGGAGCCGAGACGGTCCGGCGCGAAGGATACGGGCCGGTGCGGCTGTCCGAGGACGCGCAGGCACGGAGGCAAGAGCTCGGAAAGCCGGCCACTCCGCCGGTCGCCGTGGTCAGCAGGAGCCTGAATCTGGACGGGGCCGCCAGCGTGTTCGCCGATGCTCCCGAGCACGCCCCGACGGTGGTCATCACCTGTGCGGGGGCGGATCCGGGGCGCCCCGCTGAGGTCGAGGAGTTCGCCGAGGTCATCTTGGCCGGCGACGAGCGTGTGGAGCCGGAGCAGGCAATGCGCGCGCTCTCCGACCGCGGGCACGGCGTGGTGCTCTGCGAGGGCGGTCCCACCTGGCTGGGCGAACTCGTCGCGGCCGACAGGCTCGATGAGCTGCTGCTGTCCATCTCCCCGATGATGGGCGGCGACCCGTTGCCCGTGTCCGTGACACCTCCCGGAACTGGCATCGCCAGGTTCGACCTGAAGGGCGTCATGGCCGAGGACGGCACGATCTTCCTCCGGTACGAGGCTGCGGCAGACCAGACGGCGGCTGGCGAGAGGTCAGACCGATGAGCACGGACGCCTTCGGCCGGCTGATGGCGTCAGCGGATCCGGCGATGATCGTGGTGACGACCGTGGCGGAGAACGAGCCGGCGGGATGTCTCGTCGGTTTCCATGCCCAGTCGAGCATCTCAGCCGAGCACTATTGCCTGTGGCTGTCCAAGGCCAATCACACCTACCGGACCGGGCTGCGTGCCACGCACTTTGCAGTCCATTTCCTCACTGAAGCCGATCTCGCGGTCGCCGAATGGTTTGGCACCCGGACGGGGGAGACGACCGACAAGTTCGCGGGTCGCGGTGTCAACGAGCGCGGTACGGACACCGACGAGCACGGACTGCCGCTGCTCAGGGACTGCCCCAACCGGATGGTGGTCGAGAGAATCGCGATGCTCGACGACGGTGGCGACCACGCCTGCTTCACCACTCGGGTGCTCTCGGCGCACTCCGAGGGCCCGTTCGCGCCTTTACGCCTCAGCGACGTGGCCCACCTCGACGCCGGCCGGTCGAGCGAGTCCCGGGCGGTGCATCCCTGATCGCCTCGAACATGGTCCGACCGCCGGCGGAAGATCCACCGACGGCCGGTACATGTGTGCACCCGGGCGGGCGCACTCACTCGCTCAGCTTGAGCGCCTCGCGGTACGTGAGCTTGCGCCCGGTCTGCATGATCGAGCGGCGGTAGATCCGCTCGGCCACGCCGATCACCAGGGCGGCGGCCACCAGCGAGACGATCATCGCGACGATCGGCTCCCACCATGCTGCGGTGCCCTCGATGAGCCGGATCGGCATGGTGACGGTCGACATGATCGGGATGTACGAGGCAACGATCTGCCAGGTGCCGGAGACGAACAGCCCGCCGAAGGTGGCGATCATGATGAGCGTCAGCACGGGGGAGGAGGTGGACTGCACGTCCTCGGCGCGGGTGGCCAGCGCCCCGGCCACGGCGAACAGGCAGGCCAGCGCCACGAACCCGATAACGAACAGGGCCAGGTACCAGGCGGCGGCCCCGGCCATCGCCGGCAGCAGCGCGGTGTACTCGGTGAAGGACAGGCCGATCAGGCCGATGCCCACGAACAGCACCATCTGGCCCATCGCGAGCACAGTGGCGCCCACGACCTTGCCCACCAGCAGCTGCCGCAGCGGGATGGCGGCGGCGAGGATCTCCACGATCCGCGACTGCTTCTCCTCCACCACGCTGTTGGCGATCGCGTAGCCGAACAGGATCGCGGCCAGGTAGAACAGGAACACGAAGACGAATCCGGCGATGAACTGCACGCCCTCGTCGGCGGCGCCGTCGGGGTCGAGGAGTCGTTCGCCCACCTCGGAACCTGCGGTGAGGTCGCCGACCGTGGTGCCGGCAGCGGCCGCGTTGGTCTCCAGGGCGTCGGCGGCCACGGTGGCGCCGATCAACCCGGCCAGCGAGCTGTCGACGGAGTCGGTGCCGACGAGGGTCCACTCACCGGGCGCACCGATCAGGGCGGCGTCGGCGTCACCGTCGCTCACGGCCTGTTCGGCCGCGGCGACGTCCGGGTATTCGCTGATGGTGACCTCGAGGTCCCCCGGGGCGAACGGCCCGGACATCGCAGCGCCCTCGTCGGCGGTCGCCTGCTCGGCGACCGCCACCGCCTCGGGGGAGGCCACCGCGAGGGTCTTCGACTCGGTCTGGCCACCGACGAAGAACGACACCGCGAACGCGACCACCATGATCGCGAGCGTGGTCAGCGTGGAGATGATGAAGTTCTTGTCCCGCAGCTTGACCATGATCTCGCGGCCGGCGACGATCCGCCACGCGGACTGCGTCTCGGGGGCCGCAGCGCCGGTGCCAGGGCCAGCCCCGGCGCCGCTGTCGGTGGCCGTATCGGACGGGAAAGGGAACTGGTCGGTGGTGGTCATACCGTCACCTCGCGGTAGATATCGGACAGGGTGGGGACGACCTCGGCGAACTCGCGGACGCTGCCGCGGGCCATCGCCTCGCGCAGGACGGCGTCGGTGCCGGCGGGGCTGCCGCCGCCGCTGAAGTCGAGCAGGGCGGTGGGGCCGTCGACGTCCACCACGTGGACGCCGGGCAGATCGCGCACCCAGCCGGCGTCGCCGCCCACCACCAGGCGGTGCAGGACGCGCCCGCGTCGCCGGAGATCCTCAACGGTGCCCTGGGCGACGACGCGGCCGCGCGAGAGCACCACGAGCTGGTCACAGAGCCGCTCGACGAGGTCGAGTTGGTGGGAGGAGAACAGCACCGGCACACCGCGGGTGGTGTGCTCGCGCAGCAGGTCGACCATCGAGTCCACGGCCACCGGGTCGAGTCCGGAGAACGGCTCGTCGAGCACGAGCAGCTCCGGCCCGCCGATCACGGCGGCGGCGATCTGCACGCGCTGCTGGTTGCCCAGCGAGAGCGACTCGAGCTTGTCGTTCAGCCGCTCGCCCAGCCCGAACCGGTCGAGCAGGTCGGTGGCGGTGCGGCGGGCGTCGGCGGCGGAACGGCCTTGGAGCCGGCCCAGGTAGACCAGCTGGTCGAGGATCGCCTGCTTGGGATAGAGCCCACGCTCCTCGGGCATGTAGCCGAACGTGCGGCGGTCGGCGACGGTGGCCTCGTGGCCGTTCCACAGCACGCTACCGGCGGTGGGCTGCAGGACGCCCATGATCATGCGCATGGTGGTGGTCTTGCCGGCGCCGTTGCCGCCCACGAAGCCGGTCATGGTTCCACGTGGAACCATGAATTCGACGTCGTTCACGGCGACGGTGTCGCCGAAGCGTCTGGTCAGTCCGTCGATGCGGAGCATGGTGTCCTTCCCTGACCCGCCGTCCCTTCTGAGGCCGCCGGTCGATTGTCCTGATGACACCCATGACGTTATGGCGCGGCGCGGCGAAGCGGATCAGCCGTGAGGGGGAAATCGGCGCAGGGCAGCGGTACTCGTCTCCTCCTTGAGGAGGAGAGATACTTGACGACGACGAGACCGTCCGCCCGCCCGCGACGAGATTGCCGCGCGGGGTGGGCGTGTACGGCGGCGATATCCGGGGCCGGGCCTCCGTGCCAGCCCACCGTGTCGTAGGTGGCAGACATGCTGGCAGGGGAAACGGATCACAGACCCGACCTTCAGCCAAGGAGTCACGCCATGCACGAGATCAAGTGCCCCCACTGCTCCAAGTCATTCACCGTGGACGAGGCGAGCTACGCCGAGATCGTCCGCCAGGTTCGCACTGCCGAGTTCGACCACGAACTCCACGAACGTCTGGCGCTGGCGGCGGCGGAAAAAGACAAGGCCGTCGAGCTGGCCGAAGCCCGCGCTGCCGGGGAGATGCAGAAGTCCGCAGCGGCGAAAGACGCTGAGATCGCCGACTTACAGGCCACACTGAAGTCCGAGGAGATCAGCCGCCAGCTCGCCGTGACCGGAGCCCTCGCGGAGGTCGAGAAGGAACGCGACGCCCTGGCAGTACGGCTCGAGCAGGCCGCAGCGGACAAGAAGGCACAGCTGGACCTGGCCGAAGCTCATGCCGCCGGCGCGCTGCAGGAGGCAGTGTCAGCCAAGGAATCTGAGATTCGCGACCTCAAGGCCAAACTCGACGCTGAAGGCACAGCTAAGAAGTTGGCTGTGACCGAGGCTGTGGCGCTGGTGGAGAAGGATCGCGACTCCATCAGATACAACCTGGAACGGGCAACCCTGGAGAAGGAGCTCGGCGAGAAGTCCCTCAGAGACCTCTACGAGACGCAACTGAAGGACCGAGACGACACGATCGAGCGGTTGAAGGACCTCAAGGCCCGATTGTCCACCAAGATGCTCGGCGAGACCCTGGAACTGCATTGCGAGACGGAGTTCAACCGTATGCGGTCCGTTGCCTTTCCCCACGCCTACTTCGAGAAGGACAACGACACGAGCACTGGGACCAAGGGTGACTATGTGTTCCGGGAGAACGATCCGAACGGGACCGAGGTGGTGTCCATCATGTTCGAGATGAAGAACGAGGCAGACACCACTGCCACCAAACAGAAGAACGAGGACTTCTTCAAGAAGCTCGACAAGGACCGCAACGACAAGAACTGCGAATACGCCGTGTTGGTGACCATGCTTGAACCGGAGAGTGAGCTCTACAATCACGGCATCGTGGACGTGTCCTACCGGTATCCGAAGATGTTCGTGGTCCGGCCACAGTTCTTCCTCCCCATCATCACGCTTCTGCGCAATGCCGGACTCAGTGCTCTCGAGTACAAGTCGCAGCTCGAACTCGCCAAGGCGCAGAACGTGGACATCACCGACTTCGAGGAGCAGCTCGAAACCTTCAAGTCGCAGTTCGGCAGGAATTACGACCTCGCCAGCAGGAAGTTCCACAGCGCAATCGACGAGATCGACAAGGCGATCGCCCGTCTACAGAAGGTGAAGGAGGAACTGCTGGGCTCCGAGAACAACCTGCGGCTGGCCAACGACAAGGCGAGCAAGATGTCCATCAAGAAGCTCACCCGTGGCAACCCCACCATGACCGCAAAGTTCGCGGCACTCGAAGCCGGAATGGACGGCGATGCCGGTGGCGAGGTGGGTGACGAGTTCGAGTAGACTTGCGGTCTTCGCGGTTCACGGGCGCGCTAGGCATCGATGCGCAGCAGCCCTCAGTTGTGGAGGCGAACTCTCGGATCGCCGACCTGGAGCGCATGACGCCGACGACGTTGTGGAAGTGGTGAGGCAGTTATGAGGCGGATGGGATCGCGGGACTGTTCGACGAGTCGCGATCTGGCCGGGCGAAGCGGATCGATGACTAGACGATCATCGCCGCGACGTTAACTCCCCCGCCGAAGAAGTTCGGGGAGACGCACTGGACCCCCCGGCTTTTGGCCGAGCATCTGAAGATCGGCAAAAGCATCCCCGGGTTCCACGCACACTTCACCCCGACGTCCAGGTCTTGGCTCAACCTCGTAGAAGTCCGGTTCGAGATCATCGCCCGACAGGCTACCCGCCGCGGAGTCTTTACATCCGTCAAGGACCTCAACGCGAAGATCCGCCAGTTCATAACGGGCTGGAACGACCGAAAACCCCCCATTCGTCTGGGCTAAAACTCCCGAACAGATCCTCGCGAAAAGCGAACCTACTTCAGAAACGTGACACTAGTTTTCCGTCGATTCGCTTTGCCCTTGTGCTTCCTGCGTTGGGTAGTAGCGGGTTCCGCGTCCAGATCCGCGCCTTATGAGCTGGCCAGAGTCTACAAGTTCCTCGAAGTAACGACGGATTGATCGTTCCTGCTGGATTTTGGTGACGGATTGGGCCTCTGAGTTGTTAATTGAACCTGCCTTGATCGCAGCGTCGACAATTGCCTTCTGCGGACTTGCCAATGCCTCGTGACTAATGGTCACTCTCACGCGATCCGATAATTCTTCGATCACCGGAGGACGCAGTAGCAGGCTCTCCATGGCCTCGAACGCAGAGTTCAGGCCTTCGCCAATGTCCTGGTTCGGGGCGTCGGGAAACTTATTGATCACGCGTTGAATCTGAGGATTGCGGGCAGAGCGCTCACTCAGAATATTTTGCACGGTTACGTGTCCATGCAGTCGGCCTGGACTATCGATCTCGAGCCGATTGTCGAATATCCGCACATGAACATAGTCCGAAATGCCGTAGTCGCGATGCAGAAAGGCGTTCGTCAGAATTTCATGGAGAGTCGTTGTTGGGTACTCCTTGTGCTCGAAACCGCCGACTTCCAAGCTGGGGATGGCAGTAACGATCCGAATCACCGCCTGCTTCGTCTGCTCAATTAGAACTGTAAGCGGACCTTCGATTGTTTCTGGCGGACCAGCCAGGTGGTCCCGATGTTCCAGTCCTGCCGTCTTGTAGCGGTAGATCTTGACCGCCGAGTTCGCTAAATGTGCTTGAGGCAAGTCGGAAAAGAGCAGAGTACCCGCGATTGTGCTTTTTTCATCCTTAATCAGCAGTTGTTTGTATAGAAACTCGCTTGGTTCAGCGAATGCTCTGCCGTTAATCATGAAGTCGATCATGATCGTTGAGTTGGCAAGCTCCTCGACGGGAGCAGCGGTGCTTGTTAACTCGTAGCGAACTTCCCCCTTGGACCGCTTAAGGGCGTCGAGAGCTTCTTCAACAAGACGTCTGTTCTGTGCGCCATGGCGCTGGTATGTCTCCCCCGCCGCAGACCTCACTAGCATCGGGTGCCGCTCAATGGTGAAGAGCAGTCCAAACCCTGAATCACTTGCTGGTCTAACGAAATCCACGCGAAAGTAACTCTGCGACATTGTCTCGGCAGCTACTTGCAGGATTGGGTTCAAGTCCTCGATTGTTGCCAGGCCCACGAAGGATCCGTCGTCCTCCATCCCGACAAATACTTCGCCTCCGTCGGCATTCGCGAAAGACGAAAAGCTCTGTGACAGCTTTGCTGGCTTAATAGCCGAACTTTTTCTGTCGAAGAATTGGTCTTCCTGGCGCTCGGCATAGAAGGTCAGTTCATTGTCGTGCATGGTTCGTGTGTCGTAGCTCAAGATACCCCCGTGTATTTCGGCCGCCCCCGGCGGCCCTCTGACCTATGTCTAGCAGATGCTCCCCAGACCGCGACAGCACCAACTCCTCGGCACTCCATGGCCTGTACCAATCTCGCTAACCGAGTCGACGGCTCTAGTGTCACGTTTCTGAAGTAGGTTCGCTTTTCGCGAGGATCTGTTCGGGAGTTTTAGCCCAGACGAAACCACTTCCACAACGTCGTCGGCGTCATGCGCTCCAGGTCGGCGATCCGAGAGTTCGCCTCACCCTGCGCCGTGAGTCGGATAATCTGCCCCCGCACCACCAACCCCGACTGGAGCGAGGTGGACCGCATCCACGACTCCAATTCCTCGCGGTCCCCATCACGAAGAATCAAACCCGGAGCGGGGCTATTTGGCATGACCCATTTGCCCTAGCACGCAAGCATTTAGGAACTAACTATACGCGTCACTAGTCGCCGGGCCGGACGAGTCCGGCCTCGTACGCCAGGACCACGGCCTGCACACGGTCGCGAAGGTGCAGCTTGGACAGGCACGCCGAGACGTGGGACTTGACGGTCGCCTCGCCCACCACGAGTTCGGCGGCGATCTCCGCGTTGGACAGCCCCCGCGCGACGTGGCGCAGGACCTCGCGTTCGCGCGCGGTCAGCGCGTCGAGGGCGGGGGAGGTGCCGCCGCCTCCGGCGGGGGAAGAAGATCCGACGACGACGTCATCCGTCCCACCGCCACTCCCGGCTGCGCCGGCCGGCCCTGCACTTCCGGCTCCGTTCGTCACGGCCCCACGTTCGGCGGCGTCCGGCGGAGTGGTCATCTTCTCGATCACTCGGCGGGTCACCTCGGGTGCGAGCAGGGCGTGCCCGTGGGCGACGGCCCGGATGCCGTCCACGAGGTCGTCGGGGTCGGAGTTCTTGAGCAGGAAGCCGCCGGCGCCGGCGCGGAGGGCGTCGAAGAGGTAGTCGTCGCGGTCGAAGGTCGTGAGGATGAGCACGCTGGACAGGCCTTCGTCCACGATCCGGTTGGTCGCCTCGATGCCGTCCATCCCGGGCATCTGCACGTCCATGAGCACCACGTCGGGTCGGAGTCGCCGGCACGCCTCGATCGCGGCCGCACCGTCGGCGGCGTCGCCGACCACCTCGATGTCGTCCTCGGCGCTGAGCATCATCGAGAACCCGGATCGCATCAGCGGCTGGTCGTCCACCACGAGCACCCGCAATACCCCGGGGCGGGCCTGGTCGGTCTCCGGGCCATTGCCGTCGTTCTCGGGAGGGGGAGGTGGCGGTAATGGTGTCGTCGTCGTCATCGCTCCTCCTCGTCGCCGGCGCCGTACGGCAGGCGGACCCGCACGCGGTAACCCCCGGTCACTCGGGGGCCGATCTGGCATTCACCATGGTGGGAGCGGACGCGCTCGCGCATCCCGAGCAGGCCCAGGCCGCTGCCGGAGGTGCCGGGGCGCGGCCGGCCCTCGTCGAGGATCTCGACCTCCACGTAGGGAGTATGGTCGGGGCGCTCGCCGGTGCGCAGGACCACGCTCGCACGGGTCGCGGTGGAGTGCCGGCGGACGTTGGCCAGCGCCTCCTGCACCGTGCGGTACAGCGACGAGCCGGTCAGCGGTGGGACCTCGGCGATCGGATGGGCGGGGTCGACGGCGACGTCATAGCTGGTCGCGAAGCCGGCGGTGTCGTGGGAGGCCACCAGTGCGGCCAGCTCGTCGAGGCCGTGGCCGGCGGTGCGCGACCCGGTGTCCGCCGTTGCGGCGGGGGCGGCCTCCTCCGAGCGCAGGGCGCCGAGCAGCGCCCGCATCTCGCCGACCGCCGACCGCGACGAGCCCTCGATCGTGCGGAGCGCCTCGGCGGCGGCCCCCGGGTTGCGGTCCATCACCCGGCGCGCCGCGGCGGCCTGGACCCCGATCGCCGCGATGTGGTGCGCCACCACGTCATGGAGCTCGCGCGCGATACGCAGCCGCTCCTCGGTGACCGCCGCATCACGCAGGGCCTCGGCCTGGCGCTCGATGGTCCGCGCCTGCTCCCGGAGCGCGTACTGGCGGTGCGCTGACCGCCAGGCGCTGATGCCAAGCGCGGCGGCGCCGCCGAAGTACACGACGTTGATCAGGGCGGTGTAGACGAGATAGGACGGCACGGCGGGGAAGAGGCCACCGCCGGACGGGTCGGTGTCGGAGACCGCGTCGAGGATCTGCTGCATGCCCGAGCCCAGCGCCAGGTACCAGGCCATCCACACGCCCAGCGCCGCCGCGATACCGGCCGCGACCCCCACCAGCGCACGGCGGTCCCTAGCCCAGGCGACCGACGAGTAGACCGCCACGAAGTAGAGCACCTGATGGGACAGCTGACCCATGACGAGCGGCATGACGCTGCCCAGAATCAACAGATGTAGTGTCGCGGCGATTCCGGTGGTCAGTGGGAAGCGCCGCCGGATCGCGAGGACAGCCGCCGCTGTGGCCATCGAGAGGTACTGGCCCCAGATCGGCGCTGTCTCGGCGTCGAGGACGCCCATGCTCCGCAGGACCTCGATGCCCAGCGCCGAGCACGCGAACATCACCAGGGCGAGTGTGATGTCGGCGCGGAGATACCCGGCAGGCAGCGGACGGATCCACGGGTCCTCGGCGTCGAAGAGGCGGTTCAGGCGGGACCACACGGATACGAGCCTATCGGCACGCCGCGCTACGTATCGTGGGCGCGTGCCTGCCAAGAGCATCGACATCCCAGACCTGTCCGGCCAGACCTGGCTGATCACCGGCGCGACCAGCGGCGTCGGCCTCGAGAGCGCGCGGTCCGCGTCCCGGCACGGCGCCCGGGTGATCATCGCCGTCCGCGACACCGCGCGCGGCCGCGAGGTCGCCGCCGCGCTGCCCGGCCCCTCGCGAGTGGTGGAGCTGGACCTCGCGTCACTGGCGAGCGTCCGGCGCGCGGCTGGTGAACTGGTGGGCGCAGGGGGCGACGACGACGAGGTGGGCGGCCGCATCAACCCCCGCCGCGGCGAGGATTTCGGACCGGAGCGGATCGACGTCCTGGTCAACAACGCCGGGGCCATCACGCCGCGCCGCCGCGAGACCGCTGACGGCTTCGAGATGCTTCTCGGGGTCAATGTCCTGGGGCCGTTCCTGTTCACCGACCTCGTGCTCCCGCTCGTGCAGCGGCGGGTGGTGATCGTGGGCTCGAATGCACACAAGGCGACGTCGTTCGACTTCGGCGACCCGTACTTCCGCCGCCGCCGTTGGACCCCCGCGAGCAGCTACGCCCAGTCCAAGCTCGGGGACATGCTGTGGGGGCTCGCGCTGGACCAGCGCCTGCGGGACGGGCGGGCCGAGGCCGGCGCTGCCGGAGTGGATGTGCAGCTCACGCACCCGGGGTGGGCTGCCACGGGTATCTCCAATGCCACCGGCAACGCCGTGCTCGACAGGGTGATCACAAGCGTGTGCTCGGTGTTCGCCCAGCCCGCGGCGCAGGCGGCGCTCACCACGATGTACGCCGCGACCCGGCCACTGCCGCCGTGCAGCTACACCGGCCCGGACGCGATGCGGCACCTGCGCGGGATGCCGACGCTCATCGGTCGAAGCGCCGAGGCGTCGGACCCGGCGCTCGCCGAACGCCTCTGGGACTTCGCCGAGGCGGAGACCACGGAGCGGTAGTCGGCGGTGAATGTGTACACGAAACGGCGATTCGTGTACGCGTTTCTTGGACGTGTCGAAGCTGTGTACATGTCTGGAGGGTGCGCGGGTCGACGGATACTGCAACCAACTGGTTGCAGTATCGCCTTCGGCATGCAATCGTTGTCCTCGGGAGGTGCGTGACATGACCGATCCAGACGCACAGACGACCATCGACGACGTGCCGGACGAGATCCGCCGCAGCATCCACATCGATGCCGACACCCACGCGGTGTGGGAGATCATCGCCGAGCCCGGGTGGTTCATCAACGACGGTTCCTGGGCGGAGCGCGAGATCACCACCGACGGTGACATCGCGCGGGTGGTCGACCCCGTCCACGGCGAATTCAGCGTCCGCACCGTGGCACTTGATCCGCCGCACCGCGCGGTCTTCCAGTGGCTGGGCGGGCAGGCTGGCGACGTCGGTGCTGGTGACCTGGCCGCCAACACGGTCGAGTTCACCGTCGAGCCTGACGGCACAGGTGTCCTGCTGACCGTCCGCGAGACGGGGTTCGCGGGACTCCACGACGACGCGATCGTCCGGCGCCGCCGGTTCGAGGAGAACTCCGAGGGTTGGGAGATCGAACTCGGGCTCGCACGGGATCGGGCTGAGGCTCGGGTGTGAGTGGAGTGTCAGCCCGCCAGGATGCGGGGTCGGCCGGGCCGGTTGCGGCTCTCGCCGGCCTTCTCGCTCCCGACGCCGACGACGTCTTCACGGCGCTCGGCGATCGGACCCGCAGGCAGATCATCGTGCGGTTGGCCGATCAACCGGACGACGCCGGTGCGGTGGCACGCGACCTGGGGATCAGCCGCCAAGCCGTCGCCAAGCATCTTCGGATCCTGACGAACGCTGACATGGTCCTCGCCAGGGCCGACGGGCGACGACAGGTCCACGCAGTACATCCCGGCCGCATCCGCGAGATCTCGGACCTCCTCGGAACCGTGGCGGACGGGTGGGACCGGCGGCTCGAGCAGGTCCGCCGGCTCGCCGAACGCGAGGACCAGCGCCCCCGGTGAGTGCAGGTCAGGTGAGGTGGGCGGACTCGCTGAACGACTCCGGGACCTCGCCGAGACCGAGACCGCGTAGCGGTGGAAGGCAGTTTGATC
Organism: Dietzia sp. NPDC055340; assembly: GCF_053645335.1. NCBI lineage: Bacteria > Bacillati > Actinomycetota > Actinomycetes > Mycobacteriales > Dietziaceae > Dietzia > Dietzia sp. NPDC055340. The sequence continues at coordinate 75,651 of NZ_JBSHML010000009.1, read as the reverse complement.
GATTTGCTCCGGGGATCACGACGGTTTCCGGATGTGCTGGAGGAACACCCGCGCTCCGACCAGGATCGCCACCACGATGAGTCCCGCGGCGAGCGGGGGCAGTGCGCCGTAGCCGAACTTCGCCGCGAGGGCCGACGGCGCGGTGGCCCCGATGATGGCGCCGGCGGCGACCGCGCTGTTGAACAGGCCCATCGCCGACCCCTCGCCGTCGGTGGTGAGGTCCGCGGCCATCATCGTCGCCCCGATGTAGTCGAACGGGTACCCCAGTGCCACCAGGATGAGGCCCGCGATGCCGAGCCAGGTGGCGCCCGGCTGGTGCCAGAGCCAGCCGCCGGTCATCAGGAGCAGTCCCAGGAGCGTGATGGTCAGTCCCGTCCCGAGGACCCAACCGCACCCGTGGCGCCTGGCGAGCGCGCCGCAGACGGGATACAGGCAGGCGCCTGCGACGGACGCGACGAGATACCAGGTCGCGGTGTGTGAGGCCGACACGTGGAAGGCGTCGCGCATAACCAGCGGCATGACGTTGAGGAACGTCTGCACCGCGGTCATGGCGAGGAGCCAGGAGAGAAGGAACCGTCCGAACGGGCCTCTCAGTTCCTTCTGCAGGCTGCCGGTCGCGGCCGCCGGGGGATCAGTCGGGGCAGCGTTCGGGGCGACGGCCGGTGCGGTGGCGGGCGCGGTGGTCGGTGCGCGGTCCGGGGCGTCGGACTGCTGACGACTCAGGTGGGGGAGCCCGAGTCGCCCCAACCAGGCCCCGAGGAGGATCACACCGCCGGCGACGAACCAGCCCAGATGGACGTGGCCGCCGGCGAAGACGGCGCCGATGGCCAGCCCCGACACCTGGCCGACACCGAACACGAAGCGGAACCACCCGATCCGCTCGTCCCATTCCGACTTCGGGTGGCCCTCGACGATGAACACACTGCCCAGCGTCTGCACCGCGCCCGCGGTTGTGCCGGCGACCACTGCCGCGACGGACCACCCCAGGACATCGGTTGCCAGACCGAAGCCGATCGCCGCGGCACCCATGAGGGGAAAGGACCCGAGGAAGATGATCCGCTGCGTCCCGGTACGGTCGGCGACCGATCCGATGACCGGGGCGAGGAGCTGGCCCGCGAAGAACGCTGCGAGCACCGTCGCCACAGCGACAGGCCCCCGGGACGTGACCGTGAGCGGGATGAGCAGCGGGACGATGCCGTTGACGAGCAGGCCCGCGAGCGCGTACGCGCTGAACCACGGCTCGATACTTCCGCGCATTCCCACCCGTGTGGGCTGCGCAGCCCCTGGCGAGTGATCAGCCACACGACACTCCTGTCACCGTCATCCGACCCAGGTGTCCATGAGAGCATGCTCGATTCGGTTCCGTGTCATGTCGGGGTCGACCGAGGGCGGTGACGCGGAAAAGGAGGCGTGCCAGCGGTGTGTCTTCAGGTGAGGTGGTCGTACTCGCCGTCGACCCAGGCGGCGTAGCGCTCGGCCGACCGCAGCACCGCGGCCCGGGCATCTCGCGGGACGCAACCGCCGAAGTTGCCGTAGATCCGGTCGAAGTCGTAGCGGCCCACGTGGTCGGCGATCCGCCGGACCACCGCCGCGGACAGTGGCATCCAGTTGGGGAACGAGCGCATGAACGTCACCCAGGCGGGATCGGCGACCGTGCCGATCGTGTCGCCGGTGAACAGCACGCCCTCGCCGGCGGGCGCGGTCCAGTGGACGACCGCGCTGCCCGGGAAGTGCCCGCCGGGCTGGGAGGCGCGCACCCCGGGAAGTAGGTCGATCTCGACGTCCCGGTCCGGGGCGACCGAGCCATCACCACCGACGGCCCCGTCGTTCCGGCCGCCCCACACCACGGTGTTGCGCGGCCGCAGTCCCAGCCACTGCTCGTCGGCCGCGGAGACGTAGACCGGGCAGTCGTCGAACGCCTCCGACCACAGCGACTGCACCCCGTACATGTGCGGATGCGAGGCGATGATCGCCGCAACCCCGCCCCAGCCGCGGACCGCCGCCACGGCCTCGTCGGTGATGACGTTGGGCACCTCCACCAGGACGTTGCCGCGATCCGTGCGGATGAGCGCGGGCTTCTGGCCGATCCCGGGGCAGTTCTTCTGCACGAGCATGATGACGTCCGGTTCGCGTTCGACGAACTCGATCGCTGCGCCACCCGCCCGCGACTGCTCGGGCGTGGTCCACCGCTGACCGTCCGACGGTACGAACTGGCGCTCGTCAGCGCAGATCGGGCACACCTCCGGCAGCGGCGCGGAACGCTCGACACCGCACGTCGCGCACTGCGTGACCGACCCCTGACCGGAGGACGTCTCCGCGCTCGGCCCGGTCACGAGATATCGCCCTCGGTGTCGACCGGATGCCATTCACCACCCACCTCCACCTCCAGGACACCGTCGGAGGGGCGGTCCTCACGTTGACGGTCGGCGGCGGACTCGAGCGCTTCCTGAGCATTGTCGAATTCACCGAGGTCGATCGTGCGGTCGGGGGTGCGGAGGCGGAACATCGACATGCCCTCAAGTGTCCTCCTCGCGAGCCGCCACCGCACCCGGCCCGGGCACATCGCGATCTCCCGATGATCGGTATTCCCTCCCTCCGGCACGGCGCGAGAGCACACTGGGGAGCGGCATCGCCCCCCAGAGGAAGGCACACCATGTCGTCGTCATCCACTCCGTCACACGACGGTTCACCCGCGGTCCCGGAGGGCCCCGCCGCCCGCGAGGACGCGCCCCACGGTTACCCGGGGCTGGGCGACGAGCCCGTCAGCGGCATCCGGCTCCTGCGCGCCCCGGCCGTGCCGACGGCCGTCGTGCGCGCCGACGACGTGCCGATGGCCACCATCGCCGGCCTGTTCGACGCGGTGTTCGGCACGGCGTTTCCCGCCGCGTTCGCGCGCGGACTCACCCCGGCGGGCCCGGCGTTCGCGCTGTACACACGACTGACCGACGGCGCCGACGCCGTGGCCGACGTGGAGATCGGGTTCCCGCTGGACGGGCCGCTGCTCGCCCAGATCGACGCCGAGCTCGTGGAGGTCGACGGCCTCCGCGTGGTCGCCTCGGTCCTGCCCGCCGCCGACGTCGCGGTGACCAGCCACCTCGGCGGGTTCGACGGTCTCGGGCGGGCCTGGGGCGAGTTCCTGGGCGAGATCGGGGCGATGGGCTGGGCGCCGGGCGTCCCGTTCTGGGAGGCCTACGTGACCGAGCCGTCACCCGACATGGACCCAGCGGACCTGCGAACCGACCTGTACTGCGTGGTTCGCACGCCCGACGACGCCGCCTGACCGCGGCCGGTTACTCGATGTCTTCCAGCGACCGGCCGTTTGTCTCCGGGATGAATCGGGCCACGAAGAGCAGCGACAGCAGCGCCGCCACCGCGTAGAAGCCGTAGGTGAACGTCAGACTGAGCTCGGCCATCGGTGGGAAGGCCGTCGAGACGGCGAAGTTCGCGCCCCACTGCGCGGCCGCCGCCAGCCCCAACGCGGTGGTGCGGATGCGGTTGTTGAACATCTCGCCGAGCAGCACCCACACCGCCGGGCCCCACGACATCCCGAAGAACACCACGAACCCGTTGGCCGCGATCAGCGCGATCAGGCCCTGGACGTCGCCGAGCTGCGGGGCGAGCTCGCCGTCCGCGCCCGGGGCCATGGTGGCCTGACTGAACATCGCGGCCATCAACGACAGCGACACCGTCATGCCCACCGAGCCGATCATGAGCAGTCGCCGCCGCCCGATCCGGTCGATGAGCGCGATCGCCACCACCGTCACGACGATGTTCGTGACCGACGTGATGACCGTCTGCGTGAGCGCATCCGCCTCCGTGAACCCGACCGACTGCCACAGCGACGTGGAGTAGTAGAAGATCACGTTGATGCCCACGGCCTGCTGGAAGACCGACAGCACGATGCCGATCCACACGATGGGCAGCAGGTTCCTCCCGCCCGGGGTGACGAGGTCGCGCCACGTGCGCTTGCGGTCCTCGCGCAGGGTGCCGCGGATCTCCCGGATCCGGTCGTCGACACCGCCGTCCTGGAGAGAGCGCAGCACCGCCTTCGCGCGGTCCAGCTGCCCCCGGCCCACCAGGTAGCGCGGTGATTCGGGGATCGTCAACGCCAGCACCCCGTACGCCACCGCCGGGATGAGCTCGGCCCAGAACATCCACCGCCACGCCGCCGCGCCGAGCCACAGTTGCTCGATCGCGCCCCCGGCCACCCCGGCCAGCCACGCGTCCGAGAGCAGGGCCACGAAGATCCCGGAGACGATCGCCAACTGTTGCAGCGAACCGAGCCGGCCGCGGATCGCCGGTGGGGCGACCTCCGCGATGTACGCGGGCGCGATCACCGACGCCGCGCCGACGCCCAGTCCGCCGATGACCCGCCAGACGATGAGGTCCCACGGGCTCACGGCCAGGCCCGACCCCAGCGCGCTCACGGTGAACAGCACCGACGCCAGGACCATCACCCGGGTGCGTCCCCACCGGTCGGCGAGACGGCCCGCGAGGAACGCGCCGGCGATACACCCGAGCAACGCAGAGGAGACGGCGAACCCGGTCAGCCCGGCCCCCATGCCGAAGCTCTCCTGCACGGCGTCGACGGCGCCGTTGATGACCGCGGTGTCGAAGCCGAACAGGAAGCCGCCCAGCGCCGCGACCAGGGAGATGATCACCACCCGGCCGGTGTGGAACGACTCCTCCCCGGGCCGCGGCCCGGCGGTGTTCTGAGTGGACATGCGTACCCCGCTCCCCGGCCCGGTGAACCGGGGCCGCGCCGACTGGCTCTGCTACAGGTGGTGAGAGGAGGGTAGGCACGGGGTGGAAGTGTCGCAAGTCACACCATGGTCGGCTGTGGTCCGAGCTGTACGAGCCCGCGCGACGAGAACACGTTCTAGGCTGAGGGGCACTTCGTCGTCGTCATCGAAAGGGCACCCACCGTGAGCGTCACCCCCGAGCAGATCCGCGCCACCGCCGACTCTTACATCGCCGCGCTCACTGCCGGCGACCTCGAGGCGGTCATGGCGCTCTACGCAGAGAACGCCACCGTCGAGGACCCGGTCGGCGGCGGCACCGTCCACGAGGGCGCCGCCGCGATCCGCGAGTTCTACGCCTCCGTGGTGGCACTGAAGATCGACGGCCGGGTGCTCGAGGCCCGGGCCTGCGGCAACGACCTGCTGTTCAACTTCGAGATCACCACGCACTTCGACGAGGGCTCCAAGGCCACCATCAACGTGTGGGACCTGATGACCCACGACGAGCAGGGCAAGGTCGTATCCATGCGGGCCTACTGGACCCCGGAGAACATGAGCTGACGGTTCCCCGCGTGCGCGATCGGCCCGCTCGACTAGCCTGGATCGCATGATTACCGCAATCGTCTTCGTCCACGCCGAGACGGCGCGGATCCCCGAGGTGGCCTCCGCCATCGCCGAGATCGACGGTGTGTCCGAGGTCTACTCGGTCACCGGGACCATCGACCTGATCGTGCTTGTGCGCGCGCGTCGAAACGAGGAGATCGCGGACGTCGTGTCGGACCGCCTCAACAAGGTCCCGGGCGTGCTGGACACGGAGACCCACATCGCGTTCCGGACCCAGTCCAAGCACGATCTCGAGGCGGCGTTCTCGCTCGGCTACGACGACTGAGCCCGGGCCAGCCGCCGCGCCCGCCGCTGGGCGCGCCGGAGGTCGGACAGCAACTGCGGGCCGGTCCACTGCCGCCTGTCGGGCCCGGCCCTCTCGGCTTCGTGCACCAATTCGACGATGCGGGCACAGGCCGGCGCCTCCACGCCGAGCCGCCGACCCATGCGCACCACCTCGCCCTGCAAGATCCCGATCTCGGTGGGCCGACCGCGCTCGAGGTCGTCGTGCATCGACGAGGTCCCGTCGGGATCGACGCGGATCACCGCGCGCGCCAGCCGACGGAACGCAGGCGTCGGCAGCCGCATGATCGTCGGCAGCATCCCGGCCGGGACCGGGAGCGGAACCCGCGGCACCACGCCGGCCGCCGTGAACACCCGGCTGGCCTCCGCCTGGCACAGCGCCACGCATCGTCGGAACTCCCGGTTGAGAAGCTCGGTGCGCAGCGGCAACCCCGACAGCGCCTGCACGGCGTTGTTCATGTTGAGCAGCACCTTGCCGTGCAGGACGGCCTGGATGTCGTCGGTGGGGCGCGCGGCCATCCCGGCGGTGGCGAACACCTCCAGCAGCGGCGCCGCGGCCGCATGGTCGGCGATCCGGATCTCCCCGCGCGAGGTGCGCCGGTAGGTCGCGGGACCGGTCCGCGCCACGTTGAACGGCACGGTGCCCGCGATCACGGGCGCCACGTCCACGTCGTCACGGATCCGGTCGGCCGAGTGCAACCCGTTCTGCAGCCCCACGATCAGCGAACCTGGTCGCAGGAACGGCAGGAACGCCGCGGTGGCCTCCCCGGTCTGCGCGGCCTTGGTGGTCACCAGGATCACGTCGGAGCGCCGAACCGCCTCGGGGGACTCGGTCAGGGTGAGCGAGTCGGGCGGCAGATGCAGGCGATCCCCTTGGCCGTCGCCGGACTCCACTGTCAGCCCCACAGCGCGGATCGGATCGAGCACGTGCGCGCGCCCGACGAGCGTCACGTCGGCGTGGCGGGCGAGCCGGCCGCCGAGGTAGCAGCCGACGACCCCCGCACCGATCACGGTGACGCGCAGAGGGCTGTCCGGGCTGGTCATGATGATGTTGACGGTACGACACGCGCGGGACTTCGGCAGCCGGAACGGGGGACCTTTCCCTCGGCGCCGCCTCGGTTCCGGATGGGTGTCGCGTCAGCGTCGGGTCAGTGCGGGCGGGGCCGCAGGACGACCTCGGTGGGGTGCGCGTCGGGTGTCGCGTCCAACGCCTGCCGGATCGCCGCGGCCACCGACTCGGGTGTGAGGAACGCGCCCGGGTCGTAGGTGCCGCCCTCGTCGGCGACGATCGCGCGCTGCATGTCGGTGTCGACGCGCCCGGGGTGGACGGACGTGACGCGCAGGTCCGGCTCCTCCTGACGGAGCACGTCGGAGAAGGCGCGCAGGGCGAACTTGGAAGCCGCGTAGGAGCCCCAGCCGGCCTTGGCGGTGTACCCCGCGCCGGAGTTGACGACGACGACGTGGCCCCGAGCCGTACGCAGCGACGGGAGGAGGGCCCGCGTCAGCTCGAGGACCGCGACCACATTGACCTCGAAGGCGCGGCGCCACTGGTCGGCCTCCGTGTCGGCGATCCGGCCCAGCTCGGCGATGCCCGCGCAATGGACGAGCCCGTCGAGGGTGTCGATCCCGGCCGCGGCCAGTGCGGGCCCGTCGGCGGACGAGAGGTCGGCGGTCACGACCCTGGCCGACCGGCAGTCGCCGGCGACCGCGTTCAGCGCGTCGGTGTCGCGTCCCACCAGGACGAGGTCGTGCGATTCGGACAGGGCGCGGGCGGTGGCGGCCCCGATCCCGCGGGAGGCGCCGGTGACGAGGACAGTGCTCATGCCGCCGAGGCTAGTCGGCGTCGAAGGCGTCGAGCAGTGAAGTGAGGGCGGGGACGGCGTCGGCGAGCACGGCGCGATGCTCCGGGGAGAGTCGGGACAGCTGCTCGGCGAAGTCCCGGTCCCGGTCCATGAGGACCTGCTTGATGCGGTCCCGGCCCAGGTCGGTCAGCGCGACGCTGACCCCGCGACGATCCGCCTCGTCCGGGATCCGCGTGACGTAGCCCATCGACTCGATCACGCTCACCGAGTTGCTGGTGGTGGGGACGCGGACGTTCTCCAGGCGGGCCAGGTAGGACATGCGCAGCGGTCCGTGGTTGGCCAACGTGTGCAGGATCGAGGTCTGTGCCCGGCTCAACTCGTACTGGGTGTTCTGCCGGCGGACCAGTAGGTCCAGGCGCAGCATGATGGGCCGGAACAGAGTCGCCAGCTCGAGCGCCGGCCCGTCGTGTGCGGCCGGCGGCGCCGGGTCCGCAGCCGACGGCTCCCCGTCCGTCACGGCGGTCCCCGGGGAGGCCTGAGGCTCACCGCCCGTGGTGGCTACGGGCTCTCTCGTCGTCGTCTCCATCTACACCAGCCCCCTCGACACCGACTTCCCCCGAAGCCCCGTCGACCGGAATGTAAACATGATTTTTTGCCGTCATGGGGCATCACCCCGGCCTCCCGGGTGATACTTGACGAATGGATCTGTATCACCGCGTCACGGGCACCGGGCCGACCGTCGTTCTCATCCACGGGGTCTGCCACCGTGGGCACGCCTGGGACCCCGTCGTCCCGCTGCTGGAGGACCGGTACCGGCTGGTGATGGTGGACCTACCGAGCCACGGGCTCTCCCCGGACCTGCCGACCGAGGGCGACCCGCTGGAGTACATGGTCGACCAGGTCACCACCATGCTGGAGGACATCGTCCCGCCCGGCGAGCGCGCGCACTTCGCCGGAAACTCCCTCGGCGGCTTCCTCGCGCTGGAGATGGCGGCCCGCGGGCACGCGCACAGTGCGACGGCCCTCTCACCTGCGGGATTCTTCAGATCCGACGCCGACTGGCGCTACACGATCACCGTGTTCCACAGCCTGCAGCGCGTCGCCGCCAAGCTCGGTCGGCACATCCCCGCGGTGTCGCAGCGGGCGGCGGGGCGCGCGGTGATGATGGGTGCCTTCTGCGCGCGGCCGTGGCGCTACCCGGCCGAGGCAGCGGCGATCGACGGCGAGGCGATCATCACCAACACCGTGCTCGACCGGGCCGACAGGCGCGCGTTCGTGTTCACCGCGCCCGTCGACGAGGACGTGCCGCTGACCATCCGCTGGGGCCGGTTCGACCTCGTGCTCCCCGCGGCGCAGCGGCGGCTCGCGGCACGGCTGTTCCCGCGGGCGCGGATCGAGACCTCCGCCGACGGGCACGTGCCGATGTCCGACGATCCGGAGGGTGTCGCCGCATCGATCGCGGCCACCGTCGAGCGCGGCCTGGCCCGCGACCGCGAGCTCGCCCTCGCCCGGTAACCCGCGCATGCGCGTCCTCTTTGCTCGTAGCCGGCGGGGTTACGCGTCGGCTTTGCTTCATTCCGGACGCGTAACCCCAGCGTATAGGCGCATTCCGGGCGCGCACGCCCGGACCAGGTAGATGACCGACGCCCCGCCTCCTCGGGAGGAAGCGGGGCGTCATGTCGTGCGCGTGAGGGGCAGGGTCGGTCAGGAGCCCAGCAGGCCCGCCGGCAGCAGGCCGCCCAGTGACCCGGCTCCGCCGCCGAAGCCGTTCTTCCACGCCACCACGGTCGAGGGCCGCGGCTGCGAGGCGCCGCCGTCGGGCCAGTGCGAGGCCGGGTTCTCGATCGAGGAACCGTCCTTCTCGCCCGGGTGCTGGACGTTGACGATCGCGCGGTTCTCGAAAACCAGCGGGCCGCACGTCTCGGCGCCGATCGGCACGGTGAGGAACAGCTTGGTCTCGCCGCGGTTCGGACCTGACGTGGTGACGGAGTAGAGGCCGTCGTTGAAGCCGAGTGCGTTGCCGTCGGTGGAGACCCACAGGCCGCCGTCCGGGCCGAACGCCACGTTGTCCGGGCAGGAAATCGGGCTGACCTTGGACTTGTCGAAGCCGCCGAAGTAGGTGTCGGCCTCCTTCGGGTCGCCGCAGACGAGCAGCAAGTTCCAGCCGAAGGTGGTGCCCGCGTGGTCGTCGGTGATCTCCACGACCTGGCCGTGCTTGTTGTTGTGCCGCGGGTTGGCCTCGTCGGCGGCGGCCTTGCCGGCGGTGCCGCGCTGCGAGTTGTTGGTCAGCGCCATGTAGACCTTGCCGGTGGTCGGGCTGGGCTCGACGTCCTCGGGACGGTCCATCTTGGTGGCGCCCACCGCGTCACCGGCCATGCGGGTGTGCACCGCGACCTGCTCGGGGGTCATGCCGACCACATGCGAGACGGCCGTGCCGTCGGCGGTGACCGTCATCAGCGGGATCCAGGTGCCGGTGCCGTCGAACCGGCCGTCGGCGGGCAGGGCGCCGGTGCCGTCGATCTCGGCGGCCGGGGAGTTGCCGGAGAAGGTGGCCACGTAGAGGGTGCCCTCGTCGAGGATCTTCATGTTCTCGGCGCGCGCGGTGGCGGTCTGGCCCGGGTTGATCTTGCGGCTCGAGACGAACTTGTAGAGATAGTCGAAGCGCTCGTCGTCGCCGGAGTAGGCCACCACGGTGCCGCCGGGGGTCACGTGGATGCTGGCGCCCTCGTGCTTGAACCGGCCCATGGCGGAGTGCTTGACCGGGGTGGAGGTCGGGTTCCACGGGTCGACCTCGACCACGTAGCCGAAGCGGTTGACCTCGTTCGGCTCCTTGGCCAGATCGAAGCGGTCGTCGAAGTTCTCCCACTTCCGGCCGGACGTCTCGGCGGCGATGCCGTAGCGACGCAGCTGCTCGAGCCTCGTGGAATCGGTGATGGCGCCGGCGGTGCCGAAGTACTGGTTGAAGTTCTCCTCGCCGGACAGCACGGTGCCCCACGGGGTGTGGCCGCCGGCGCAGTTGTTCAGGGTGCCCAGCACGCGCGTGCCGGTCGGGTCCGCGTTGGTCCGGGTCAGCGGGCCGACGGCGGGGCCGCGCAGCTCGAACGGGGTCAGCGCGGTGATGCGGCGGTTGTAGGAGCCCAGCACCGGGTCGAGCCCGCCGTCGTTCGGGCGGCTGGCCAGCTCCACCACGGACATGCCGTGCGCGGCCCAGGCGATCTCGACCTGCTCGCGGGTCGGATTCTCCGGGTCGTAGCCGCGGAACATCGAGGGCTCGGTCGTGTACTCGTGGTTCACGGTGAACAGGAAGCGCTCGTCGCGGTCGTCCATGGGGAACATCACGGCGAGGTCGCAGTTGAAGCCGTACTGCCGGGCCTGCGCGGCGGCGGTCTGGTTCTCGAAGTCGAACTCGGGCGCGCCGGCGATCACGGGGTCGCCCCAGCGGATCACCACGTCACTCGAGTACCCCGCCGGGACGGTCACGGCGTCGTCGGTGTTGGGGGAGACCGGGGTGAATGTGGTGTCGACGCCGTTGCCGCCTAGCGATCCCGTGTCGCCGAGCGAGCCGGCGGCCGAACCCTGGGCCGCCGCCACGCCGGGCATCACCTGCGTGGCGCCCACGGCGAGCGCCACCACGCCGGCGGCCTTCAGGGCGCCGCGGCGGCTGATCTCGGTGGCGATGTCCCCGAAGTACGGGTTGCCCGTGGTGTTGGGAACCGGCGCGGCGCACTGGTCACCACACTTGTAGACACAGGTGATGTGCTGGCGGTTCGAGATCCCGGGCGCAGCACCTCCCGAGGTGGTGAGCGGCAGCAGGCGGCGGATCGACATCATTTCTCCCTGAAGACGTTTGCGGCTGAGCGAACCCTGTGACCGTAGGAAGGGCGGACGACCATCCGGGAGAGAGGTGGCCACGTCCGGATGAACTACGGGCGCAGTGCGGGTGAACTCTCCGCTCGGTCGCTACAGTCACCTGTGTTCACCCTCAATCTCGGATCGTCCGGCACGTTCCTGCCGGTGAAGGGAAAGTGACGCAACGTGTCCGGAGTCAGTTTCGAGAACGTGTCCATCGTCTATCCCGGGGCGACCCGCCCCAGTGTCGACGAGCTGGACCTGCACATCGGGGAGGGCGAGTTCCTGGTCCTCGTCGGCCCGTCGGGGTGCGGCAAGTCCACCATCCTGCGTTCGCTCGCCGGCCTGGAGCCGGTCACGCAGGGCACGATCACCATCGGCGGCAAGGACGTCACCGGACTCGAGCCCAAGGACCGGGACATCGCGATGGTGTTCCAGAACTACGCCCTCTACCCGCACTACACGGTCCGCGAGAACATGGGCTTCGCCCTGAAGCTGGCCAAGAAGTCCAAGGCCGAGATCACCGAGCGGGTCGACAGGGCCGCGGAGATGCTCGACCTGGTGCCCTACCTGAACCGCAAGCCCAAGGAACTCTCGGGCGGCCAGCGTCAGCGTGTGGCGATGGGCCGGGCGATCGTGCGGAGCCCGCAGGTGTTCCTCATGGACGAGCCGCTGTCCAACCTCGACGCCAAACTGCGTGTGGCCACGCGTGCCCAGATCGCCAAGCTGCAACGCGAGCTGCACACCACGATGATCTACGTGACCCACGACCAGGTCGAGGCCATGACGATGGGCGACCGGGTGGCGGTCCTGCGTGACGGGCGTCTCCAGCAGGTCGCGGCCCCGCGTGAGCTGTACGAGAACCCGATCAACGCGTTCGTGGCCGGCTTCATCGGTTCGCCGGCGATGAACCTCTTCGACGCGCCGGTGGTCGACGGGACCGTCGATCTCGACGGCATGCGGGTCCCCGCCCCGGCCGGCGCGGTCGGCACGGTCACCATCGGCGTGCGGCCAGAGCATCTGCGCCTGGCCGCGCAGGGCGGGGAGGGAATGCACGCCGTCGTCGACCTGGTCGAGGAGCTCGGTGCGGACAGTTTCCTGCACTGCTCGACGCCCGACGGGCACCCGCTCGTCTATCGCGCCGAGTCGACCGACCACCCGCGCAAGGGCGAGGACATCCGCCTGGCCGCGCACGAGGGGCAGGTTCGGTTCTTCGACGCCGAGACGGGTGACCGCCTGCGCTGAGTATCAGCTGCGCAGGGGTCTCACCGCGCGGATGGGCTGAGTGCGTTCTCCGGTGTCACCGCCAGTAGCCGGTGAACGTCACGATGTCCCTGGCGACGCCGCATTCCCTGACCAGGAACCGGCGGAGGCCGGTCACCATGGACGACGGGCCGGCGAGATAGGCATAGGTGAGGTCGACCGGGGCGCCGCGCCGCCGGACCTCATCGGTCGCGCGGGCGCCGGGCTCGTCGTCGTCGCCCCGTTGTTTCCACACGACCTCGACCCCCACGGGTCGGGGGAGATCGCGGATGTCGCGGGGGTCTCTGACCTCGACGACGACGAGCCCGCTCAGGGCCGGCGGGGCCTGGTCCAGGATGCCGGCGATCGCGGGCAGTGCGGATTCGTCGCCGACCAGTAGTTCGGCCGTGGACCCGACCGGCGGTGCGTAGAGGCGTCCCTCGTCGAGTATCGCGGCAGGGGAGCCGATCGCCGCCTCGCGCGCCCAGGTCAGACCCGGGCCGGAGTGGGAGTCGTCCACATGCACGTCGAAGTCGAGCTCGGCGGTGGCCCGTCCCGCTGCCGGGTCGGCGGGTCGGTACCCGGCGGTCGTGTAGTTGCGGATGAGCGGCCGACGAGAGGGCGGGGTGAGCGTGTAGGCGGCCATGCTGCGGATGCTCATGTCCGGCAGCGTCTTCGGTTCAGCGGACCCGCCGGCACCTTCGGTCGGCAGGAACAGGCGGAACCACTGGTCCGCGCCCATGGGGCGGTAGTCGGCCAGGGCCTCGCCGGTCACGGTCAGCCGCACGAAGGACGGACTGATCAGTTCTCGGGCGGTGAGGGTGACGGGGACGGTGACGGCGGCGCCGGGCTTGATCCTTCTGATTGACATATGGTGTGGCTAACCTAACTAGCTGCGCTTGCCGCGGCGCCGAAGGTCACGTTTAGGTAGCGACCTGATGCGGGTGTGACAAGCAGGGCGAGGTGCGGGCGGCGCTGGGATAGGGTTCCTGAAGACATTGTGAGTGCGGCCACTGGTCGTCCTCGCGCGGGTCGATGACAGGAGTTGGATTCATGGCCGGATTCGGCAGGATTTTCAAGGGTGCTGCGATCGCCTCGATCGTCGCGCTCTCCGTGACCGCATGTTCGAGCGACGACGGCGGCGACACGTCGGCGAGCGAGGACACCACCGCCGGTGTCGAGTCGCGCGGTCCCATCAAGTTCGCGATGGGTAAGAACGACGTCGAGACACTGAAGCCGTTCATCGAGCAGTGGAACGCCGAGCACCCCGACGAGGAGGTCACCCTCCACGAGCTGCCCGGTGACCAGGACGGTCAGCGTGACACGCTGGTCCAGTCCCTTCAGGCCAAGAGCGGCGAGTACGACGTGTTCGCGCTGGACATCACCGACACCGCCCACTTCGCGGCGAACGAGTGGATCCAGCCGATCGAGGGCGACACCGCCGTCGACACCTCCGGCCTCCTCCCGGCCGCCGTCGAGTCGGCCACCTACAACGGCACGCTCTACGCGGTCCCGCAGAACACCAACGCGCAGCTGCTGTACTACCGCACCGATATGCAGCCCGAGGCCCCGGCCAACTGGCAGGCCCTGGTCGACTCGTGCATCGCTGCGTTCGAGGCCGACATCGACTGCCTGCAGATGCCGCTCAATCTCGGCGAGCAGACCACGGTGGCCGCCAGCCAGTTCATCAACAGCTGGGGTGGCGCCATCATGGGCGAGGACGGTGCGACCCCCGAGGTCGAGTCCGAGCAGTCGCGCGCCGGACTCCAGGCGCTCGTCGACGGCTACCAGTCCGACGTGATCGCCAAGAAGACCGACTCCTTCTCCGAGGAGGAGACCGCTCTCGGCTTCCTCGCCGGCGAGACCATGTACTCCTACAACTGGCCGTACATGTACGACAAGGCGCTGACCGAGGGGCAGCCCGAGGTCGCCGAGAACTTCGACGTCGCGCCGATCCTCGGCCCGGACGGCGCGGGTGCCTCCACCCTGGGTGGCTACAACAACGCCATCAGCGTCTTCTCGGAGAACAAGGCCACCGCTGTGGACTTCGTCCAGTACATCATCAGCGAAGAGGTCCAGATGGGCTTCGCCCAGGCCTCGTTCCCGCCGGTGCTGGCCTCGATCTATGACAACGCGGACCTGCAGGCCGAGTTCCCGTACATGACCGCGCTGAAGGTCGCGCTGGACAACGCCAAGCCCCGCCCGGTGACCCCGTTCTACCCGGCGGTGTCCAAGGCGGTGCAGGACAACACCCACGCAGCACTCAAGGACGAGAAGTCCGTCGACCAGGCAACGACCGATATGGCCGCGGCCATCCAGCAGGCCGGAAACTGAGAATTCGCGGCTGAGGTGAGCGGGAGACCTTCGAACTCCCGGACTCATCGCCGTACCGCCGTCGACCGGCCGGTGCGCGGGTATACGATCCCGTGTGCCGGCCGGTTCGTCGTCGGGGGCGTCGGCTCCCGCACCTAGTTCCAGGCGCCACAGCCGCACCGTGTGCCGTACCACTCCTCGCACCACCGAAACCAGGAGGGCCGATGACAGCCCAGCGACCGGAGGCCTCGACGGCCCCGGCCTCCCCGCCAGGCGTTGAGCCGAAGGCGGCCGAGTCGCCGGCGCTCGTCAAGAAGAAGTTCGACTGGCGCCCACTGTGGATGGTCGGGCCGCCGCTGGTCATCCTCGCCGTCATCATCGGCTACCCGATCGTGCGGGCCGTCTATCTGTCGTTCGTCGGCGATGCCGGTCTCAATCCCGCGACCGGCAAGTTCGAGGCGGGGACGTTCGGCACCCTCCAGCACTACATCTACTGGCTCACCCAGACGTGCACCAGCAACAGTGGCGACTCCGTCCCGTGCGCCCCCGGCAACATCGCCACCGACTTCTGGCCCGCCATGCGCAACACGGCGATGTTCACCGTGGTGACCGTGTCGATCGAGACGGCGCTCGGCTTCTGGATGGCCGTGGTCATGGGTCGCAACATCTGGGGCCGCGCCCTGTTGCGGGCCGCGGTGCTGGTGCCCTGGGCCATCCCCACCGCAGTCACGGCCAAGCTGTGGGCGTTCATCTTCTCGCCCAACGGGATCGTCAACTCGATTCTCGGCCGCGACATCGCCTGGACCACCGACCCCTTCTACTCGAAGGTCGCCGTGATCGTCGCCGACGTGTGGAAGACCACGCCGTTCATGGCGCTGCTCATCCTCGCCGGCCTGCAGATGATCCCCCGCGACGTCTACGAGGCGGCCCGCGTGGACGGCGCCTCCAAGTGGCAGCAGTTCACCAGGATCACCCTGCCGCTGGTCCGGCCGGCGCTCATGGTGGCGGTCCTGTTCCGCACCCTCGATGCGCTGCGCATGTACGACCTGCCGGTGATCCTCATCAGCGCCAACTCGAGCTCGCCCACGGCCACCATCTCGCAGCTCGTGGTCAATCAGATGAGAACCGGCGCATTCAACAGCGCGTCCGCGTTGTCCACCTTGGTGTTCCTGCTCATCTTCGCGGTGGCGTTCGTCATGGTGAAGTGGCTCGGGGCGAACGTGGTCGAAGACCGCACCGGCAAGAAGGAGGAGATCCGGTGAGCGCACCCACCGCCCCGGCCGGTTCCGGTCCGGGATCCCGACCCGGCGGCCGGCCCGACTCCGCCCGCCCGGCCCTCAAGGCGCCCAGGCCCCCGCTCTGGCCGCAGATCCGCACCTACCTGGGTGCACTGTTCATCCTGGTCTGGGGTCTCGCGCCGTTCTACTGGATGGTCGTCACCGCATTCCGGGACAACGTGCACACGTTCTCGCAGAACCCGCTGCCGACGCACCTGACGCTCGACAACTTCAAGCAGGCCCTCGACACGAGCGGTGGCAACGACTTCCTGGCGGCGATCGGCAACTCGGTCCTCATCAGTGTCGTCACCACCGCCGCGGCGATCACCTTCGGCGTGTTCGCCGCCTACGCGCTGGCCCGCGTGGATTTCCGCGGCAAGTTCATGGTGACCGGCGTGATTCTCGCGGCGTCGATGTTCCCGGGCGTCGCCCTGGTGACCCCGCTGTTCCAGCTGTTCACAGATATCGGCTGGATCGGCAGCTACCAGGCGATGATCATCCCCAACATCTCGTTCGCGCTCCCGCTCACGATCTACACGCTCACGTCGTTCTTCAACGACCTGCCGTGGGAGCTCGAGGAGGCCGCGCGCGTCGACGGTGCCACCCGCGGGCAGGCGTTCGTCAAGATCATCCTGCCGCTGGCCGCGCCGGCCCTGTTCACCACAGCGATCCTCGCGTTCATCATGACGTGGAACGAGTTCATGCTGTCGAGCCAGCTGTCGAACCAGTCGACCGAGCCGGTGACCGTGGCGATCGCCCGCTTCGCGGGCAACGACCCGTTCACCCAGCCGTACGCGGCGATCATGGCGGCCGGCGCCCTGGTGACCGTCCCGCTGGTGATCATGGTGCTGATCTTCCAGCGGCGCATCGTCTCCGGTCTCACCGCCGGCGGCCTGAAGAGCTGACCCGGCGGTGGCCCGTTCCGGATCGGACGCGCTGGGCACCCGTCAGCGGCTGGAGGTGCTCGGCGGGTTCGTCGGCTTCTTCACCGTGCTGGCGGTGGTCAACGCCGTCGGGCTGATCGTCACCGGCAGGCCGTCAGCACCGGCCTCGTTCGTGCTCGTGCTGATGCTCGTCCTGTCGTGGCTCAACTTCCGCGCGTGGCGTCGGGCGGACCGCGCGGTCAAGGGCCCCTGAGCCGCGGCCGGCGGGCGCCCTCCTCCCGGGCGAGCCCCGCAGGAGTGTTCTTCAGCGTCCGCCTCAGCGCCCGTCGCGCCAGGCCACCAGTGACTCGACCAGCTCGAGCGGGTAGTCGGGCCCGTCGACGCCCACGGTGAACAACGTGATGCCCTCGGCATGCAGCGCCTCCGCCGTCCGTCGCGCCGCATCCGGTGACTCGGCACCGCCGATCTCGGTGGAGCGTTCGATCTCGGCCGGGTCGCGGCCCACGTCAGCGCAGTGCGCGGCGAGTACCGCGGACTTGTGGCGGTAGGTCTCCACGTCCACGAACGAGTGCCAGATGTCGGCGTGCCGCGCGACGTGCCGGAGCGTCTTGCGCTCCCCGCCGCCGCCGAGCAGCACCGGGATGTCGCGCGTGGGCGCGGGGGTCAGCCGGGCCAGTCGGTTCTCGATGCGCTCCAGCGAGTCGCCGAGCGCGTCCAGCCGCGAGCCCTTCGTGCCGAACTCGTACCCGTACTCGGTGTAGTCGCGCTCGAACCATCCGCTGCCGAGCCCCAGGATGAGCCGCCCGCCCGAGATGTGGTCGACGGTGCGGGCCATGTCGGCGAGCAGGTCGGGATTGCGGTAGCTGTTGCAGGTCACCAGGGCGCCGATCTCGACCCGCTCGGTCTGCTCCGCCCAGGCGGCGAGCATGGTCCAGCACTCGAGGTGGGCGCCGTCGGGGTCGCCGTACAGCGGGTAGAAGTGGTCCCAGTTGAACACCACGTCCACGCCCGCGTCCTCGGACCTGCGGACGGCGTCGCGCAGCAGGCGATAGTCGGGGGCGTGCTGCGGTTGGAGCTGGACGGCGATGCGGACCGGGCGTTCGGCGGTGGCGCTCATGGTCCCATTGTGCGGGCGGTGGGCGGAGCGCGCATCCGTGCTCCGCACCACGCGCCCGGGTTCAGCCCTCGCGGTCGAGGACAAACCAGAAGTGCTCGCCGTCGGAGACGGTGCCGCGCCCGTTCATCACGGCCAGGAGGGTGGTGGGTCGCCCGGAGGCGTCGGTGTCGACGACGACGAAGTGGTCGATCACCGGCAGCCGGTCGTACACCATGGAGGCGGTCGGCCGTCCGCGGAACGAGACCTCCCACAGCGAGGCCCCGCCGCCGCCTGTCGCCGACGTATCGGGAACGACGTCCCCGGAGTCGTCGGTCACGAGGATGGGGTCGACCTTGCGTGCGTCGGTGAAGTCCTTGCCCCACCAGCGCATCTGGCCGAGCATGCTGAACATCTGGTGCCCGGTGTCCAGGCCGGTGCCGCGCCAGCGGCTGCCGGCGATCTCCTCGACGCGGGCCGGCTCGAGGGCGTCCCACAGGGCGGAGACCCGCTCGGAGGGGACGGTCTCGAGGTTGCGGATCTCGGTGAGCTCGGCCGCGCTCACAGGCCGTACGTCTTTCCGATGATGTCGCGCTGGACCTCGTTGGTGCCTCCGTAGATCGGCGAGACCACGGCCTGGCGGACGAGACGCTCCATGCCGTACTCGGTGGCGTAGCCGTAGCCGCCCATCGACTGCATGCACTCGAGGGTGACGCGCTTGCTCAGCTCGGTGGCCTTGAGCTTGACCATGGACGCCTCGCGCGGGAAGAGGGCGTCGGGGTCCGACTCGTCGACCTTCCTGGCCACCGCGTAAACGAGCAGGCGGGTGGCCTCGATCTCGGTGGCCAGGTCGGCCATGCGGTGGCGGATCACCTGGAAGGAGCCGACGGGGCGGCCGAACTGCTCGCGCTCCTTGATGAAGTTCAGGCAGTCGTCGAACGCACGCTGGGCCACGCCGAGCTGCATGGCGGCCAGGATGAGGCGCTCGGTGTTGAGGCCGGTCATGAGCTGCTGCCAGCCGCCGCCGACCTCGCCGACCACCGCGTCGGCCGGCAGGCGGACGTCGGTGAAGTAGAGGTCGTTGACCTCCTTGCCGCCCATGGTGTCGATGCCGGTGATCTGCAGGCCCTCGATGTCGGCCGGCACGTCGAACATCGTGATTCCCTCGTGCTTCCTGCCCGACGAGTCGGTGCGGGCGACCAGCAGGATGCGGTCGGCGAAGTGGGCGTTGGAGCACCAGGTCTTCTGGCCGTTGATCGCCCACTCGTCGCCGTCGCGCTCGGCCTTGCAGCGCAGCGCGGCCACGTCGGAGCCGGCGCCGGGCTCGGACATCGAGATCGACAGGGTGCCGCCGCCCACGGTGAGCTCGAGGGCGCGCTTGCGCTGTTCTTCGTTACCGAACTTCTCGTAGGCGGCGGCGGTGATCAGGGTGGGGCCGATGCCGCCGATGGGGGCCAGGCCCTTGAGCGAGTGCTCGAGGAGGAGGCAGAGTTCGACCGCGCCGGCGGCGGAGCCGCCGTACTCCTCGGGGATGGTCAGGCCGAGCCAGCCGAGTTCGGCCATCTTGGCGTAGATCTCGGGAGAGTGGGTGCCGCCCTCCATGGTCAGCTCGGCACGCTTCTCGACGCTGCCGACCTCGCGTGCACAGAAGTCGTCGATCGACTTGGCGAAGTCACGCTGCTCTTCGGTAAGGATGTCGAACACGTCGAGCCTCTTTCCTTGCTGTAGGGGTGTCGGGAACGGTCGCAGTCGACTACTGTGGCCGGTATCACCGTACGCTACATCAAATATATGTGATCTGAATCGGGAGGCTTCCGATGACCACCACCGAGCCGAGCAAGACCGGCCCCACCTTCGCCAGCCTGGACCCGCGCGACGGCACGGTCCTCGCGGAATACCCGATCGCCGGCCCGGAGGAGGTCGCCCTCGCCGTGGAGCGAGCCCGCGCCGCCGCCGCGTGGTGGGCGACGCAGGGGCCGCGTGGTCGGCGAGAATGGTTGCTGGAGTACAAGCGTGCGATCTCCTCTCGCGCGGCCGAGCTGGCCGCGCTGATCTCCGCCGAGACCGGGAAGCCGGACGAGGACGCGACCCTCGAGGTGTTGCTCGCGGTCGGCCACCTGGAGTGGGCCGCCAAGAACGCCAACAAGGTCCTTCGTCGTCGCTCCGTCTCGGCCGGTCTGCTCATGAGCAACCAGTCCGCGTACGTCGAGTACCAGCCGTTCGGCGTGGTGGGGGCGATCGGCCCGTGGAATTACCCGGTCTTCACCCCGATGGGCACGCTGTCCTACGCCATGGCCGCCGGTAACGCGGTCGTGTTCAAGCCCAGCGAGTTCACGCCGGGTGTCGGCGTGTGGCTCGCCGAGGTCTGGGATTCTCTCGGCGCCTCCCAGCCGCTCATCCAGACCATCACCGGTGACGGCTCGACCGGCGCCGCACTGTGCAGGGCGGGCGTCGACAAGCTGGCCTTCACCGGTTCCGCCGCGACGGGCCGCAAGGTCATGGCCGCGTGCGCCGAGACCCTCACCCCGGTCGTCATCGAGGGCGGCGGCAAGGACGCGGTACTCATCGACAAGGACGCGAATCTCGACGCCGCTGTGGATCAGACCGTCTTCGGCGCCATGGGCAACGCGGGCCAGACCTGCGCCGGCGTCGAGCGGATCTACGTGCACGAGGACGTCCACGAGGCGTTCGTCCACAAGTTCGCCGCGAAGGTCCGCGCCCTGTCGCCCGGCACCTCGATCAGCTCGAGCTACGGTCCCATGACCATGCCCTCGCAGGTCGACATCATCCGCCGCCACGTCAAGGACGCGATCGCCCGCGGCGGCAGGGCCGTGGTCGGTGGCGAGGAGTCGGTGGGCGACCGGATCGTCGAGCCGGTCGTGCTGGTCGACGTGCCGGAGGACTCGACCGCCATCACCGAGGAGACCTTCGGCCCGACCGTGACCATCAACAAGGTGGGCGACCTGGAGGAGGCCGTCGAGAAGGCCAACGCCGTCAACTACGGCCTGGGCAGCGCGATCTTCACCAAGGACCGCAAGCGTGGACTCGCACTCGCGGAGAAGGTCGATGCCGGCATGGTCTCGATCAACTCGTTCCTCGCGTTCGCCGGCATCGCGGCCCTGCCGTTCGGTGGCTCGGGCGAGTCGGGCTTCGGCCGGATCCACGGCGCCGACGGGTTGCGGGAGTTCTCCCGCCCGCGCTCGATCACGGTCGAGAAGTTCGCCGCCCCGCTCAATCTCATGACGATGACCCGCAAGCCGCGGGACATCAAGATCGTCAAGTGGATGCTCACCAACGTCCAGGGAAAGATGTGATCCAGGCATGACCGCGACCACGCCAGGTACGACCGGGGATGTGTCGACGACGACGAAGCCGTCGCCGTCGTCGGCCGACACCCGGCAGCGGACGGTCCCCGGGGTGTTCGGTCCGATCCCGGTGGACATGGTCCCCGACGCGGACAGGGCGCATCCGCTCACGGCCAGCGTGCCGTTCAAGCCGGGCCGCTGGTACTGGCGCGATCTCATCGCGTCGCTCGACCCGGTGACGGACGCGGCCGAGATCCACCGCATCACCGCCGCGTACGAGTTCCCGTGGGACTACCAGCGGGCGCTCGAGCTGGCGCTGTACCGCACGTACTGCGTGCCGTCCGTCTCCGCGGTGCTGGCCGGGGCGGGCAACTTCCGGGAGGCTCCGCAGCAGCGATACGACGACACGGCGCTCCTCATGGCCGAACTCGTGGAGCACGGTGTCGATTCGACGCGCGGCAAGGAGTCGCTGCGGGTGATCAACCGGCAGCACGCGATGTACGAGATCACGAACGACGACATGCTGTACGTGCTGTCGACGTTCATCTACGAGCCGCTCGAGTGGATCGACGCCAACGGCTGGCGCCGTCTGCACCCGAACGAGCGGCTCGCCGCGTTTCACTTCTATCGCGGTGTGGGGCAGCGGATGAACATCGCCGACATCCCGGAGGACATGGGCGAGTTCCGGCGCTGGCGGGACGCCTACGAGGCCCGGGTGTTCCGCTACGCGGACACCAACAACGAGATAGGCAACTACACGCTCGACCTCATGTGCGCGTGGTATCCGCAATCGGTGCGGCCCCTGGTCCGCAAGGCCGTGCAGTCGCTCATCGATGACGACATGGCGCGGGCCTTCGGCTTCCCGGCCCCGGCTCCGCGGGTACGCGGGGCCGCCTACTCGGCGATCCGCCTGCGGTCGCGCGTCGTCCGCTGGTTCCCGGTCCGCCGTAAGGCGTACGGCACGGAGGGCACGGAGAACCGGACCTATCCCGGCTACCCGACCGGATACCGGCCCGCGGACCTCGGGGCGCACCCCATCACTCCCCGGGATCGGATGGCGGGCGGCGGTTGCCCGGTCCCCCACGGGATGGCGGCCGACCGAAAGGATACTTCGGTGGACGGATCCGGGGGAGGAGCGCCCGAGGGGGAGGTGGCGTGACCACGGACGCGGCGCCGGCCCGGCCGCTCGGTGCTCCGGACCGGTTCGCCGCCGACGAGCGGTGGGGCGCCCGGGCGGCGCTGCTGCTCCGGCCGTTCGCCGACGTGCGATCGGGGCCCACGCCGGCCGAGCGGGCCCGGATCGCCGAGGCGCTGGGCTCCGGTGATCCGGTGGCCGATGCGGTGCTCGAGTCGATCTCCCGTGGTGACACCACGATGGCCCGGGTGCGGGCGGCTCTGCACGCGGCGGTGTCCGGCGAGGCGGCGCCGGCGGGGGAGCCGGACGAGGTCGCGGTCTTCGTGCGCGCGGTCACCGAGCTGCCGGACTGGCTGGACCCCGAGCTCGCCGACCGGGGGGCTCGGGTCTGCCTCCGGGCCGGGCTGACCGGTCAGGACGTGCTGGGCGACCTGGCCTTGCTGGGCGGCTACCGGCCGGCGGCGACCACCGAGGTGCTCGCCTCGACGGGACGCCTCACGGGGGAGGGCACCGCGAAGCGGGTCGCAGAGACCATGGCCTGGTGGCACGCGGTCGCGGCGCCCGACGGCTGGCGGCCGGGCAGTCCCGGCTGGGAGACCACCGTGCACGTGCGTCTCATGCACGCGCGCGTCAATCGGGCGATGCTCGACAAGGGATGGGACGTGGCGGCCAAGGGCCAGCCCATCAACCAGGCCGACATGGCGGCCACCAACGGTCTGTTCTCAGCCACGTTCCTGCTGGGCACGCTCGTGCTGGGCATCCCGCACACGCCGTCCGACGCCCGCGCGGTCCTGCACCTGTGGCGCTGGATGGGGTGGGTCATGGGGGTCGATGAGGACTTCCTGCATGACACTCCCCGGCGTGCGTTGCGGGACATGTACCACTTCCTGCGCACGTCCCCGCCGCCCGACCAGAACTCGGTGATCCTGGGCCGGGCGCTGCTGGACTCGTACGGGCACACGGATTTCCCGCGCCTGCCGACGCTTCGTCGGCGGCTGGACGTGGCCCGCCACCGGGCCACGGCGACCTACCTCAACGGCCCCGCCGGGATGCGTGAGTTGGGGCAGCGGCCGGCCGTGCCGTGGTATCCGGCGCTGCTCATCCCGGCCAACCTGGCCGCCCACGGGGCCGCGCTGGTGTCGCCGAAGGCGCGGCATGCCCTGGAGCGCCGCGGCTACCACCGGATCCGCCGGCAGATCACCCGCTACTCACGCGGGGCCGTCACGCCCCTCGCCTGATCGCCCGTCGGCCGGCGTGGCGCGCCGCTGCCGGTGAGAAGCAGGCTTCGGTCCGAAGCCGCCCCGGCCGCCGCCCCGGCCGCCGGCCCGGCCGCCGGCCCGGCGGTCACATCGACAAGAGGGTTCCGCACACGACGTCCGAGAGAATGGTGTGCGGAACCCTCTTCTCGTTGCGCCGGTCAGGAGTTCGGCGTGGGTGATCAACGGGGGAGGAGCACGGTTCCGGCGAGTTGGCCGAATCGTGGTGCGGCAGCCGGATCGAAACCGGTTCCCTGGCCGCCGTCGAGCACCACCGCGAGGGCCGCGTGGACCCGCACGCGGGCCGTCGCGTCGTCACGCGCATCCACCGGGACGCTGCTGCCGGGTGTCCCCGCGTCGCGGACGAGCCGCGCCCACCGGTCGAGCTGCCGACGTTGGGAGCGGCGCAGTTGATGCCGGTCCTCGGCGTCGATCGCCCCCAGCTCCGAGTGGTAGAGCATCAGGTCGGGCCCGTGGGAGAACGCGATCGACACGTACGCGTCGAGCATGTCGGTGAGGGCGTCGGCGGGGTCGGTCTCGGCACTGTTCAGCGCGGCGTGACTGTCCAGCAGCCCCTCCACCAGCGTGGCGGTCCGGTTCACGGCAGCGGTCAACAGCGCCGACTTACCGGGGAAATGTCGGTAGAGCGCGGACGCGGCGACGCCGACATCGGCGCCGATCGACTCCATCGACACACTGTCGTAGCCCGACGAATGGAACCTGGCGATCGCGGCGGTGATGGCACCTTCGCGGGTCGCCGCGCCCCCGCGAAGACGAGGGACACTGCCGCCGCCGGAGCGCAGACCGGTGCTCCCGCCGCTGCCGCTGCTGGAGCGCAGACCGCTGCTCCCGCCGCTGCTCCCGCTGCTGCCGCCGCTGGTGCTGCGGGTGCTGGCACTGCCGCCCCCGTTGCTGCCGGGGCGCTGCGGCGGGGCCACCGTCGCGAGGTCGTCGGCGATCGAGGTCATGAGCGCGACCGCGTCGGCGTCGGCCAGCTCGATCCGATGATGGCCGAGCGAGGCGATACACGAGAGGATCGCCGCAGCTGCCGAGCTCGAGCCGGCCGGGTGGCCGTCTCGTCGTCGTCCCCGAACGGCGTCGGCGAGCCGGCGCCGCACGTGGGCGTCGACCTCGAGCACCGCGGCGCGATCCTCGGGCGTGAGGTAGCGCCCCTGCCAGCGATACAGCGCCGCCCGCGACCGGTGGCCCAGCGTGGTGCGCGTGATGGACGCGACCATCTCCTCGAGGGTCGGTGGCGTGTCGGGGCCGGATACGGCTGCCGCGACCGTGGATTCGGAGGCCGCCTCGAGTGCCAGGGCCAGGGTGGCGACGGCATCGCGGAACATCTCGTACTTCCCCGGCACGTGCCGGTAGAGCGCGCCGGGAGTGACCGCGAGTCGCTCGGCGATGTGCTCGACCCGCGTGGAGTGATACCCGCGACGGGTGAACTCGTCGGCAGCCACCAGCGCTATATCCGCACGTCGAGAGCCCTCATCGGGCGCACAGAGCGACGCGATCGGCGTCTCGGGATGCGTGGGCGAGGAGGTCACGAAGGCTCGGCTCTCGGGTTGGTCGGAAGCGGGGTGTGATCTTGACAACAGCGGTTACAGTGGCCATAGTAAACCCCAATTCACAGATATATGTGATCGAATCTACGTAGTCGGTGCTCCGGCGACAGTTAATTCCACAAGCAAACGCGGAAGGGAACTCCCACCCATGTCAGTGCCCGAGGCCTTCATCTACGACGCGGTGCGCACGCCCCGCGGACGGGGCAAGTCCAGCGGTTCGCTCCACAGCGTCGCGCCGATCGATCTCGCGGTCGGAGTGCTGCAGTCCCTGGTGGAGCGCAACGCCAGCCTTGATCCGGCGCAGATCGAGGACGTGGTCATGGGCATCGTCGGCCCGGTCGGTGAGCAGGGTGCGGTGCTGCCGCGGATCGCGGCGATCGCCGCCGGGCTGCCGGAGACCGTGGCCGGCGTCCAGGAGAACCGCTTCTGTGCCTCGGGCCTGGAGGCGGTCAACCTGGCCGCGCAGAAGGTCCGCGCCGGTTGGGAGGACCTGGTGATCGCCGGCGGCGTCGAGTCGATGTCGCGCGTGCCGATGGGTTCCGACGGTGGCGCGTGGGCGCAGAACCCGCGCGTCAACTACTCCACGTCGTTCGTCCCGCAGGGCATCGGCGCCGACTTGATCGCCACGATCGAGGGTTTCGGCCGCCGTGACGTGGACGAGTTCGCCGCCCGCTCGCAGGAGCTCGCCTCCGCGGCCTGGGACGACGGCCGGTTCGCGCGCTCGGTGATCCCCGTGGTGGACCTGGCCGGGCAGGTCATGCTCGACCATGACGAGCACATCCGCCGCGGTACCACCGCGGACGACCTGGCGTCCCTGAAGCCCTCGTTCGCCGCGCTCGGTGAGCAGGCGGGGTTCGACGCCGTGGCGCTGCAGAAGTACCACGCGGTGGAGAAGATCGACCACGTCCACCACGCCGGTAACTCGTCGGGCATCGTCGACGGCGCCACGGCGATGCTGATCGGCAACGCCGCCGCCGGCGAGCGCAACGGCCTGACCCCGCGCGCCCGGATCATCTCGGCGGCCGTGATCGGCTCGGAGCCGACCATCATGCTGACCGGGCCGACGCCGGCCGCGCGCAAGGCGTTGGCCAAGGCGGGTCTGACGATCGACGACATCGACCTGTTCGAGGTCAACGAGGCGTTCGCCGCGGTCCCGATGAAGTTCGCCAAGGACCTCGATGTCCCGATGGAGAAGATCAACGTCAACGGCGGCGCGATCGCCATGGGCCACCCGCTCGGCGCCACTGGCGCGATGATCCTCGGCACCGCGCTGGACGAGCTCGAACGCCGCGATGCCCGTTACGCCCTGGCGACCCTGTGCGTGGGCGCCGGTATGGGCATCGCCACTGTCATCGAACGTCTCTAGACCCCGCGCCGGCCGCATACCTGACAAGGACGAGAAAACCTCTCATGAGCAGCGATTTCACCAACACCATCCAGTATGAGCGCGACGCCGATGGCGTCGTCGTCCTGACCATGGACGACCCGGACCAGAGCGCCAACACCATGAACGCCGACTACCTGGCCTCCATGGAGGCCGCCGTCGACCGACTCGAGTCCGAGTCCGACGACATCACCGGGGTCGTGCTCACCTCGGCCAAGAAGACCTTCTTCGCCGGGGGCGACCTCGGCGACATCCTGTCGATCCCCGCTGACGGCGCGGACGCGGCGATCGAGACCGTCGAGCGGGCCAAGGCCCCGCTTCGGCGCCTGGAGACCCTGGGCAAGCCGGTGGTGGCCGCCATCAACGGCGCCGCGTTGGGCGGGGGCCTGGAGATCGCGCTGGCCGCGCACCACCGCATCGTCGTGGACTCCCCGGCCGTGCAGCTCGGCCTGCCCGAGGTGGGCCTGGGCCTGCTGCCCGGCGGCGGCGGGATCGTCCGCACCGTCCGCATGCTGGGCGTGGCCAATGCGCTCATGGGAGTTCTGCTGGAGGGCAAGCGCATGCGGCCCGGCCAGGCCTTGGAGATGGGCCTGGTCGACGAGCTCGTCGCGGGCCCCGGGGATCTGGTGCCGGCCGCCAAGGCGTGGATCGCCGCCAACGCAGACGATGCGGAGGCCGCGACCCAGCCCTGGGACCGCAAGGGTTACCGCATGCCCGGCGGAACTCCGTCGAGCCCGGCGCTCGCGGCCAACCTGCCCGCCTTCCCGGCGATGCTGCGTAAGCAGCTCAAGGGCGCGCCGTACCCCGCGCCGGTGGCCATCATGTCGGCGGCCGTCGAGGGTGCCGGCCTGGATTTCGACACCGCGTCCAAGGTCGAGGCCCGCTACTTCGCCGAGCTGGCCACCGGGCAGACCGCCAAGAACATGATCCGGGCGTTCTTCTTCGACCTGCAGAAGGCCAACGGCCTGGCCAAGAAATACGGCTCTGCCGACCGTGCGCCCATCGACAAGGTCGTGGTGTTGGGCGCGGGCATGATGGGCGCCGCGATCGCCTACGTGTGCGCCAAGGCCGGCATCCAGGTGGTCCTCAAGGACATCGACCAGTCCGCCGCCGAGCGCGGTAAGGGCTACTCCGAGAAGCTCGTGGCCAAGACGGTCTCCCGCGCCGCCGAGGGACAGGCCCGGGAGAAGGCGCAGGCCAAGGGCGACGCCCTGCTGGCCCGCATCACGCCCACCACCGACCCGGCCGCGGCCGATGGTGCGCAGGCCGTGATCGAGGCGGTGTTCGAGGACCCGAAGGTCAAGGAGCAGGTGTTCGCGGAGATCGCACCGCACATCGCGCCGGACGCGCTCCTGTGCTCGAACACCTCGACCCTGCCCATCACCCTGCTCGCGAAGGGCGTGGACCGGCCGGCCGACTTCATCGGACTGCACTTCTTCTCACCCGTCGACAAGATGCCGCTGGTCGAGATCATCAAGGGCGCCGAGACTTCCGAGGACACCCTCGGGCGGGCCCTGGCCCTGGTCGCCGCGATCTCCAAGACCCCGATCGTCGTCAACGACTCGCGTGGCTTCTTCACCTCCCGCGTGATCGGCACCTTCACAGGCGAGGGCATGGCGCTGCTGGCCGAGGGCGTTCCCGCCTCCACCATCGAGCAGGCCTCCTCGCAGGCCGGCTACCCGGCACCCGTCCTGGCCCTGATGGACGAGCTCACCCTGACCCTGCCCCGCAAGATCCGGGACGAGACCCGGCAGGCCGCCGAGGCCGAGGGCACACCGCTTCCGGCCCACCCTGCCGACCAGGTGCTCGACCGGATGATCGACGAGTACGACCGCAAGGGCCGCTCGTCCGGGGCCGGGTTCTACGAGTACTCCGACGGCAAGCGCGCCGGA
The DNA here is from genome assembly GCF_053645335.1 of Dietzia sp. NPDC055340. Taxonomy (NCBI): domain Bacteria; kingdom Bacillati; phylum Actinomycetota; class Actinomycetes; order Mycobacteriales; family Dietziaceae; genus Dietzia; species Dietzia sp. NPDC055340. The sequence continues at coordinate 47,006 of NZ_JBSHML010000009.1, read as the reverse complement.
CTGTGGCCAGGTCTGGCCGAGGCGTTCGGCGGCGACGCCGAGATTCCGCTGCAGGACGCGATCGACCGCATGCTGTTCGCCGAGGCGATCGAGACGGTCAAGTGCCTGGACGAGGGCGTGCTCGAGACCACGACCGACGCCAACGTCGGCTCGATCCTCGGCATCGGTTTTCCTGGCTGGACCGGCGGCGTCGCCCGCTACATGGACCAGTACCCCGGCGGCCTGCCCGGATTCGTCGCCCGCGCCGAGGAACTCACCGCGAGGTACGGCGAGCGGTTCACCCCGCCCGCCTCGCTGCGCTCCAAAGCCGCCTCCGGCGGCACGTACGAGGAGGTCCAGCCGTGATCCGCACCCGCTTCACCGAGGAGTTCGGGGTCCGTCATCCGATTGTCCAGGGCGGGATGATGTGGGTCGGCCGCGCCGAGCTCGCGGCCGCGGTGTCCAACGCCGGCGCGCTGGGCATCATCACCGGGCTCACGCAGCCCACCCCGGAGGACCTGGTTCGCGAGATCGCCCGGTGCCGGGAGATGACCGACCAGCCGTTCGGTGTGAACCTGACGATCCTGCCCGCGATCACTCCGCCGCCCTACGCCGAGTACCGGCAGGCCATCGTGGAATCGGGCGTGAAGATCGTCGAGACCGCCGGATCCAATCCGAAGGACCACCTGCCGGTGTTCCACGAGGCCGGCATCAAGGTGATCCACAAGTGCACCTCGGTGCGGCACGCGGTCAAGGCCGAGCAGCTCGGCGTGGACGCGGTGTCGATCGACGGCTTCGAGTGCGCCGGCCACCCCGGCGAGGACGACGTGCCGGGCCTGGTCCTCATCCCGGCCGCCGCGGCCAAGCTGACCATCCCGATCCTGGCCTCCGGCGGTATCGCCGACGCCCGGGGGATGGTCGCGGCGCTGGCCCTGGGCGCGGACGGCGCCAACATGGGCACCCGGTTCATGTGCACGGCCGAGTCCCCGGTCGACGAGGCGGTCAAACAGCAGATCGTCGCCAACACCGAGCTCGACACCAAGCTCATCTTCCGCACGCTGCGCAACACCGCACGAGTGGCGGCCAACGCGATCTCCGCAGAGGTCGTGGCCAAGGAGGCCGAGGGTGCGGAGTTCTCCGACATTCAGCACCTGGTGGCCGGCGCCCGCGGGCGCAAGGTCTTCGAGGACGGCGATCTCGACGCCGGTATCTGGACCGCCGGACAATGCCAGGGCCTGATCGACGACATCCCCACCGCGGCCGAACTCGTCGACCGCATGATGAGCGAGGCCGAGGAGATCATCACCTCCCGCCTGGCCGGGATGGTCGAGGCCACGGAGGCAGCGCGATGACCGTCACCGGACACGACGCCGTCAAGGTCGAGCGGGACGACCTGGGCGTGGTCACCATCAGCATCAACCGGCCCGACCGCATGAACGCGCTCGACCACCACACGGTCACCGCGCTGACCGAACTCATCACCGAACACTCCTCGGATCCCGCGACCCGTGTGATCATCTTGGCCGGCGAGGGCGCCGCCTTCACCACCGGCGCCGATCTGCAGGCCATCAAGGAGGCCGGCGCCGACGCCCCCACGCCCGAGGTGACCATGGACAGTGCCGCCGCACTCGTGCGGGCGGTGCTGACCGCGCCGGTGCCGGTGATCGCGGCGGTCAACGGCCCCGCGGCCGGCGTCGGGGTCTCACTCGCGTTGGCCTCGGACCTGATGCTCATGGCGGACGACGCCTACCTGCTGCTGGCGTTCACCAACATCGGCCTGATGCCCGACGGCGGTGCGAGCGTGCTCCTGCCGGCGTCGGTCGGCCGGGCGGTCGCCTCCCGGATGCTCCTGCGCGGCGACGCCGTGTCGGCGGCGGAGGCGAAAGACGTCGGGCTGGCCGTCGAGGTGCTGCCCGCCGCGGACCTGCGCGCCGCGGCCACCAAGGTCGCCCGCCGCCTGGCCCGCGGCCCGCGCCGTGCCCTGGAGCTGACCAAGCGGTCCGTCACCGGCGCGACCCTGGCCGAGCTCGACGCCGCACTGGCCCGCGAGCACGAGGGCCAGTGCGAGCTGCTGGTGTCCGCCGACTTCGCCGAGGGCGTCTCCTCGATCCTCGAGAAACGACGCCCCGACTTCTCCTGACCGCACGACCGTTCCGCCCTCCCACCGCACCGACGAAAGGCCGAGACCATGACCACCGCCACGGACCCCATCGCGGACCTCCACGCCGCCCGGCGCAACACCTGGAACACGTGGGTGGGCACCCACGCCGAGATGAACCCCGACGGGGAGGCCCTGCGGTTCGTGGGCCAGACCACCACGTGGAAGCAGCTGGACGAGCGCAGCGGTCGCTTCGCCGACGCGCTCGCGCGACGCGGGGTCGGCAAGGGCGACCGGGTCATGCTCATCACGCTCAACAACCCCGAGTTCATCGAGGCGGTTCTGGGCATCAACGAACTCGGCGCCATCGCGGTGCCGGTGAACTTCCGGCTCACCCCGGGCGAGCTCGCCTACCTGGTCAGCGACTGCACGCCGAAGGTCGTCGTCACCGACGCCATGCTCGCCCCGCTGGTCGGCGCCATCCGCGCCCAGGGCGAGGAGCCGGGTGAGCACATCGTGATCGGGGGCGAGCGCGGTGTGGACGCCCAGACCACCTACGCGGACGCGATCGCCGAGGAGGGCGCGCCCCACGAGCCGGTCGACGTCCCCGAGGACGCGACCTCGCTGATCATGTACACCTCCGGCACCACGGGCCGACCCAAGGGCGCGATGCTCTCCTACGAGAACATGACGGCCCAGGCGCTCACGTGCATCCGCGTGTTCCGTCTCTTCGACGAGGAGGGGCGGGCGCTGTGCGCCGCCCCGATGTTCCACATCGCGGCGCTCGGCTCGATCGCCCCGAGTCTCCAGCTCGGCGGGACCACCGTGATCCACCCGCTGCAGGCGTTCGACCCGGCCGCACTCCTCGACACACTCGAGGCGGAGCAGATCACCAGCATCTTCCTGGTGCCGGTGCAGTGGCAGGCCGTCTGCGCCGAGCAGCAGGCCCGCCCGAGGAACCTGGTCTTGCGCAACATCTCCTGGGGCGCCGCGCCGTCGACCGACACGATCCTGCGCGCGATGTCGGAGACGTTCCCGGACGCCCTCAACTGCGCTGTCTTCGGCCAGACCGAGATGAGCCCCATCACCTGCGCCCTCGACGGCGACGACGCGATCCGCAAACTCGGCTCCGTCGGCAAGGTCATCCCCACGATCCAGGCCCGGGTCGTCGACGGCTTCGGTGAGCCCGTCGCCCCCGGCGAGGTCGGGGAGATCGTCTACCGCGGCCCCACCACCATGTCCGGCTACTGGAACAAGCCGTCCGAGACCGCCGAGGCCTTCGACGGCGGCTGGTTCCACTCCGGCGACCTGGTCCGCATGGACCCCGAGGGCTTCGTCTACGTGGTGGACCGCAAGAAGGACATGCTGATCTCCGGCGGTGAGAACATCTACTGCGCCGAGGTGGAGAACGTCATCGCCGGCCACGAGCGCATCCGTGAGGTCGCCGTGATCGGCCGCAAGGACGACAAGTGGGGCGAGGTCCCGGTCGCGGTGGTCGCGCTCAACGACTCGGAGGGCCCGGACCTGCGACTGGAGGAGCTCACCGAGTGGCTGCGCGACAAGCTCGCCGGCTTCAAGCTCCCCAAGCACCTGGTGGTCATCGACGAGCTGCCCCGCAACGCCAGCGGCAAGGTCGTCAAGGGCACGCTCCGGTCCGATCACGGCACCGTCGGCGTCTGACCCGGCTGTAGACCCATGACCTTCCACCTGCCCACCGGCCGCGGCCCGGTCACCGACCTGTCGGGCCAGGTCGGCTCGCTCGTCGGGTTCTCGGTGTTCACGCTGCTGGCGTGCGTGAAGACGGTGGCGCGCGGACGGCTCTCGTTGACCGAGACCCGTGACCAGGCACTGTTCATCGCGCGCGTCTGCTCGATCCCGGCACTGCTGCTCATGCTGCCGGTGGGCGTGCTCGTCGCGGTGTCGGTGGGGGAGATGGCCGGCCGACTGGGGGCGGCCGGCTATGCGGGGGCCGTGGTGGCGTTCGTGGTGGTGGGCCAGGCCTCGGCCCTGGTGTGTGCGCTCATGCTCGCCGGGGTCGGGGGCTCGGCGATCTGCGCGGACCTGGGGTCGCGGACCATCCGCGAGGAGGTCGAGGCGATGGAGGTCATGGGACTCGACGTGGTGGAGCGGCTGGTCGTGCCGCGGGTGATCGCCACGATCCTGGTGGCGGTGGTGATGTGTGCGTTGGTCACCGCCATGGGCGTGGTCGCCTGCCTGATCTACCAGGTGTACGGCCAGGGGGAGTCGGCCGGCGCGTTCCTACAGACGTTGAGCGCGTACGGCCGACCGTCCGATCTGTGGATGGCGATGATCAAGTCGATCGCCTTCGCGATCGTCTCCGCACTCATCGCCACGTTCAAGGGGCTGCACGCGAGCGGGGGCTCGAGTGGTGTCGCGGACGCGGTCAACGAGACGGTCGTGCTGGCGTTCGTCACGGTCTTCGTCATCAACACGGTCTTCTCCGCGGTCTACGGTCTCGTGGTGCCCTCGGTCGGAAAGTACTAGAGGGGCGCGGGGGCCATGGGGGGATTCGGGGTAGCGCAGACCACGGCGTGGCAGCGTGCACGCGCGACGCGCGTCGCCGGGCGCGTGGGCCGTGTCGGCACGGCGATGGCCGAGGTCGGCCGGCATGTGACGTTCGCGGGCAAGGTCCTGGTGTCCCTGCCCACGGCGCTCGTGCGTTACCGCGGTCAGGTTGTCCGCGAGGTCGTGGACGTGGGCTTCGGTTCCAAGTCGCTGGTCGCGGGCGGCGGCACGGTGGGGATCGTGCTGGCGATGTCGGCGGTCGCGGCGATCATGGTCGGCGTCGAGACCTACCGCGGCCTCGACCTGATCGGCATGACCACCCTGTCGGGGATGCTCTCGGCGATGGCCAACACGCGCGAGCTCGCGCCGGTGGTGGCCTCGATCGCGCTCGCGGCGAAGGTCGGCACGGGCTTCACCGCGAGACTCGGCTCGATGCGGATCTCGGATGAGATCGACGCGCTCGACTCCATGTCCGTGCCCACGATCCCGTATCTGGCGGGCACGCGCCTGATCGCCACGATGATCTGCATCGTGCCGCTGTACGCGATCGGCCTGGTCGCCACCTACATCGCGACCCGGGTGGTGGTCGTCTACGTCAACGGCGGCTCGGCCGGCACGTACGACCACTTCTTCAACATCACGCTCGGCCCCGAGGACGTGCTCTATTCGCTCGTCAAGGCGGTGGTGTTCGCGGCGGTGATCGTGCTGGTGCACTGCAGCTACGGCTACTACGCCACGGGCGGTCCGGAGGGGGTCGGCCGCGCGGCGGGACGGGCGCTGCGGACGTCCATCCTGGCGATCGGCTTCCTCGACATCGTCCTGACCTTCGCGCTCTGGGGCCTGGTGCCCGAGGTGCCGGCGCTGGGGATCACGTGAGGCGGCGTGTGGCGGGGCCGACCCCGGAGAGGACGTTGATCCTGCGCGGCGTGGTGTTCACGATCGTGGCGGTGGTGGTCGGGGTCCTGCTCGTGGGCCGCGGGGCGGGGATGTTCGACACCGGGACCAGAGTGTGGTCGGTGCTGCCGGCCGACGCGGGCCGGATCGCGGTGAACGCGCCGGTCTACCACCTGGGAGTGAAGGTGGGCGACGTCCGGGCGTCGGAGGGGGCCAGGAGCGGTGCCCTCGTCGACGGCCGGGCCGCCGGCGGCGGCGCTGCAGCTAACGACAAGAATTACGACGACGACGTCGCCGAGCCCGGCACCCGCATCGAGATGCTCATCGGCGACGAGTTCGCCGACCGCATTCCCTCGAACGTGCTGGTGCGGGCCGTGCCGCGGACTCTGTTCGGGGACATCCGGCTGGATCTGGTGTCGCCTCCGGTGCCGGAAGGCGCCACCCCGCGAGCCTTCTCGACCGGCGCCACGGTGACCGACGGCGAGCAGATCCCGGCCGACGGTTCCGATGAGGCGGTGCTGCTCTATGACGTGTTCACCCGCGCGAGCGACCTGCTGGTCGCGATCGAGCCGGAGAAGATGCAGATCACGCTCACCGCGCTCGCCCGCGCGCTGGACGGCCGCGGCGAGATGCTGGGTCGCACAATCGAGGACGCTGACCGTGCCGGTGCCGAACTGGCGCCGGCGCTGGAGAACGCCGCCGCGGCCTCGCCCGCACTGGCCGCACTCACCGAGGACCTGGCCGGCGCGACGCCGCAGATCCTCGAGACACTGCAGGAGGCCACGCGATTGTCGCAGATCGTCCTCGACCGGCCGGGTTCGCTGCGCCGACTACTCGACGCCGGGCTCGCGGCCGCCGGGTCGGGCGCGGTCATGGCGGACCGGACCGTCCCCGGCGCGATCCGGCTCGTGGGCGACACCGGGGTGGTGTTCGACCACACCGCACGCAATCCGCACGGGGTGATCAACACCCTGTACGCGATGCGGCCGATGGGTGAGGCCGGCGCGGCCGCCTTCTCGACCGGGCGGTTCAACATCACTGCCGTGCCGTCGTTCGCCGACCCGATGCCCTACGGCCCGCAGGACTGCCCGCGCCACCCCGGCCTGGCCGGGTCGACGTGTACCGGCGCGCCCGCGACCGAGCACGATCCCGGGCTCACGGTCAACGCCGCCGGCGAGCGCGAGGTCCTCCGCGAACTCCAGGCAGCCGCGGCGACGGACCCCGGGACGCCGGTGCCGCCGCCCGCCGATCCGGCCGCGGATCCGGCGGCCGCCGCGTGGACGATGCTGGGTCCTCTCGTCCGGGGGACCGAGGTGGCGATCCGATGACCTCACGCAAGGGTCTGTGGCCCGCCCTGAAACTGTTCGCTTACTGCCTGACCGGTGTGCTGTGCACCATTCTCGTGGTCAACACGCTGCGCGTTCCCGTGGGCTGGGGCGCCCGCTCCTACAGCGCCGAGTTCACCGACGTCGGTGGCCTGGGCGACGGCTCGGAGGTCACGGTGGCCGGCGTGCGCGTGGGTCAGGTGCTGGGCGTCAAGCGCGAGATCGGGCCGGACGGCGACGTGATCGCGGTGGTCGACTTCGAGGTCGAGCGCTCGCACCCGGTCACCGACGGTGCACAGGCGTCGGTCCGTTACGGCGACATGCTGGGGATCCGGTACCTGTCGCTGGACCCCACCGCGGACGGGGCGCCGGCGGTGGGCGGCGCGGCCGAGCTCGCCGAGGACTCCGTGATCCCGTTGTCCGCGACCACTGATCCGGTGGATCTGACCGCGCTGGTCAACGGGTTCAAGCCGCTGTTCGAGGCGGTGAGCCCGGAGGAGGTCAACACCCTGTCGACCACAGTCGTGGCCGCGTTCCAGGGCGAGCCCGGGGCGATGGACGTCCTGCTCGCGCGGCTCGCGCTGCTGAGCCGGGACATCCTGGGCCGCGAAGACGTGTACGTCCGTCTGGCTGACAATATCGAGGCGCTCAATTCCACGCTCGTCGACCGAGGGGCGGACCTGCAGGAGCTCATCCGCGGCCTCGACACGGTCGCCGGCGCTCTCGCCGACGGGGACGGCCGGGAGCTGGCGCTACTCCTCGACCGCGGCGGCAGCTCCGTGGCGACGCTCGCCGCGATGCTGGACGAGACCGACGCCGACCTGCGGGCGAGCATCGAGGCGGCCCGCCACACCACTGATGGCTGGATCCCCCACACCCCCGCGTTCGATGCCGCGCTGCGGCAGGCCCCGGTGTTCGCCCGCGAGGTCAACACCATCGGTCAGAAGGGCGGGTTCCTCTCGCTCTACATGTGCAACTTCACGGTGAAGCAGGGCGACTGGGAGGCCAGCCTGTTCGGCTACCGGAACTCGGAGGCCTGCCGATGAGACCCCTCACCCTCGTCCGGGAGAGCCTGCTGGATCTGTTCCGCGACCCGCGCCACGAGCGTCGCGGGAACACCGTGCTGGTCGGTGCCGCGTCGATCCTGCTGGTCGTCGCCCTGTTCGCAGCCAGTATGGCCCTGCCCCGTCTCTGGTACGTTTTGCGCACCGAGTACTACTCGGCCGAGTTCCACAACGCCGGTGGCCTCCGGGCCGGCGACCCGGTCCTGGTGGCCGGGGTGCCGAGCGGCCGGGTGGACTCGCTGTCGACCGACGGCAGCCTGGCCGTGGTGGGGTTCCGCCTCGACCGCGGGCAGGACCTCGGCGAGGCCAGCACCGCGACGGTCGGCCTCAAGTCGATTCTCGGCAACCGTTTCCTCGAGGTGGTCCCCGCCGGCGGTGGCGACCTGGGGTCGGACAGGCGCATCGGGGTCGCCCGGACCACATCGCCCTACATGATCGACGACATGGGCGGCGCGGTGACCGAGCTCGCCGACGGGATCGACGTCGACGCGGTGAGCGCACTCATCGACAACCTGGACAGCATCCTGCCCCAGGACGCCGAGGCGACCGGCGAGGCGATCGACGACATCTCCGCCGCGCTCGGCCTGATGGCGCGCGACGACGACCGCATGTCCCGGGTGATCGCCACGACCCGCGAACTCACCGGGGTGCTGGTGTCCCAGGAGCAGAGCATCAACGCACTCACCGACCAGTCGCTCGTGCTGGTCACCGTGCTCACCCAGCGCCGCGAGGCCCTCAGCGCGATGGTCGCCTCGCTGGAGGAGCTGGCCGACCGGGTCGGCGCACTGCTCGAGGAGAAGTCCGACGACGTGAACCAGCTGCTGGTGAACATGCGCTCGATCAGTGAGACCTATCAGCGCAACATCGAGGTGATGGACGAGGTCCTCACCCGCATGCCGCCCGGCCTCCGCGCCGTCACCGACGCGTCCGGAAACGGCCCGTGGACCGACGTCGCGACGCCCACCGGGCCGATCCCGGACTCCGCGCTCTGTGCACTGGGGGTGATGGACGGATGCAACTGACACGTACACGAGTCCTTACCGTGCTGACGGTCGTCGTCGTCGCCGTCGTCGTCCTCATCTACCTCCTGTCCGGTGCGCGCACCGACGATTGCGTCCGCCTCTCGGCGGACTTCGCCTCGGCCGACGGCGTCTACGTCGGCTCCCAGGTGCGCATCGTCGGCGTCGAGGTGGGGCTGGTCGAGAAGGTCGAACCGATGGGCGACGTCGTGCGCGTCCACCTCACGCTCGACCCCGGCACCGAGCTGCCCGAGGACGTCGGCGCGCTGGTCATGAACCCGGCGGTCATCGCGGACCGGTTCGTCGAGCTGACGCCGGCGTACCAGGGCGGGCCCACGTTCGGGGAGGGCGGCACCATCCCGGCGGACCGCACCCGTGCCCCGCTCGACTTCGACGAGTTCGTCTCCAGCCTCGACACGCTGAGTTCGGCGTTCGCGCCCGGCGCCGAGGAGATGGCCGAGGGCCTCGACCGGGGCGCCGAGGCGCTCGACGGGCGCGGCGGCACCCTGAACCGGGCGATCCGGAACCTGTCCACGGTCTCGGCCGTGGGCGGCGACCGTGCCGAGGACCTCGACGCGATCATCACCGAACTCGCCGTGCTCATGGACGCCGCCGGGGGGCGCGACCAGACCATGCGGGACCTCGTCCTGGGACTCGACGACCTCGGCCGACAGATCCGGCAGGACCAGATCGACGTGGCCGCCCCGGCCGACGATCTGCGCGTGATCCTCGACCAGCTGGACACGATCGTCGCCGAGCGCGGCGAGGACATCACCGCCACCACCGACGCGACCCGTGAGGTCACCGCGATGTACGCCGAGCACCGCGAGGACTTCGCCGAGTTCCTCGACCTGTACCCGGTCATGATGGAGAACCTCGCGATGGGCGTCGGGACGGACGGTCGCGCCCGGATCCGGCTCAACGTCTCGTCCAACATCACGTACTTCGCGCGCGGCCGCGAGCTGTGTGCCCGCGAACCGCTGCCGCTCTGCACCGGCGCCGGGCTGACCAACCCGCTGATGTTTCCCGTGGAACAGAGCGATCCGATCGGGCTGGTCGGCGCATTCGAACGGATCACGGGGGGTGGATGAGCATGCGTGAGACCAGGACCGGACCGCACCTGGTGCGCGGGGTCGTCGTGCTCGTGGGGGTGTTGCTGCTCGTGGCGGCGACGGTGATCGCCCTCAACTCGCCGCGGCTCTCGCTCCAGGCGTGGCCACTGGGCATGGACACTGGCAGCGACTCTGCAGACGTAGAGATGCGTTTCGAGCGGGCCGACCGGCTCGCCCCCGGCGCCGAGGTCCGCTACGGGGAGAGCCTCGTCGGGCGCGTCCGTTCCGTCGACACCGACGGCTCCGATGCCGTGATCGGCGTGCGGCTCGAGGGCGACTCCGGCGTGCCGGCGGATGTGTTCGCCGAGATCCGCCTGCCCACCGCCCTGGGTAGCCCGTTCATCGCGCTCACGCCGCCGCGGGGCGACCGGTCGACGGAGCTCCTCGAGGACACCCGGCTCCTCCCGCTCGCCCGCACCGGCGTGGGGCCCGACCTGGAGTCGAGCCTGGCGTCGCTCGGCCTGCTGCTCAACGGCAGCGGCATCGACCAGCTGGGCACGGTGATGGAGGAGCTCACGATCGCGCTCGACGGGCGCGGCGACGAGATCGCCCGTATCCGCGACCGGGGCGACCGCGCGATCGAACTCTACGAACTACACCGCGACGACATCGATCGCACGATCGTCGCCCTCGACCGGGTCAACTCCGCGCTGGCGGCCCGGCGGGACCTCATCGACCGCGGCATGCAGGTCTCGGCCGACCTCGTCTCCGAGGCCGCGGCCAGCCGCGAGACGATCCTCGCGCTCATGGACACCACCGCCGCGCTGACGGTGCAGGTCGAGGAGTTCACCACGGGTACCGACGGACGGATCGCTCCCTCGCTGGCCACCCTGAAGCTCCTCCTGCAGGACATGGAGGGTTTCGGCGGGGAGGTGGCCCCGACGCTGGACGCGCTGCAGCGTTTCGTCGTCCTGTTCGACGAGGCGATCCGCGGCGACCACATGATGTTCGACGGTGCCCTCGACCTTCCCGGCTCGCTGGATTCACTCGGCACCGGCGGCGAGGCCCGCATGGGAGGCACCCCGTGAACCGCCATATCGCCGCGCAGGCGGTGCTCTTCGCGATCATCTCCGTCGTCGCGATCGCCTTCGGCGTCCGCTACATCACCGAGGACGCGGACGTCTCCCGCGGCTTCCGGGTGGTGGCGCACATGGAGGATGCCCGCGGGATGGGGCCCGGCGTGCGCGTCACGTACCGCGGCGTGGACGTGGGCGTGATCCAGGACGCGATCCTGGACGGTTCGGGTGGGGTCGAGCTCCGGCTGCGCATCCTCGACGGGACGCAGATCCCGGTCGATTCCCCCGCCCGGGTCGTCACGAGCACCGCGCTCGGTGACAACCGGCTCGACGTGCGCCCGGCCGACGACGCCGGGCCGTACCTGCAGGACGGGGATACGCTGCTGGTCCGGCCGGAGGATCAGCCGGCGAAGCTGGAGAATCTCATCGCGGACATCGAGACCTCCCTGCTGGCGCTCGATCCGGAATCCCTGGCCACGATCGGTGACAGCAACGCCGAGGCGTTCGAGGGCAACGGTGAGCGACTCGGTGCGATCATCGAGGACACCGCGACCCTGACAGCGATGCTCGCCGACACCGCCCCGACCCTGCGGGGGCTCGTCGACGACGGGTTGGTCACCGTGCGTGCACTCGCCGAGCGGGACGCCCCGATCTCGGGGGCCGCGACGGTGGCCCGGGACGTGACGGGGCAGCTGGCCCGTCGCGAGGACACCCTCGTCCACCTTCTCGACCGCTCGCCCGAGGCGATGCTGCGGGCGCAGCAACTGCTGGACGCCAATCGGGAGAACGCTGCCGGCCTGCTGGCCAACACCCTGGTCGTGACCCCGGTGTTCCGCGATCGCGGGCCGGCCTGGGAGGCCGGACTGACGCAGGGCGAGCGCGGCCTGCGGGCGCTCGCGGGCACGGTGCGCGACGGCCGGGCCGACTTCCAGCTGGTCGCCACCCAGGGGCCGGTGTGCGTCTACCCGTACGAGCCGCGCGATATCCACGACGAGTCATGGCGGGAGCCGAACCTGCGGCTGTACTGCCCGCCCGCCGAGGACCTCGAACAGCGCGGGTCGCGGGCGGCGCCCCGACCGAACGACGAGGGCCTGGCCGGGGCGACCGAACCCGGCACCCGGATCGGACCGGACATGGCCGAGGACCCGGCGATCATCCCCACCGGCAAGGAGATCGCCGCGTACTGGGCGACGATGATGGAAGGACTGCAGAGCAATGGCGGTTGACAACGAGGCCGCGGCCCCGGAGAACACGAGGACGAAGCCCCGCGCGGGTCGGGCGATCGCGGGACTGGTGATCGTCGTGCTGCTGGTCGCGGTCGGTGTGCTCGGTTATCTGCTCTGGCAGGACCAGCGGCAGGACGCGCTGCGTCAGTCCGCCGCGGATGACACCACACGGCTGGTGATCCAGCTGGCCACCTACGACCACACCGACGTCGATCAGAACCTCGATGCGGTCGTGGCCGAGGCGACCCCGGGCTTCGCGGACCGCTACCGCGAGGTCTCCGAGGGGCTACGCGAACTGCTGGCCAGCGGTGAGGGCACCTCGACAGGGACCGTCACCCACGCCGCGGTGGAGAGCCTCGACGGAGACACCGCCGTCGTCCTGGTGTTCCTCGACCAGGAGGTCACCAACGTCACCGTCCCCGACGGTCGGGTCGACTCCAGTCGCATGGTCGTGACCGTCGTCCGCGACGGCGACCGGTGGCTGCTCGAGGACGCCCAGCTCGCCTGACCCCGGCCGTGCGAGGCCGAGACGATCCACGCACCCGCCGGACGGGCGGGTAGGACCCAGAAGGAGAACCTCCCATGCTCGACGAGCTGCACCGCAACCCCGCGCCGCCGGTCACCCGGGCGCGGCCGCCGCAGATCACCGATGCGATCGATTCGCTCGGCGCCGCCAGTGGCGTGGCCAACGTGATCATGCAGCTGTCCTGGCCCGAGGTGGGCTGGGGCGTGCGCGAGAGCCGGGTCGACACCGGCAACGTGTACAAGCGGCCCTTCAAGCGGGCGCGGACCACGTTCCAGTACCTGGCGGTGGCCACGCTCGGCACCGACGAGGACAAGCGCCTGTACCGGGAGGCCGTCGACCGCGTGCACCGACTCGTGCACTCCACACCCGAGAGTCGGGTCAGGTACAGCGCGATGGACCCCAAGCTCCAGATGTGGGTCGCGGCCTGCCTGTACATCGGGTTCGAGGACGTCTTCGAGTGGCTGCACGGTCCGATGGACGACTCGGATCGGGAGGCCTTCTACGCCTCGGCCCCGACCCTGGGCACGACCCTGCAGGTGCGCCCGGAGCAGTGGCCGGCCACCCGCGCCGATTTCGACGACTACTGGCGCGAGGGCCTGGACCGGATCCGTTTCGACGGTCCGGTCCGCAGGCACCTGATCGGGCTGACGGAGCTGCGGATGCTGCCCCAGCCCGCCAACGCCCTGTTCGGGCGGATCAACAAGTGGGTGACCTCCGGCTTTCTGCACCGCGAGTTCCGCGACGCGATCGGCCTCCCGTGGAGCCCGCGGGACCAGCGGCGGTTCGAGACGTTCCTCGCCGTGACGGCCCGGCTCAACGGCATGCTGCCGGAGTCGATCCGCACGATCAGTTACCGGCTGCTCATCCTCGACCTGCGGTGGCGGCTGCGGACGGGCCGACCCCTGGTGTGAGGCCGGCGGCTGGTGGAGGTGGCGAGAACGACGACGACGAGGTCCGCCCCGCCCGTCCCGGTCCCGCCGCCGGCTCGGGCGGTCCGGCCTCAGGCCTGCGCGGCGGCCTCGGGCTCGCGGGCTTCGTCCCAGACACCGGCCCTGTCGAGGTGCTCGACGAGGAGCTGCGCGCCGGCGGAGAACTCGTCGTCCACCACGGCGTGGGCCGCGTCGACGTCTCCCGCGCGCAGCGCCTCGAGCATCCGGCGGTTGTCCTCGAGCGCGTTGGCCCGCCACTCCGGGTCCTGGGCGTAGAGGCGGTACGGCATGTAGCGGGCGGCATTGCCGAGGAAGCGGGAGAGCTTGTCCGAGCAGGAGACCCGGTTGATCGAGCGGTGGATCGCGTACTGCGCGCGAACGACCCCGTCGGTGTCCCCGGCGGCGGAGGCGGCCTCGAAGTCGTCGATGAGATGGGAATGATGCTCGAGGGTCTCGGCCTCGTAGCGGGGGATCGCCCGATCGATGATGCGCTTCGACAGCTCGGCCTGCAGCCAGAAGATGTCCTCGATGTCCTGTCGGCTCATGGGCGAGACCAGGTAGCCGCGGCGCGGGACCAGATCCACCAGACCCTCGCCGCGTAGGGTGAGCAGCGCCTCGCGGACAGGGGTCACACTCACGCCGAGGCTGGCGGCTGTTTCGTCGAGCCGGATGAAGTCGCCCGGCCGCACCTCGCCACTCATGATTCGGGTCCGGACGTGGTCGGCGACCTCCTCCGAGAGTTGGGGACGTTGTGCGAGTCGAGTGGGGGTCAAGTCCGCCACCTCTTTTCAGGAGAGAAGCACCGTCGAGGGCGCGCGAAGCCGGTAGTTGAAATCAAATATATCCGAAACGGCCGCGAGAATCCCCGTCGGGGGTGAGCGGCATGAGCGGGGGCCGGCACGGGCGGGTCCGGCCCGGCTCGGCCCGGCTCAGCGGGGGCCGGCCCGGCTCGGCTCGGCTGGAGCTGTGGCTTCGGCTTGTCTGGCAGGCGTGGCCGGCAGGGGACCAGCGCATCTCACGGCAGATGCGCTGGGCCTGTGACTTATGCGCCCGGAATGGACCATTCCCGCAGCGCAAGTGGGTCGAAAGTGAGCAATGAGGCATCGTAGGTCAGCGAGGCAGCGTATCCGGGGCCGGTTGTGCTGGCAGACCGCCCGGCGTCCGGCCGCCGCAGACGCGTCTGGCAGCGTCCGGCCGCGTCCGGCCGCGTCCGGCCGCAGCCGGGAATGCCGCGGAATCGCACGAGCCCCTGCGGACCGGAGCCGCCTCGGGTGAGACTTGAGCGCATGACCGATACCGAGACCCGCCCCGCCGTCCGCAGTGAGCGCCGCGGCAACGTCCTGCTCGTCACGATCGACCGCCCCGAGGCCCGCAACGCCGTGAACGGCGAGGTGAGCACTTTGCTGGGCAACGCGCTGCACGAGGCCGACACCGATCCCGAGCTCCGCGTCGTGGTGCTGACCGGCGCCGGTGAGCAGTCGTTCTGTGCGGGCGCGGACCTCAAGGCGATTTCCCGTGGCGAGGACATCTTCCCCGCCGAGAACCGCCAGCGGGGGTTCGCCGGGATGATGCAGCACTACGTGTCCGTCCCGATCATCGCGGCCGTCAATGGCACGGCCCTTGGCGGGGGCTGCGAGATCGCGCTGGCCAGTGACCTGGTCGTGGCCGCCGATCACGCGAAGTTCGGGCTACCCGAGGTCAAGCGCGGCCTCGTCGCGGCGGCCGGCGGCGCGTTCCGGCTGCCGGAGCAGCTGCCGCACCGCGTGGCGATGGAGATGATGCTCACAGGGGAGCCAATCACGGCCGCGCGGGCGCATGAGTTGCACCTGATCAACCGCGTCGTCCCCGCCGACCAGCTGCTCGATGCCGCACTCGAGCTGGCCGAGGTGATCGCCACCAACGCCCCACTGTCCGTGCAGGCGAGCAAGCGGATAGCGCTGGGGATCCAGGACGGTGCCCGGCCGAGCGAGGCCGAGAAGTGGCGCATCAGCGACACCGAGATGATCAACGTCATGACCTCCGAGGACGCCGTCGAAGGGCCGCGCGCGTTCGCCGAGAAGCGGGCCCCCGTCTGGAAGGCTCGCTGACCCGCAGGCCACACCGATGAGCTGACCCCGGCCGCCAGGCTCGCCGAACCCCCGCCCGCCGGCCGTGCGGGTGCGGACCCGCGGATGCTGTCCTACCGTCGGCGCCATGACAGACGGATCGCGACGGATCATGGTCGAGGAAGAGCTGCATCTGGTCGACCTGCGGACGAAGTTGCCGGCACGGCGTGCGGCGGAGGTGATCGCCGAGGCCGGTGATGACCGGGTACGCGCTGCCCGCCACGGGGCGTTGGTGGCCAGTGACTGCGGCGGGCACGCCACGCTCGAGGATCTCGGGACGGCGATCCGCGAGCGGCGGACGCAGCTGGCGGAGGTGGCGAACGGCCTGCGTACAGGCATCGTCGCCGCGGGTGCGCTCGGCTCACCGGGCGTGGAGCTGGCCCCGGACCCCGATGAGCCGGGGACCGCTCCCGGACACGAGTTCCGCACCCGCGCCTCGGCGCGCTTCGTGGTGACGGTCGAGGTCGCGGACGCCGACGAGGCGCAGTTCGTGGCCCGCCGGGTGGTCCCGCACGCGCCGGCGCTGTTGGCGCTGGCCGCGGGCTCCCCGTTCCGGGCGGACGGCAGCGACTCGGGGTACGCCTCGGTGCGGTCGTTCGAGGCCCGGTGGTCGCCCGCGCACGTGTCGGCATTCCGCACGGACACCGCGGACGGGGTGCTGGAGTCGGAGGACGCGCTGGTCGCCACGGGCGTGGTGGCCGACCGCGGCCTGATCGACGCGGATATCCGTCCGTCCGCCGACGGATCCGGGGTGGAGCTGCGGCTGTGCGACTCGTGCAGCACCGTGGACACGATCGTGCTGGTGGCGGCCCTGTTCCGGGCGTTGGTGGACCGGGTGCTCGCCGATCCCGAGAACGCCTGGGTCGACCCCACCCCGGCCGTGCTGGCGGCCGCGTTCTGGCGCGCGGCCCGGTCCGGGCTCGAGGGCGACCTCGTGGACCCGGGAACGGGTCAGCCGCTGCCCGCGGGGGACGTGTGCGTGGCGCTGGTGGAGTCGCTGTCCGGCCAGCTCGACGCGACCGGCGAGCGCGACCTCGTCGACGACCTGGTCGACGGCGTGCTGGGGGCGGGCTCGTCGGCCGCCCGGCAGCGCGCGGCGCATCGCCGCAGGGGTCGCCGCGCCGACGTGGTTGCGGTGCTGCTGGCAGAGACGGTGGGCAGGATCAGGCCGCGCGCCACGGCCGACGACGGCGGGATGCGCTCGATGCTCGACGCGTACTCCCCGCTGGGCGAGGCGGTGACGGAGGAGGTCCACGACGAGGCGATCACCGAGGACGGCGCCCCGCGGCCGCAGTACGTGGACGTGCTCAAGGCCGTCTCGGACCTGGGCGCGGCGACGGTCCGCGAGCGCAAGAAGCAGGTCGACGAGGAGCTCCGGGAGCGCGGCGTGACGCTCAAGGTGTACGGCGAGCCGGAGCCGCAGGTGTTCCCGCTGGACCCGGTGCCGCGGATCGTGCCGGCCGATCAGTGGGGGCGGATCTCGGCGGGGATCGAGCAGCGCGGCCGGGCGCTGGAGATGTTCCTGCGGGACATCTACGGCGACGGTGAGATCGTCAGCGCCGGGATCGTGCCGCAGGACGCGCTGGACCGCGCCCCGGGTTACCGGAAGACGGGCCGGGCCGTGCCGGCGGGGACGATGCGTGCGGCGGTGAGCGGTGTGGACCTGGTGTCGACGGGCTCGGGCGAGTGGGTGGTCCTGGAGGACAACCTGCGGATGCCGGGCGGGTTGGCCATGGCCGTGACGCTGCGTGAGCGCATCCTCGAGGCGTACCCCGAGTTCGGGGCGCGCGGGGAGATCCACGACCCGGCCGAGGGGCTGGACATGCTGCGGGAGACTCTCCAGGCCGCGGCGCCCGAGGGCGTGGGGAACCCGTCGATCGCCGTGGTGGTGGCACCCGACGAGCTCACGGCGCACGACCTGATCCACGCGGCCGAGGCCGTGGGCGGTGCGGTGGTGACCCCGCGGGATCTGGTCGGTGACGACGGGCGACTGTGGAGGGTCGACGACGACAACGACGACGAGCGCATCGGCGTCGACGTCCTCTACGTCCGGATGGACGAAGAGGCGCTTCTCTCCTCCTCGGGCGCGGACGGGACGGTCCTGCGGCGCGGGCTGCTCGGCGCGATCTCGGACGGCACCGTCGCGATGGTCAACGCCCCCGGCAACGGGGCGGCGGACGACAAGGCGATCTACGCGCTGGTGCCGTCGATCATCGACTTCTACCTGGGCGAGAAGCCGCTCATCGGCCAGGTCGACACGTTCCTGTGCGCGGACCCGCCGCAGTTGGAGCAGGTGCTGGACCGGCTGGACGAGCTGGTGGTCAAGCCGATCGACGGCTACGGCGGCTCCGACATCACGGTGGGCCCGGAGTGCTCGCCGCGGGAGCTGGACGAGCGACGGGCCGAGTTGCGGCGCCACGGCGAGCGGTTCGTGGCGCAGGAGGTGCAGGCGCTGTCGACTCTGCCGACGTTCGACGGACGCGACCTGCAGCGGCGGCACGTGGACATGCGTGCGTTCGTCATGCTGCGCAACGGGCCGACCGGTGAGATCCACGCGTCGGCTCCTCCGGTGGCCATGACACGAGTGGCCCCGGCGGGCACGATGGTGGTCAACGCCTCGAGTGGAGGCGGTGGAAAGGACACCTGGATTCACCGTGCCTGACCCCGACACCATCGACATGACCGACACATTCCATACGACCGACACCGTCGACACGACCGAGAACCCGGACGTCACCGAGATCACCGAGGAGACGGGCTCCCGCGAGCAGGCGGGCCCGCCGGACGACGCGGCCGGGGGGCCGGGCGAGCTCCGCCACACCAGCTCCCCGTGCCTGTCCCCGGACGGATCGCTGCTGGCCTGTGTGGTCACCGAACGCACCGGCTATCCGCGGGCGGTGCAGCGACCGCTGGGCCCGGACGGACTCAAAGGTGCGGGGCCCGAACGGGACGTGGTGCTGCCCGTGGAGGGCCCGGTTCGCAGGGTCGCCTACTCGCCGGACGGCCGGTGGCTGGCGTGCGAGGTGGCCCCTGACGGTGGTGAGCGTGAGCGCATCTGGCTCGTCACCACTGATCCGGACGACCAGAGTGCGTACGCCTTGAACGCCCCGGGCGACGCCACCGAGCAGATCGTCTGCTGGGACGGGGGTCAGCTGGCGGTGACGGCCTTCGACGCCGAGGGCCAGGCCGAGGGCCGGCTCGTGGACCCGGAGACCGGGGAGATCACCGTCATCGATCGCCGGATGGGCGGGGCGCTCAAGCACTCACGGGACGGTGCGGCGCTGTTCCGGGTGGGTGCCCGCGGGCATCGCGAGTTGCTGCGGATCATGCCGGACGGCCGGTGGTGGCCCCTGCTGCCCACGGACACCGGATCCACCACCGACGCCGGGGAGGTCCTCGACGCCGGCGGCGACGACCGGCCTATGCGCATGGTCGTACGCAGCGACCACTCGTCCGATCGCGTGGGGTTGCTGGAGGTGCGGGCCGATGAGTCCGGGACCACCTCGTGGCCGATCGCCTATCGCGCGGATGCCGACCTCGACCGCGTGGAGGTGAGCTACGACCGGCGCACGGCCGCACTGCTGTGGAACGTCCACGGGGGACTGTCCGAGATCGAGATCCTCGACCTGTCGCGGCGCCGGCCCAGGGTGATCGCCCGGCCGCAGCTGCCGGAGGTCGTGGCCTCGGCGCCCACGCTCACGGCGGACGGCCGACTGCTCGCCGTGACCGTGGAGAGTCTCGACCAGCCACCGCACGTGGTGATCTACGACGTGCGTCGTCGTCGCTGGATCGGCGAGTCGCCCGCGCAGCCCGACCCCGGCCCGGAGCTGCTGCGGTTCACCGCACGCGACGGGCTCGAGCTGAGCGGGTGGCTGTACCGGGCCGACCCGGAGGGCGGGCCCGCGCCGACGGTGGTGCACCTGCACGGCGGCCCGGAGGGCCAGTCCCGTCCGGGATATGACGACATCGCCCGGCGGATGCTCGACGAGGGCGTCAACTATTTCACGCCGAACGTCCGGGGCTCCACCGGCGGCGGCCGGACGTTCGGCCACGCCGACGACCGGTACGGCCGCTTCGCGGGGATCGACGACGTCGAGGACGCGTTGCTGCACCTCGTCGACGAGGAGATCGCCGATCCGGACCGGGTGGTGGTCTCGGGCCGGTCCTACGGTGGCTACCTCGTCAACGCGACCCTGGTCAGGCACGCCGGCCGTTGGTGCGGGGGGATCGCCGCCTGCGGGATGAGCGACCTACAGACCTTCTACCGCGACACCGAGCCGTGGATCGCGGCGGCCGCCCATCCCAAGTACGGGAACCCGCTCCAGGAACGGGAATTGCTGCGCGAGGCCTCCCCGCTGCGCAGGTACTACCGGATCACCGTGCCGATGTTGTTCATCCACGGTGCGCACGACACGAACGTGCCGGTCAGCGAGACCGATCAGGCGGTCGAGGAGCTGCGCTCGCGCGGCGTACCGGTGGACGTGTTGTTGTTCGAGGACGAAGGTCATGAGTTCGTGAAATTGGCCAACCGTCAGTTGCTCGGTGACCGGGTGGTCCAGTTCTGCCAGGAGGTGTTCGATGTTCGGGCGCAAGTCGACGGAGAAGAACGACCCGCACGCTGAGGGCGGTTTCGAGGACCGGCTCGCCCAGTGGCGGCGTCACATCCACACCCATCCCGAGCTGTCCTACGAGGAGGAGCGCACGACCGACTTCATCGCGGGCGAGCTCGAGAAGATGGGACTGAAGCCCCGCCGGTTTGACCTCGGCACCGGGTTGTGGTGCGACGTCCCGGCCGCGAAGGACGCCACCGCGAAGGACGTGGTGGCGCTGCGCGCGGATATCGACGCGCTCCCCATGGACGAGGAGAGCGGCCTGGATTTCGCCTCACGTACGGAGGGGGTCGCGCACACCTGCGGCCACGACGCCCACACCGCGATGCTGCTCGGCGCGGCCGAACTGTTGGTCTCCGACCCGCCGCCCCGGCCCGTGCGGCTGATCTTCCAGCCGGCAGAGGAGACCATGCCCGGCGGCGCGAAGGAATGTGTGGAGGAAGGTGTGGTCAAGGGCGTGGACCGCATCCTCGCCCTGCACTGCGATCCGCACCGGCAGGTGGGCGAGGTGGGCGTGACGGCCGGGCCGATCACCTCCTCCAACGCCAAGGTTCGGATCCGACTCGAGTCCGACGGTGGTCACACGGCGCGGCCGCACGAGACCCAGGACACCGTCTTCTCGACCGCCGAGCTCGCCACCGGGCTCACCGCGGTCCTCGACCGTCGTCTCGACCCGCGCTCGGGCACCGTGCTCACCTGGGGCGCCCTGCACGCCGGCGGTGATGCCCCGAACGTGATCCCCGACCATGCAGAGCTGTTGGGCACGCTGCGCAGCGCGGACCGGGACGTGTGGGCGACGGTCGAGGACCTCGTGCGGGAGGCCGTCGAGGACCTCGCCGCGCCCTACGGCATCCGCGCCGAGCTCGAGTACACGCAGGGTGTTCCGCCGGTGGTCAACGACGCCGACTGCGCGGACCTGGCCACCGAGGCGGTGCGCCGGGTGCTCGGGGAGGACGGTGTGGGCACCGCCGACCAGTCCAGCGGTGGCGAGGACTTCGCCTGGTACACCGAGGAGATCCCCGGCGTGTATCTGCGGTACGGCGTGTGGGACGGGAAGTCGGCGGAGACCGACCTGCACCACCCGGGCTTCATGCTCGACGAGTCGGCGCTCGCGCCGGGCGCCCGGCTGTTCGACGCCTTCGCCCGCCTGGACCGCGGCGCGGGCGAGGACTGAGCCTTCGTCCGCGGCACGGGAGGGCGCCCGCCGTGACCATCGTCGTGTTCGGGGTGAGCGGCTGCGGCAAGACGACGTTCGCGCGGCGGCTCGCGGAGGAGGTCGGTGGACTCTTCCTCGACGGGGATGATTTCCACAGCGCCGCATCGATCGCCAAGATGCGGGGCGGGGCCGGGCTCGACGAGACCGACCGGGGGCCGTGGCTGCGCGAGCTCAACGCCGTGATCCGGGAACGCGCCGACACCACGGTGATCGCCTGCTCCGCCCTCGCGAGAAGCTACCGGGACGTCCTCCGTACCGACGCCGCGGTGGCGTTCATCCACCTGGTGGTGACCGAGGAGCTCGCCCGGGAACGGCTCGCGGGGCGGCGCGACCACTTCTTCCCGCCCTCGCTGGTCCGGTCGCAGTTCGAGGCACTCGAGCCATTGGAGCCGGACGAGGCGGGGATCTCCCTCGACGGTGCCGCGCCCCTCGCAGAACTCCTGTCGCAGGCCCGGTTCTACCTCGACACCCACACCGGGCACTGGATGGCGGACGCGGCGAGCGATCTCGGGTCCGATCCCTAGCCCGAGCCCTGGCTCACCGCACCGTGACGGTCGCGTCCGCGGCCGGCACGAGTTCGCCGATCACCGGGGCGCCGGGGACCTCCCCGGCCACCAGCAGGCCACCGGAGGTCTGGGCGTCCGCGAGCAGGAGCAACTCGTCCTCGCCGACGTCCGAGGCGAGATGCGGGCGCACCCAGTCGAGGTTGCGCCGCGTCCCGCCGCTGACGAACCCGTCGGCCAGCGCCTGCCGCGCTCCGTCCAGATACGGCACCGCCGCCGAGTCGATCACGGCCGAGACGCCGCTGGCGCGGGCCATCTTGAACAGATGGCCGAGCAGCCCGAAGCCGGTCACGTCGGTGGCGCAGACGATCCCGGCGGCCAGGGCGTCGCGGGCGGCGACGTCGTTGAGGCGGGTCATGGTCGCGATCGCCTCCTCGCTCACCGCGCCGGTGTTCTTGTGCCGGCTGTTGAGGACTCCGATCCCCAGCGGTTTGGTCAGCGACAGCGGCACACCGGCGCGGCCGGCGTCGTTGCGCAGTAGCCGGTCGGGGTCGGCGATCCCCGTGACGGCCATGCCGTACTTGGGCTCGGGGTCGTCCACGCTGTGACCGCCGGCCACATGGCAGCCCGCGCTCCCGGCGACGTCCTGGGCCCCGCGTAGCACCTCGCCGGCCATCTCGTACGGCAGCACGTCCATCGGCCAACACAGCAGGTTGATCGCCACGATCGGCGTGCCGCCCATCGCGTACACATCGGACAGGGCGTTGGCCGCGGCGATCCGCCCCCAGTCGTAGGGGTCGTCGACGACGGGCGTGAAGAAGTCGGCGGTGCTGATCACGGCCTGACCGCCGGCGATCCGCACGGCGGCCGCGTCGTCGCCGTCGTCCAGACCCACGATGAGCTCGGCCGCCGGGTCGCGGACGGGCGCGCCGACGAGTCCGGCGACAACCGACTCGAGCGCGCCGGGCGGGATCTTGCACGCGCAGCCGCCGCCGTGGGCGTAGGAGGTGAGACGGGCGGGGGCGGGGGCGGAGGTCATGGGCCAGACCCTAGTGACAGCGACGGGGGTGCGCCGCCGGATTCATCGCCAGCGCGTGGCGCGGTTGACTCACGTGACGGCCATGGTGCTTACTCGTTCGTGAGGGAGGCGTCCGGGTACCTGGTGGTCCCCGCGGTCTTCAAAACCGACGTGGCCGAGTATCTCGGTCAGGCGGGTTCGATTCCCGTCCGCCTCCGCCAACAGTCCTCGCCCGTCCCCGACCCGGCCACCTCGAGTGGGCGGCCCCGGCCGGCGGGGCCGGGGAAGAGGAGCGGGCCATCACCGAGCAGTCGACGACCGGCGATCCCCGCCGGCGCGTGCCCTCCACCGATGCCGTGCTCCGCGACCCGCGCCTGGCCGACTCGCTCGCCGGGCTGGGCCGCGAGCTGGTCAAGGCACGGATCCGGGACGCGCAGGGCCGGGCACGTGCCGGCGATCTGCCCGCGGACGAGATCGTCGACGCCGTGCTGGCCGGCCTGCCGTCGGCGCCGGTCTCGCTCAGCCGCGTCCTCAACGCGACCGGGGTGCTGCTGCACACCAACCTCGGCCGGGCGCCCCTGTCGGCGGCCGCCGTGCGTGCGCTCGGCGAGGCCGCCGGCACCAACGACGTCGAGCTGGACCTGGCCACCGGACGGCGGGGTCGCCGGGGCCGGGGTGCGCTGGACGCGCTGCGTGACGCGGTGCCGACAGCGGGTGACGTCCACGTCGTCAACAATGGTGCGGCGGCGCTCGCCCTCGCCGTCACCGCGCTGGGCGGCCCGGGGCGCACGGTGGTGATCTCGCGCGGGGAGATGATCGAGATCGGCGACGGCTTCCGCCTGCCCGAGCTTCTCGAGTCCACCGGCACCCGGCTGCGGGAGGTGGGCACCACCAACCGCGTCCGCGTCGAGGACTACCTCGCCGCGATCGACGAGACCACGGCCTTCGTGCTCAAGGTCCACCCCTCGAACTTCCTCGTCAGCGGCTTCACCTCGGTCGTGCCGGCCGCGCAGCTCGCCGGCCACGGCGTGCCACTGGTGGTGGACATCGGGTCCGGCCTGCTCGCCCCGCACCCGGTGCTCCCCGACGAGCCCGATATGGCGACGATGCTCGCCGCGGGTGCCGACCTGGTGACCTCCAGCGGCGACAAGCTCCTCGGCGGACCGCAGGCCGGGATCCTGGGCGGGGCCGCCGACCTCGTGCAGCGGCTGCGCCGTCACCCGCTCGCCCGGGCCTTGCGCGTGGACAAGCTCACGCTCGCCGCGCTCGAGGCCACGCTCCGCGGACCGCGCCCGCCGGTCATCGAGGGACTCGAGGCCGACGCGGGCGGTCTTCTCGAGCGGGCGCGGCGCCTCGCCGACGACCTCACCTCCGCCGGGGTGCCGGCCGAGGCCGTCCGCTCGGTCGCGGCGGTCGGGGGCGGGGGCGCGCCGGGTGTCGACCTGCCGAGCGCGGCGGTGGCTCTGCCGGAGCGCTTCGCCGACGCCCTGCGCGCGGGACGACCCGCCGTACTGGGACGCGTCACCGAGGGGCGGTGCCTGCTCGATCTCCGGGCGCTGCCCACCTCGGACGATCCCGAACTGCTCCGACTGGTGATCGCGGCCCGGGAGCGCGCCTGATGTTCGTGGTGGCGACCGCCGGCCACGTGGACCACGGCAAGTCGACCCTGCTGCGGGCGCTCACCGGTGAGGAACCCGACCGCTGGGCGGAGGAGCGGCGGCGCGGGCTGACCATCGACCTCGGGTACGTCTCCGCCACGCTCGACGACGGGCGGACCGTCGCGTTCGTCGACGTCCCCGGCCACCGCCGGTTCATGCCGAACATGCTCGCCGGGATCGGCCCGGTGCCGGCGGTGCTCTTCGTGGTGGCCGCCGACGACGGCTGGATGCCGCAATCCGCCGAGCACCTCGACGCGCTCGTGGCGCTGGGCGTGCGGCACGGCGTCGTCGTCGTCACCCGCAGCGACCTCCTGGAACCCGACCTCGCGCTGGCCGAGGCGCGCACCGCGATGGCCGGCACCCCGCTTGCCGACATACCGGCGGTGTGCGTCTCCGCGGTCACCGGCGCCGGCCTCGACGAGTTGCGTGCGGAACTGGTCCGCCTGGGCGCCGCACTGCCCGAGCCCGACCGGGAGGCGGACGTCCGTCTGTGGGTGGACCGGTCGTTCACCATCGGAGGCTCCGGCACCGTCGTCACCGGCACCCTTCCCGCCGGGACGGTGCGCACCGGCGACGCGCTGGAGGTCGGACCCGGGGGGCCGGCCATCGCGGTGCGCGGCCTGCAGTCGCTGGGGGAGGCGCGCGACGAGGTCGCGGCGGTGGCGCGGGTGGCCGTCAATCTACGCGGCGTGGCCGCAGACGACGTGCCCCGCGGGACCGCTCTGCTCACGCCCGGCCGGTGGCGTCCGTCGTCCACCCCGGACGTGCGCGTGGACCCCGGCGCCGACGCCGCCGACCTGCCCGGGCAGGTGACGGTGCACTGCGGCTCCGCGGCCGTGACGGCACACGTCCGCCCGCTGGACGCGCGACACGCACGACTCGCCCTCGCCGAGCCGCTGCCGCTGCGCGTGGGCGACCGGCTGATCCTGCGCGAGCCCGGTGCCGAGCGAATCCCGGCGGGTGCGGTCGTCCTCGATCCCGCGCCTCCGGAGCTGAGCCGACGCGGAGCGGCTCGGCGCCGGGCGGAGGTGCTCGCCGCCACCCCCGAGGAGCCCGATCTGGGGTCCGAGCTGCGTCGACGCGGCGTCGCGCACGTCGACGACCTACGGGCGTTCGGCGTCGCCGACGTGCCGGCGGCCGACGAGATCGGCGGCTGGCTCCTCGACCGCGACGCCCTCCCCGGCCTGGTGGAGCGCCTCGTCTCCGCGGTCGAGGACCACGACCGACGCGATCCGCTCGACCCCGGGCTGCCCACCGAAGCGGCCCGCCGCGCCCTCGACCTGCCCGACGCGCGGCTGCTGACGGTGGTGCTCGCACATCCTGCCGCGTCGGGTCTGCGGACGGACGGCGGCCGTGTCGTCACCGGTGGCGGCGGTCCGGGGCTGCCCGAGCACGTCCGGACCGCGGTCGCCGGGCTGACCGAGCGGTTCGCGGCGCGACCGTTCGACGCCCCGAGCGCCGACGAGCTCGCCGGACTCGGCCTGTATACGCGGGAACTGGCGGCGTGCGTGCGCGCGGGCCTGCTCAGCCGGATCGGGCCTGGCGTGTGGCTCGGGCCCGACGCCACGGAGGCCGCGGTCGCCGAGCTACGGCGCCTGCCCCAGCCGTTCACGCCGAGTACCGCCCGCACGCACCTGGGCACCTCGCGACGCGTCGTGATGCCTCTACTCGAGAAGCTCGCCGAGGAGGGGCTCAGCCGCCGGGTCGGCGATGACGGGCACGTGGTGGACTAGACCTCACTGAACGCTTCGCCACCGCCCCGGGCGTCGCGACGCTGTCGCTGTGGCACGACGGTGTACTTCGGGTCCTTGGTCGACTCCATGCCGGCGTGGAACACGGCCCACCGGGTGGACGCAGAGCCGGCCGCCAGTGCGAGACCCGAGATGGCCGAGGCCACGCGGCTGCGTCTGCCGAGGACCGCGCCGACCGCTCCGACGATGGTGAGCGCCCGGGCGGCGGCGTGGTATCTGCCGGCTCGGCCCCGGTGGAGTGGCTCCGCGGTGATCCCCATCGAGCGCTGCATGAACTGCTCGGCGCCGAGTTCCAGCAGGGCGCCGCCGACCGCGAGGCGGCGCGCGGGCCCGGTCTCGTGCAGTGGGTTGAGGAGCATGCCGACGCCCCCGGACGCGGCGGCGGCGCTGCCGACAAAGACGAAGGGCAGTTCGTGACGGGCCTCGTGCCAGCTCGGCACGGCGGTGTCGGTGAGGAGGACCGCCGTGTAGGAGGCGACGGCCGGCGCGATGGCGGCGGCGACGATCCCGGCGGGCCTGGACGCGCGGTCGATGAGGCCGATCGGCAGCACCCCGGCGAGTCGTCCAGGGAGCAGGGGGACGACCTCGCGGCCGAGGGCGAGGCCGACGAACGGCCCGTAGGCGGACAGGATCCAGGTCCCCACGCTCATCGGCGAGGTCGGCTTGAACACCCGCAACATGTGGTGGAAGCGCTCCGGGCGACCCAGGTCGTTGACGAGAAAGTACAGGCTGGCCGTGATGCCGCCCAGCGCCACCACCCGCGCGGAACGCCGCTGCGCGGGGAGTCCGGCGAGATCCGCACCCGCGGCGAGCAGCGAGGACCCCGCCGCGAGGCCGCCGAGGAACAGGTAGGCGGGGATGTCGGCCTCCCACGGCGGGGCCTTGACGATGGGCTTGCCGTAGTAGGACTGGAACTCCGCCTCCGGGACCATGAGCTGCTCGCGCCCCCCGCGGCGACGCCGGCGGGTACGCGAACGCTGTTCAGAGTCGGTCATCAGGGTCGTCCCCCGGCGGCGAAGGCGACCACCGCGCCGCCGAGCAGTGTCGCGGCGGCGAGCGCGGCCTGTCGCCACATCGCCGGGGCGTGACGCGTGGTCACCACGGGATCCGGCGGCAGACCGTACACCTCGGGGTCGTCGAGGAGCAGGAAGAACGCCCCGGTGCCGCCGACGCCGTTGCGGGCGTCGTGGCCGTACAGCTGGGCGCGGGGTTCCCCGGCCTCGACGAGCTGGTCCAGACGCCCGACGGCCCGCTCGCGTAGTTCATCGAGGTCACCGAACTGGATCGAGTCGGTGGGGCAGGCCTTGGCGCACGCGGGGGTCATCCCCTCGGTGAGCCGGTCGTAGCAGAGGGTGCACTTCTGGGCGATCCCCACGGCGGGGTCGCCCGCGGGGCCGGGGCGTCGCTCGATGACCCCGTACGGGCAGGCGGAGACGCAGTAGCCGCAGCCGTTGCAGATGTCGTTCTGCACCACGACGGTGCCGAACTCGGTGTGCGCGAGCGCGCCGGTCGGACACACGTCGAGGCACGCCGCGTGAGTGCAGTGCTTGCACACGTCCGACTCCATGAGCCACCGGAAGTCGGTGGCGTCCCCAGCGTCTGCAGTGTCTCCGGGCAGGGTCGACGTGGGCAGGCCCAGATCGACCGGGGGCGCGGCCCCGAGCCCGGCGCCGGTCCCGGTATCGGGAGCCGGGCTCGCCGCGGCCAGGCGGGCCGGCACCTCCTGCTCGATGAACGCCACGTGCCGCCACGTGGACGAGCCGAGTGAGCCGGTGTTGTCGTACGAGTTCCCGGTGAGCTCGAGGCCGTCCTCGGGGATGAGGTTCCACTCCTTGCACGCCACCTCGCAGGCCTTGCAGCCGATGCACACCGAGGTGTCGGTGAAGAAGCCCTTGCGCGGCGGCGGGTCCTCGTAGCCGCCGTCGACGGCGGGGTCGACGTCACCGAAGAAGGACCGTCCGAGGTCGGACAGGAAGGCGGACATGGATCAGCTCTCCGTTCCCGGTTCGGTGCGGATTCCCGCTCGGCGACGATAACCCTCGACGAACTCGAGGAGCGCGGGGCCGCGCGGACGTCGTCCCGCGACGATGTCACAACTCGTGGCCTTGGTCGCCGGGATCGACACGTTGGGGTCGAGGTTCTGCGGCAGCAGGTCGTTGGCCGGGTCGCCGATGCTCACGCCGTTGCCGCCCCAGTGGTAGGGCAGGCCGATCTGGTGGAGCGTGGCGCCGTCGATGAGGAGTGGTCGCATCCGGCGCGTCACCAGCACCCGCGCCTCGATAGCCGAGCGTGAAGTGACGATGGTGGCCCAGCCGCCGTTCTCCAGGCCCCGCTCGGCGGCCAGCTCGGGGCTGACCTCACAGAAGAACTCCGGCTGCAGTTCGGACAGGTACGGCAGCGTCCGGCTCATCGCCCCGGCGGTGTGGTGTTCGGTGAGGCGGTAGGTGCCGAAGACGTAGGGGAACACCTCGCTGCCCGGCTCTCCGTGGCCCGGTTGGGTCATGTTGTACGGGCCGGGCCGCGAATGCCCGGCGGGGTTGGAGTTCTGCTCGGGGTAGATCGGGTTGCGGGTGGGTGACTCTGGAGGTTCGTAGTGCGCGGGCATCGGCCCGTCCGCCAAACCCCGGGGCGCGTAGAGCCAGCCGCGACCGTCGTCCTGCATGATGAACGGCTCCGCGCCGCCGATGGCGGCCTCCGCGACCGCGCCCTCCGGCGGCTCGTAGTCGGGCGCCTTGCCCGCCTCGAAGTCGGGCACGTCGTCGCCGACCCATCGGCCGGCGCCGTCGTCGGCGTCCGGGTCCCATCGCAGTAGCGCCTTGCGCTCGCTCCACGGCCGCCCCTCGGGGTCGGCGGAGGCGCGGTTGTAGAGGATCCGCCGGTTGGCCGGCCATGCCCAGCCCCACTCCAGGGCCAACTCGTTCTGTTCGTGCCGCGGCTTGCGGCGCGCGGCCTGGTTGACGCCGTCGGCGTACACGCCGCAGTAGATCCAGCAGCCGCAGCGGGTGGAGCCGTCGTCGGCGAGCTGGGTGTACGTCGACAGCGGCTCGCCGTCGGCGCGGCGGCCGTTGATCTCGGCCAGCACCGACTCGGCGTCGGGCTCGTCGGTGCCGTGTTCCATGGGGTAGTCCCACGTGAGGTCCTGCAGGGCCCGGTCCCGCGGGTCGGTGGAGTCGGCCAGCCGCTCCTTGAGTATGCGGCCCAGGTGGAAGTAGAACCACAACTCGCTGCGGGCGTCCCCGGGCGGCTCGACCGCCTGATGGCGCCACTGCAGCATGCGTTGGGTATTGGTGAACGAGCCCTTCTTCTCCACGTGGTTGGCGGCGGGGAAGAAGAACACCTCGGTACCGATGTCCTCGGTGCGCATCTCTCCGGTCTCGATCTCGGGGCCGGACTTCCAGAAGTCGGCGCTCTCGATCATCACCAGGTCCCGCACCACGAGCCAGTCGAGATTCGCCAGGCCGGCGCGCTGCATCCGGCCGTTGGCCGTGCCCACGGCCGGGTTCTCGCCGACGAGGAAGTAGCCGCCACCGCCCTCGTCGATCTGTCGCTGCACCGTCGAGGTCGAGTCGTGTTTGCCGGTGAGGCGCGGCAGGTGGCCGAAGCAGTAGTCATTCTCCGCGGTCGCCGCGTCGCCCCACCACGCCTTGAGCAGGCTCACGGTGTACGACCGCATATTGCCCCAAAAGCCCTTGGCCTCCGCATCGGTGCCCACGTAGGAGTCGAGGTCGTGGTGGTGCGAGGCGTTGGGGGTCGGCAGGTAGCCGGGCAGCAGGTCGTACAGGGTCGGGATGTCGGTGGAGCCCTGGATGCTGGCGTGCCCGCGCAGCGCCATGATCCCGCCCCCGGGCCGCCCGATGTTGCCCAGGAGTAGCTGGAGGATCGACGCGGTGCGGATGTACTGCACACCGACCGTGTGCTGGGTCCAGCCGACCGCGTAGCAGAACGCCGAGGTGCGGTCGCGGCCGGAGTTCTCCGCCAACGTCCGGGCCACACGAAGGAAGTCGTCGGCGGACACACCGCAGGTGCGCTCCACCATCTCCGGCGTGTAGCGGCTGAAGTGCCGCTTGAGGATCTGGAAGACGCAGCGGGGATCCTGCAACGTGTCGTCCCGCGGCGGGGCGGCGGTGGTCGAGGACCCCCGGGCGCCACCGGATCCCGCGACCTCGGTGGGGTTCTGCTCGGTGCCGTCGTCGGCGCCGCCGCTCTCGTGCGGTCGCTGGTCGTGCGCGCCCTCGTACTGCCACGAGTCGACCTCGTACTGGTTGCCCTCGTCATCGAAGCCGGAGAACACCCCGGCCAGGTCCTCGGTGTCGAGGAACTCCTCGTCGATGAGCATCGGCGCGTTCGTGTACGCGACTACGTACTCGTGGAACCACGCGTCGTGGGTGAGGACGTAGTTGATGAGCCCGCCGAGGAACGCGATGTCGGCGCCTGCGCGGATCGGGACGTGCAGGTCGGCCTTGGCGCTGGTCCGCGTGAACCGGGGGTCGACGTGGATCACCGTGGCGCCCCGACGCTGGGCCTCCATCACCCACTGGAAGCCGACGGGATGGGCCTCGGCCATGTTGGAACCCTGGATGACTATGCAGTCGGAATTCGCGAGATCCTGCTGGTAGTTCGTGGCACCACCACGCCCGAATGAGGTTCCCAGACCGGGAACGGTGGAGGAGTGTCAAATGCGGGCCTGGTTCTCCACCTCGATGGCGCCGAGCGCCGTGTAGAGCTTCTTCATGAGGTAGTTTTCCTCGTTGTCCAGCGTCGCCCCGCCGAGGCTGGCGACCCCGCGGGTACGCCGGACGGTGTCGCCGTTCGCGTCGGTTTCCTCCCAGAACCGCTCACGGGAGTCGAGCACGCGGTCCGCGACCATCTCCAGCGCGGTGTCGAGGTCGAGTTCCTCCCACTCGGTGGCGTACGGCTTGCGGTGCAGCACGGTGGTGATCCGGCCGGGATTGGTTACGAGCTGCTTGCTCGCCGATCCCTTGGGGCAGAGGCGGCCGCGGGAGACGGGGCTGTCGTCGTCGCCCTCGATCTGGATGACCCGCCCGTCCTTGACGTAGACGTTCTGCGCGCAGCCGACCGCACAGAACGGACACACGCTCTTGACCACTGCGTCGGCGGTGGCGGTACGTGGGGTGATCTCGAGGTGGCGTCGGGACCGGGTGGCCGCGCCCCGCCCGAGGAGGTCGCCGCCGGTGAGCTGGCGCCAGACGGGCCAGTTCTGCGGGGCGCCCCGCCGCGCCAGTGTCGGCCGGGACGGACGCCCCGGCTGGGGCGGGGAGTGGGGCTCGTGCGGCGACATCGACACCTCCAGACTCGTTGACCACCGCCCATGTAACGCCAGTCACGCCAGCTACCGCAACCGTTTGACCGATCATCCAGTCGCAACCGGTTCCGTTGTGGGCAATCGGCAGCATGATGGAGGGGGTGGACGACCTTAGACCGACTGACGGAGACAAGACGGGCAGCGAGGACGAGGTGGCCGGGGTGCCGCCTCCGGGCGAACAGGCGGCCGCCGCGGCCAAGGCCAGGCGGAACAGTGGGGAGGAGAGCCTCGCAACCGTCGGACTCATGGCCGATCCAGGAATGCCCAGCATGGTGGCGGCGGCGATCGCGGACGAGCTCGCTGACGACCTGACCCGGGAGCTCGGGGGCCGGTGGCGGGTGGAGTCCGGCCAGGAGACGCTCCCGCTCGGGCCCGACGGTGAGATTCGTCTCACCGACCACGCGCCCCGGTTGCTGCAGGAACATGACTGGGACTTCGTGCTGTATCTGGCAGATCTCCCCACCCGCCCTCAGGGGATTCCGCTGCTCTACGACGTCAGCGGCTCCACCGCCGCGGCGCTGGTGAGCATGCCGGTGCTCGGCGCGTTCCGGGTGCGGTCGAGGTTACGGAAGCTCGCCCTGCGGCTGGTGAGTTCCGGTATCCATCGGGACGAGCTGGGTGCGCCCGGCACCGATGACCTCCCGCCCCCCGAGCAGCGCGGCTTCGGTTCCGAGATGCGCCTGCTGGGGGGCATGGTGCTCAACAACAGGCCCGCGCGCATGATGACGGCGCTGTCCGGTGTGGTCGCGGCCGGCGCGGGCTCCGGTGCCTTCGGCATCTTCTACGGCAGCATCGCCTCGCTGGCCGTGGAGCTGCATCCACTCCGCCTGCTCCTCATCAGCCTGTTGAGTGTTCTCACACTCGTGACCTGGCTCATCCTGCGCAACGGCCTGTGGAACTCGGGCGACGACGAGGTCACCCCGGCTAACCGGCGGATGGACAACGCCGCCACGGTCCTCACCGTCGGGACCGGCGTGGGCATCATGTACGTCGGTTTGCTGGCGGCGATGTTCCTGCTCGCGCTCGCGGTGATGGACGCTGACTACCTGCAGAACCAGCTCGGCAGGCCCGTGCGGCTGATGGACTACGTCCACCTCGCCTGGCTCTCCAGCTGCCTCGGTGCGTTCGCCGGCGCACTCGGCTCGAACTTCGACAACGAGGACTCCGTCCGCGAGGCCACCTACAGCTTGAGGTGGCATGAGAGACGCAAGATGTTCGACAACTACGCCAAGCGCGAATCCGACCGACGCGAACAGCAGGAGCAGGAGCGGATCGAGCGCGAACACGACGACGGCGGGAGCGACGACGAAGCCCGGGGCCGCGACGGCGGGAGCGATGACGGCGGTCGCGACGCGGTGGAGGACGACCGGCGGAGGGGGTAGACAAGGAGCCATGACCATCATGACCGTCTCCGCCCCGACGTTGCCGGAAGCTTGCGGCGAGCTGTCGGACGCGGTCGTCGCGGCGCTGTCCTCCGGCGACACCTCGGCGCTGCCGGTGGTGTCCTCCGATCCGATGGGTCGGGATCTTCAACTCGCCTTGCAGACGCTCTACGAGCTGCACTACCGAGGTTTCGCCGGCGTGGACGCCGGGCTCGAGTGGGACCCGGAACTGCTGCGGCTGCGTGCCGCGCTGGAGGCGCGCTTCCTCGCGTATCTCCGCGACAACGTCGAGCCGGGTGACGATCCGGTCGCCGAGATGGACGCGTTGTCCGTGGAGACCACCTCGGGGACGGGGCCGTCCTGGTTCCTGAAGGACGAGGGGACCTGGGACCAGATGCGGGAGTACTTCGCGCACCGCTCGCTCTACCACCTCAAGGAGGGCGATCCCCACGCCTGGGCGATCCCGCGGATCCAGGGGCAGGCCAAGGCGGTATTCGTCGCCGTGGAGTTCGACGAATACGGCGGTGGGCGCGGCGACCGCGTGCACCAGCAGCTGTGGGCGGACCTCATGACGGCCGCGGACCTCGACCCGACCTATCTCGCATATCTCGACCGGGTGCCCGCCGAGACGCTTGCGACCGTCAACCTCATGTCGCTGCTCGGCCTGCACCGCTCGAGGCGGGGCGCGACGCTCGGGCACTTCGCGGCCATCGAGATCACGTCGTCACCCGGGTCGGCCCGGTTCGTCGCGGGGTTGCGGCGTCTGGAGGCGCCAGAGGAGTGCGTGCACTTCTACGCAGAGCACGTCGAGGCCGACGCCGTGCACGAGCAGGTCATGCGACACGACGTGATCGGGGACCTGCTCCGCCGGGAGCCCGAGCTGGCCGCCGACGTGGTATTCGGGATGCGGTCACTCGCGTATCTCGACGACCTCGCGGGTGACCGGTTGGTTGCGGCGTGGCGGCGCGGGGAATCGTCGCTGGTGGCCTGAGCCAGGCTGGACTCGGGTCGCCTCCCGACCGCGGCCCGTGGAAACGCGACCGCCGCCCGGCCGCGGCCCGACCGAACTCGAACCGCCGCCTGACCGGCGCTCAGTGGTCGTCCGTGGGCCGGACCTTCTTGCGATGACTGGTGTCGCACAGCGGGTAGTTCCGGCTGCGTCGGCACGCGCAGACCGCCACCATGAAGCGGTCCGAGCTCACACATTCGCCGTCGGGGGTGACGATCTCCACGGGGCCCTCCACGAGGACGGGCCCGCCCGGCACCACGCGGACGACCCGGGGCTCGCGGTCAGACGCGGTGGGCACGGATCACCACCAGCTCCTCCGTCCGCCGGCCGGGCTCGAGCAGGCCGGACGCCTCGAGCTCGCCGGCCCGCGCGGTCATCACCGGACCGAAGTCGATCATCTGGCGGGCCGCGGTGTGGGCGATGAAGCCCGAGTCGGTGAGCATCTGCACGGTCTGCTGGGGCGCGGAGAACTCCGACTGGACGAGCAGCAGGGCGCCCCCGGGCGCGATCAGCCCCGGCGCGAGGGCGCAGAGTTCGTCGAGCACCACCCGACCGTCGGCCCCGGCGTCCCACGCGCGGTCGGGTCCGGTCCCGGCCGGCGGCAGCGTCGACGGCACGTAGGGCGGGTTGGTCACCACGAGGTCGAAGGGCCCGTGCTGCGCGGCGTCCTGCAGCGTGCCGAGCCGGACCTCGACGGGGAGCCCGCTGGCCGCCGCGTTGCCGGAGGCACACTCCACCGCGGCGGGAGACAGGTCAAACGCGAGGACCTCCCGGGCCCCCAGCCTGGCGGCCTCGAGTGCGAGCACCCCGCTGCCGGTGCAGATGTCGAGGACACGCCGCCCCTCGGCCAGCCCGCTGGCCTCGAGCACGCCGCTCAGCAGCCAGGAGTCCTCCTGCGGCGCATAGACACCGTCGGTCACCTGCAGGGGAATGGTGCTGCGTAGTGGTGCTGCCATCTCGCCTCCGGTCGGATCGCGGGTGAGGCCACGAGTCAATCCCGACCCCCGCGGTGCCGCAACCGGACGGCACGGGCCGGCGCACGCGCCGACGGGTCTCGGCGCCTACTTCCAGTACAACCCGCCGGGCACGTCGCCGCCGCCGGTGAGGGCGCAGGTGAGGATGGTGCCCTCGGGCCCAGGCACGGCGATACCCTCCTGCGAACACGGGCCGCCGGGCCGCGCCTGCCCGATGCCTGCCTCGACTCCGCCCGCGGGCTGCCACAGCGGCCCGGCGAGGGGGTCCTCGGTGCAGAACAGCGGCGAGCCGTCCTCGGCCTGGGCGACCTCGCCCACCATGTGGCAGGGCCCGCCGGTGCTCACGACGTTGGCGGGCAGCTCGGGCGCGGGGGCCGGGGCGGGCGCGGGGGTCGTGGTGGTGGCCGGCGCCGAGACGGGATCGGCCGTCGCCGCGGGGGTCGAGGTGGTGGGGGAGGACGACGACGACACCGTCGTCGTCGACCCCGTCGGCGAGGTGTCCGGGTCGTCCACCGGGTCGGCGGAGCAGGCGGCGAGCGCGAGCCCGGCCGCCACCGCGAGTGCGATGACGGCCGGGACACGGCGACGTCCCGTGGTGGTGTGCGGGCGGTTCGTCGCGGTGTGGTTCATGTGTTCCGATTTCTCTCGCGGGTCAGGCCCCGATGATGAAGGCCTCGAGCTCGGCGCGGGCCTTGTCGTCCGGCATCTGCTCCGGCGGCGACTTCATCAGGTAGGCCGAGGCGGGCAGGATCGGTCCGCCGATGCCGCGGTCCTTGGCGATCTTGGCCGCGCGGACGGCGTCGATGATGATGCCGGCCGAGTTGGGGGAGTCCCACACCTCGAGCTTGTACTCGAGGTTCAGCGGCGCGTCACCGAAGGCGCGTCCCTCGAGACGAACGTACGCCCACTTGCGGTCGTCCAGCCACTCGACGTGGTCCGACGGGCCGATGTGCACGTTGCGGTCGTGGATCTTGCCCTTGAGGGAGCCCTCGAGGTTGGAGGTCACGGCCTGGGTCTTGGAGACCTTCTTGGACTCGAGACGCTCCCGCTCGAGCATGTTCTTGAAGTCCATGTTGCCGCCGACGTTGAGCTGGTAGGTGCGGTCCAGCGCGACGCCGCGGTCCTCGAACAGCTTCGCCATCACGCGGTGGGTGATGGTGGCGCCGACCTGCGACTTGATGTCGTCACCGACGATCGGGACGCCCGCGGCGCGGAACTTCTCGGCCCACTCGGGGTCCGAGGCGATGAACACGGGCAGGGCGTTGACGAAGGCGACATCGGCGTCGATGCAGCACTGCGCGTAAAACTTGTCGGCCTCCTCGGAGCCGACGGGCAGGTAGGACACCACCACGTCGACGCGGGCGTCCTTGAGCGCCTGCACCACGTCGACAGCCTCGGCGGGGGACTCCTCGATGGTCTCGCGGTAGTACTTGCCCAGGCCGTCGAGGGTCGGGCCGCGCTGGACGGACACGCCGGTGGGCGGCACGTCGCAGAGCTTCATGGTGTTGTTCTCGGAGGCTCCGATGGCCTCCGCGAGGTCCATGCCGACCTTCTTGCCGTCCACGTCGAACGCGGCGACGAACTCGACGTCGTTGACGTGGTAGTCGCCGAACTTGACGTGCATGAGGCCGGGGACGGTCGAGTCGACCGCCGCGTCCTTGTAGTACTCCACGCCCTGCACGAGCGAGGACGCGCAGTTGCCGACGCCGACGATCGCGACGCGCACCTTCTGGTCGGTCATTGGGGTTCTCCTTGTGATGGGTTCTCTGTCTGGATGAGTTCGTTGATCCACCGCAGCTCGCGTTCGCTGGTCTCGAGGCCGAGCAGGGTGAGCTGCCGGGCGTAGCGCAGTTCGGTGGGGCCGGTGCGTGCGGCGGCGTCGCGCTGGCCCTCGCGTCGTTCCTCCAACACCCGGCGCCGGCCCTCGAGCAGGCGCACCCGTGCGGGTCCGGGCGTGCGGTCGAAGAAGGCCAGGTGCACCCCGAAGCCGTCGTCGGTGAACGACGCCGTGCCGGGCTCGTCGAGCAGCGCTGCCAGGGAGTCCTTGCCCCGCGTGGTGATGCGGTAGGTCTTGCGCCCGCGCCGCGCGGTGGCGGGTGGGCGCGTGACCGTGGCGGCCGAGGCGTCCTCGACGATGTCGCCCTGCTGCTGGAGGCGGCGCAGGGTCGGATACAACGAACCGAAGGAGACGGTGCGGACCGTGCCGAGCATCTCGGACAGTCGCTTACGCAGCTCGTAGCCGTGCATCGGCCGCTCGTCGAGCAGGCCCAGAATGGCGAGTTCGAGCACCCATCTCCTCCTTTCGTGTTCTCGCCTGCGGGTGTCCGCCTGCGACGTCGATCGATGCTACACCCCGTGATGTATCGAACCGATATAACCCGCTGTGGTATCGCCTCGACGAGTCCGCCCGGTCCGCGCCGGGTCCGGGCCCGGGGTCGTAGGCTGGCCTCGTGGACCAGGCCGACTTCCGCGACCCGCGACCCGGCCCCGTGCCGGGGACGGAGGATCCCGCCGGCCGTGCGGCGCTCCGGCGTCGACGGGTGGTGGACTTCGCGCTGCGCCGACGGGGCGTGCTGGCCGAACTGCAGGCGGGCGGGCTGTCGCTGCGCGAGGTGTGCGACGCGGACGTGTACCTCCAGCGCGCGGCCGGGTTCCACGGCGAGACCACCGAGACCGTCTGCCCGGTGTGCCGCAAGGAGAACCTCACGGAGGTGTCGTGGGTGTTCGGCGACGACCTCGGCTCCTCCTCGGGCTCGGCCCGCAGCGACGAGGAGATCGAGCAACTTGCCCTGACCCACGACCAATTCACCGTCCACGTGGTGGAGGTGTGCCGTAGCTGCTCGTGGAATCACCTGGTGCTCTCGTACGAGGTGGGCCTGCCGGAGGGCACGGGCAGACGGACCCGCCGGGCCGCCCGGGAGCTGCGCCGCCGCCCCTGAGTCCCGATTCGACGAGTCGCCGCGCGACG
The DNA here is from genome assembly GCF_053645335.1 of Dietzia sp. NPDC055340. NCBI lineage: Bacteria > Bacillati > Actinomycetota > Actinomycetes > Mycobacteriales > Dietziaceae > Dietzia > Dietzia sp. NPDC055340. Next base: position 8,775 of record NZ_JBSHML010000009.1, on the reverse strand, counting down.
GCTTTCGTCGACCCCTCGGGAATGTCCTGTGACGTGCGACGGTTCTTCGATGAGCCGTTTGTCGTACACAATGGAGGCCAGAGCACCGCCACCGGGGGTCGCCCGGACGGGTCGGACCTGCTCGCAGGAGGATAGATGATGTCGCGAAGTGATCAGAAGGACCGCAGCGCTGACGGGGATCACGACGATTCCGCGCGGCGCGGCTGGGCCCGTCGTCACCCTGTCTGGACGACTCTGATCCTCCTCGTCGTCGTCGTCCTGGTCATCCCGGCGGTGATCGTGGGGGTGGCCTACTCCCGCACCGACGTGCCGCGCCCCGGCAGCGTCGCCACCAACCAGATCTCCGAGATCTACGAGAGCGACGGCACCACGCTCATCGGCCGCATCGTGCCGCCGGAGGGCAATCGCACGCTCGTCAACATCGACATGATCCCCGTGCACGTGCGCAACGCGGTGATCGCCGCCGAGGACCGCAGCTTCTACACCAACGAGGGCTACGACCCCACCGGCATCGGCCGTGCGGTGATCGGGCAGGTCACCGGTGAGTCCACCGCGGGCGGTGGCTCCACCATCACTCAGCAGTACGTCAAGAACACGATGGTCGGCGACGAGGTCACCTACGAGCGCAAGGCCAAAGAGATCATCATCGCGGCCAAGATGACGCAGGAGTGGTCGAAGGACCAGATCCTCGAGGCCTACCTCAACACCATCTACTTCGGCCGCGGCGCCTACGGCATCGCCGCCGCGTCGAACGCCTACTTCAACAAGCCCGTCGAGAACCTCACCGTTGAGGAGGGTGCGCTGCTTGCCGGCGTCATCCAGTCGCCGTCCGCGTTGGACCCGCTCAACAACGCCGCCGCCTCGGAGGGGCGCTGGAACTACGTGATGGACGGCATGCGCGACATGGGCGCCATCGACGCGCAGCAGCGCGCCAACGCCGTGTTCCCGCAGGTCGTGGAGGACCCGCAGGCCATCGAGCAGAACGTCGGCGACCCGAGCAACGGCCCGATCCGTCGGCAGGTCCTGGCCGAGCTGGCGATGGCCGGTATCGACGAGCAGATGCTCAACACCCGCGGTCTGAAGATCGTCACCACGATCGATCGTCAAACGCAGGAGTCCGTCCTCGACGGGGTCCGCAACAACATGCAGGGCGAGAACGCGGACACCCGCACCGCCGTGGTCTCGGTCAACCCCCGCACCGGCGGCGTGATCGGCTACTACGGCGGCGATGAGGCCGAGGGCTGGGACTACGCCAACGCCCCGCTCCAGACCGGCTCGGTCTTCAAGATCTTCGGCGTGGCCGCCGCCCTCGAGCAGGGCATCGGTCTGGGGACCACGGTGTCCTCGGCACCCGTCACCACCGGCAACGTCACCGTCACCAACGTGGGCGGCCAGTCCTGTGGTTCGTGCTCGGTGGCGCAGGCCCTCAAGATGTCGCTCAACACCTCGTTCATCCGCCTCCAGCGGATGCTCGACAACGGCGCCAACGACACCCGCGAGATCGCGCACCGCGCCGGTGTCGCCAAGCAGATCCCCGGCCTCGAGTGGGAGACGCTGACCGAGCAGGGCAGCGACCCGTACGACGGCATCATCCTGGGCCAGTACCCGATCCGCGTGCGCGACATGGCCAACGCGCTGGCCACCTTCGCCGACGAGGGCGTCTACCGACCGGCCCACTTCATCGAGCGGGTCGAGACCGCCGAGGGCGAGGTCCTGCTCGACAACTCCTCGCCGGAGGGCGAGGAGGTCATCGACGCCGACGTGGCCAACAACCTGACCTCCGCGATGGCGCCGATCGCTGCCTACTCCAACGGTCACACGCTGGCCGGCGGTCGGCCCTCCGCCGCCAAGTCCGGAACCACACAGCTCGGGGACACTGGCTACAACAAGGACGCCTGGTTCGTCGGCTACACCCCCTCCATCGCCACGGCGGTCTGGGTGGGTACGGACGACAACAAGCCGCTGTTCAACGCCTACGGCGGCACCATGTACGGCTCCGGGCTGCCCGCCGACATCTGGAAGTCCGTGATGGACGGCGCGCTGTCGGGCAGCGACTGGGAGCAGTTCCCCACACCCGGCATGATCGGCGGCCAGGCGGGCGCACCCTCCTGGGAGTCCTCGGGCTCCAGCTCGGCCGGTGGCGGCGGCGGGGCCACGGCCACCCAGACCCAGCCCGCGCCCGTCGTCCCGGACGAGCCCACCCCGCAGCCGCCCGCGCCCGCGGCGCCCCCGCTGACGATCCAGGTCCCGGGACTTCCCGAGATCGTGATCCCCGGCGCCGGTGGCGGTCAGCCGGCGCCGGCGCAGCCCGGAACCGCCCCAGATCCGGGTGACGGCGGGGCGGGCACCGGCGGTGACACCGGTGGCGGAGGCAACGCTGGTGGTGGCGGTACCGGCGGAGGCGGCGGTACCGGCGGTGGCGGCGGCGAGGCCTGACGCCCGCGCCGTGGACTAGAGTGTGGCCGTGCTGAGCAACGGTCGCCTCTCTCCGCTGCCGCTCGACGAGGACCTCCGTTCGCTGTCCCCGCAGGAGCGCGTCCGCCCCGGTGACGGCCCGGCGGCCACCGTTCTCGACGCGTGGGGCGGGCCGGTCGGCAGGCATGCCGCGGTCGGCCGCCAGCGCTTCTGGACGCCGCTGCGCGTGGTCATGCTCTTCGCCGTGATCTTCCTGGCGTTCGGCTTCTTCTCGAAGGCCGCCTGTCTGGAGACCTCCCACCCCACCGACGGGTCGCAGCCCGGACTCATGTGGGACGGACGCCAGTACTACAAGGCCTGCTACGCCGACCCGCTGCCGCTGTACTCCGCCGAGGGCCTGAGCGCGGGGGCGTTCCCTTACAAGTACACGTGGACGACCGATGCCGGCGAGGTCCGCTTCATGGAGTACCCCGTGATCTCGGGGCTGTTCCAGTACGTCACCGCGCAAGGCGCGCAGGCGTGGCAGGCGGTCTTCCCCGGTGGGCCCATCGAGGTGGTGAAGTACTTCGTCCTGGGCGCGGTGCTGCTGGCCATCATGTGGATGGTCGCCGTGTGGGCGACCTATCGGTCGGCCGGGCGCCGACCCTGGGACACGCTGCTCATGGCGGCCAGCCCGCTCGTGATCTTCCAGGCGTTCACCAACTACGACGTCATGGCCGTCGCACTGGCCTCCGTCGCCTTGCTGCTGTGGGCACGCCGCCGCCCCGTCTGGGCCGGCGTCGTGCTGGGACTGGGCGTGGCGGCCAAGCTGTATCCGCTCTTCCTGTTCGGTGCCCTGCTCGTGGTGGCGATCCGGCGACGACGTTTCGTCGAACTCGCGAAGGCGCTCGCCGCCGCGGTGGTCGCCTGGCTGGCGGTCAACCTGCCGATCCTGATCCCGTTCCCGCAGGGCTGGCGAGAGTTCTTCCGCCTCAACTCGGACCGGCCCGCGAACCCTGAGAGCATTTACGCCGTGGTCCAGGGGCTCACCGGCTGGGCGGGCTTCGACGCGGGCCGCGCCGCCGGCGAGGCGCCCGCGACTCTGAACACCGTCTCGCTGGTGCTGTTCGCGCTCGGCTGCGTCGCGGTACTCGCGATCGGACTGACCGCGGCCACCACGCCGCGCGTCGCGCAGCTGGCGTTCCTCATCGTGGCGATCTTCCTGCTCACCAACAAGGTGTGGAGCCCGCAGTACTCGCTGTGGTTGATCCCGCTGGCGGTGCTCGCCGTGCCGCGCGTGAAGCTGTTGCTGCCGTGGATGGCGTTCGACGCCCTGCTGTGGGTCGCCCACATGTCGTACTTCCACGGGGTGGCCAACCGGGGGATCGATCCCGAGCTGTTCCACGTGCTCGTCCTGGTGCGCGGCCTGCTCGTGGTGGCGGTCTGCGCGGTGGTGATCACCGAGATCTACCGCCCGGACCTCGACGTGGTCCGGCGGAGCCACCGGGACGACCCGGACGGGACGGATCCGCTCGCCGGAGTGCTCGCGGACCCGACCGATCGCCCCGTCGCGACACCACCCGGGGTCGGCTCCGATCCGGCCGCCCCGATCACCCCCGGGCAGAAGCCCCAGAAGGAGAACGCCGACCGATGACCACAAGCGAAATGATCTGGATGTTCTCCTTCATCCTCATCGGGTTCATCTGCATGGTCACCGCTGCCGGCGGTTACCGGGCGGGCTGGCGACAGCCGGTGTGGATCGGCTGGACGGTCGCCGCGTTCCTGTTCCTCACCGTGATCCCGGTGACGCAGGCACTGACCATGGCCATCTAGCTTCCCGGGCGCCCACCCGCACCCACGTCCGCGCTGCCAGCGGTAACGGGATTTCGCCGCTCGGTACCGCACGGGGTAGCCTTGAACGGTTGCTGACGCAACGACCCTCCTGCCACGGAGACACCGTGGCCGAATCTGTAGTCCACAGGAGGTGATGAGGTCCCGTGCGTCAATACGAAGTAATGGTCATCCTCGATCCGAGTCTCGACGAGCGCACCGTGGCGCCGTCGCTGGATACGTTCCTGAACGTGATCCGGCAAGAGGGCGGTTCGGTCGACAAGGTCGATGTCTGGGGCAAGCGCCGCTTCGCCTACGAGATCAACAAGCAGTCCGAGGGCATCTACGCCGTCGTGCAGCTCAAGTCCAGCCCGGACGCGGTCAAGGAGCTCGACCGTCAGCTCGGTCTGAACGAGAACGTGCTCCGCACCAAGGTGCTGCGCGCCGACAAGTGAGTCTGACTGTCCGACCGGCCCGGTAATCTGGGCGCGGTCGGTCGGCCTCGACCACCATCCACCTCAGGACTTCACACGCAGGTCTTCTACACGGAGGAGAAGCGCATGGCACAGGGCGATACCCCGATCACGGTCGTAGGAAACATCGTCGCGGACCCCGAGCTGCGGTTCACGCCGTCGGGTGCTGCGGTCGCGAACTTCCGGATCGCCTCGACGCCGCGTCGTTTCAATTCGCAGACCAACCAGTGGGAGGACGGCGAAGGCCTGTTCCTTACCTGCAACGTCTGGCGGCAGGCTGCGGAGAACGTCGCGGAGTCGCTGCAGAAGGGCATGCGCGTCATCGTCAACGGCCGGCTCCGGCAGCGGTCGTACGAGACGCGTGAGGGCGAGAAGCGCACCGTCTATGAGGTTGAGGTCGACGAGGTCGGTCCGTCGCTGAAGTACGCCACCGCCAAGGTGACCCGCACCCCCCGCGAAGGCGGCCAGGGTGGCGGTTTCCAGGGTGGGGGCGGCCAGGGTGGCGGCTTCCAGGGCGGAGGCCAGCCGCAGGGTGGTTTCGGTGGAGGCCAGTCACAGGGCGGCTATGGCGGAGGCCAGGGACGTCCGCAGAACGACGACCCGTGGGGCAGCGCCCCGCAGGCCGGCGGATCCGGTGGCTTCGGCGGCATGGAAGACGAGCCCCCGTTTTAGATCGGGTCGATTCCCAGGGGCACTTCCCGCCCCACCCCACAAGCATGAGACATGACCTCGCGACAACCCGGCCCGGGTCGGATCGTCGGAGGGAAGAAAGGTAGACGGATCATGAAGCTGATCCTCACCGCCGACGTCGACAAGCTCGGTGCTCCGGGCGACATCGTCGAGGTCAAGGGCGGATACGGTCGTAACTTCCTGCTCCCGCGCGGGCTGGCCATCGTGGCCACCCCGGGCGCCGAGCGCCAGATCGAGTCCATCAAGCGGGCCCAAGAGGCCCGTGAGGTGCGCGACTCGGACCACGCCAACGAGCTCAAGCAGAAGCTCGAGTCACTGGCCGACGTCAAGGTCGCTGTCAAGACCTCCGACACCGGCAAGCTGTTCGGCTCGGTCACCGCGGGCGATGTCGCCTCGGCCGTGAAGGCCGCCGGTGGCCCCACGCTCGACAAGCGCTCGGTGCACATGCCCAAGGAGCACATCAAGTCGACCGGCGCGCACAGCGTCGTCGTCGACCTGGGTCACGAGACCACCGCGCGCGTCGCGGTGGAGGTCGTCCCCGCCTGATCGATCTGACCAGGCCCGAGGGCCCCGGCCGTCACCACGACGGCCGGGGCCCTCGCACTTCGGCAGGCACGCAAGGGCTGTGGACGCCCTGTGGATAACTCGGTAGGAAAGCTACGGTTTTGTCGGCTGGACGATTGCCCGGGTTCATCTTTCGTTATCCATTGTGTCCCCAATCGTGACGTGGTATCGGAAGTAATCCACCGGACGCTCTACCTGCGGCGATACCGGTGACCTGCAGGTTTATACCAACTGACCTGCGATTTCCACTGGTTATCCACAGCAGAGCCCAGATCGCTCCTGCATAACTCACGCCCATCCACAGTTCTCCACAACCCCGCACTCGCGATTGTGGAAAAGCCTGTGGATAACCCAGGGGGATGTGAGCCGGGCGTGTCGTAGCGGTGCCCTACAGTGGAGGAGTCGCGAGGGCGCGCCGGTGTCCCGGGCGGCAGCGGCGGTACGGCCACGCACGGCGTCAACATCAGCACTACAGCGGAGAGGAGCGGTCATGGCGCAGGGGGGATACGACGATCCCGGCGATATGCCACCGCCTCCCGAGGACGGCGGCGGTGGCGGAGAGTTCGGGCGGACCCCGCCGCAGGACCTGACCGCCGAACAGTCGGTGCTCGGCGGCATGCTGCTGAGTAAGGACGCCATCGCTGATGTGGTGGAGGAGATCCAGCCGAACGACTTCTACAAGCCGGCGCACCAGGCGATCTACGACGTGATCCTGGACCTCTACGCCCGGGGCGAGCCCGCGGACGCGGTGACGGTGGCCGCGGAGCTGGAGCGCCGCGGCGATCTGCGGCGGGCCGGCGGGGCGCCCTACCTCCATACCCTCATCTCGACTGTGCCCACGGCGGCCAACGCCGGCTACTACGCCCAGATCGTCTCGGAGAAGGCGGTGCTGCGCAGGCTCGTCGACGCCGGTACGCGGATCGTGCAGTACGGCTATTCCGGCTCCGAGGGCGCCGACGTGGCCGAGGTGGTGGACCGGGCGCAGGCCGAGATCTTCGACGTGACGGAGCGCCGGACCACCGAGGACTTCGTGGTCATCGAAGAGCTGCTGCAGCCGACGATGGACGAGATCGACGCGATCCACACCGCCGGCGGGCTGAGCAAGGGTGTGCCCACCGGCTTCGCGGACCTCGACTCCATCACCAACGGTCTGCACGGCGGACAGATGATCATCATCGCCGCGCGACCCGGCGTCGGTAAGGCCCTCGCTCTCGACACAGTCCTGCCCACGCCGGACGGCGAGACCACGATGGGCGAGGTCGCGGTGGGCGATCGGGTCCTGGGGGTCGACGGCACGCCGACCGAGGTCACCGGCGCGACCGAGGTGTGGCAGGACCGCCCCTGCTTCACAGTGCGTTTCAGCGACGGCGCGGAGATCGTGGCCGATGCCGAGCACGAGTGGCGTATCGAGATGGGCGGCACCGAACAGGTGGTCACCACCAAGTCGCTCGACACCCTGATGCTGGTGTGCGACTTCGGGATCGTCATCCCCGAGCATCCCGACTCGGGCCGCAGCACCCGCGTCATCACCGATGTACGTAGCGCGGAGAGTGTTCCGGTCCGGTGCATCGAGGTGGCGGCGGCAGATCACCTGTACCTCGCCGGCCCCACCGGGATCCCCACGCACAATTCGACCATCGGGCTGGACATCATGCGGTCGTGTTCCATCAAGAACGGGCTGGCCTCGGTCATGTTCTCGCTGGAGATGAGCAAGACCGAGATCGTCATGCGTCTCATGAGCGCCGAGGCCCGCGTGAAGTTGTCCGACATGAAGTCGGGCACCATGAGCGACGAGGACTGGACCCGGATGGCGCGGCGGATGGGCGAGATCTCCGAGGCGCCGCTGTACATCGACGACTCGCCCAACCTCACCATGATGGAGATCCGCGCCAAGGCCCGGCGGCTCAAGCAGAAGCACGACCTGCGGCTGATCGTGGTGGACTACCTACAGCTGATGTCCTCGGGCAAGAAGGTCGAGTCGCGGCAGCAGGAGGTCTCCGAGTTCTCGCGTCAGCTCAAGCTGCTGGCCAAGGAGATCGACGTGCCCTTGATCGCCATCTCCCAGCTGAACCGTGGCCCCGAGCAGCGTACGGACAAGCGGCCCCAGGTCTCCGATCTGCGTGAGTCCGGCTCGCTGGAGCAGGACGCCGACATCGTCATGCTGCTGCACCGCCCGGACTCCACCGAGCGGGATGACCCGCGGGCCGGCGAGGCCGACCTGATCCTGGGCAAGCACCGTGGTGGCCCCACGTCCACGATCACGGTGGCGCATCAGCTGCACTACTCGCGGTTCGTGGACATGGCGCGGGGGCTGTAAATGCCGCGCAAGGCGAAAGTTGGGATTCTGGGTCGAAATCTTGGGATTCTGGGATTTTGGGCCAATTTTAATGGGATTGGTTGGGACTGCTGAGAATTGCCTGAAAGTGCGAGATCCTGCCTTCTAGTGCAGTAAGCGGCTGGGCCCGGCTCTTTGCGGGGCAGGACATCGTGGAGCCAAACGATGCGAGGCGCATTCGGGGCGCAGCATCTGGGATGCCGACCAACGGGGTTGTTGGCCCCCTAGATCCCAGCGGCGCCTGTTTCGCAAGAGGTGAAACACACCCTGCGACACAGCGGGAAATGCTGCGCCTCCAAACGTGCCGCACGGGTGTACCCCATTGAAACACCCGGGTTGAGCACATCAGACCAACGCTCATCCGCGCGGTCGAATGCGCGCCGACGGCTCCGCCTGTGGACTTGATCGCTCTGTGGCGGTCTTCTGTGGTTACTTCTTGGCGGCGCCGTACCAATCGGGCGTTCTGGCCGGAAGAATTAGAGCGAGTCG
>NZ_JBSHML010000008.1:0-166126 GCF_053645335.1 Dietzia sp. NPDC055340 | reverse complement strand
TTGCCACCGACATCGATCTTGGTGGCCGCATCATCGGACTGCGGCGCTTTGTCCGCCGGCCCGGCGTAGGTGATCTTCCCGTCGTCGATCACCACAACAGCATCGGCAACCGGATCGGCACCGGTGCCGTCGATGAGGCGGGCGTTATGCAGAATAGTGGTCGTCATAAAAATCACCTTACTCATGAGGTTTCGGCCCCGACCACCCGCCGGGAGGGATAGTCGACAGTGGCGAGAGGATGCCCTTCCAGACCGCGTTCTCGAGGTGCGGGAGCTCAGCCTTCTCCCGGTCGGTCAGGCCGAAATCGCCCGGATTCTCCATGACCTTGTCGAACTGGACGATCCTGCAGTCGTAACGGTCGTCACCGAGGTGCGCGTTGACGATGTAGAGCGGCATCGTCTCGAGGTGATCCCACGAGACGTAGGTGCCGCCGGCGGTAACCACCTTGGCGATGTCGAACTTGATGGAGTAGGTGAGCTTCGAGTTGCGGCTCTCGGGGTGGTAGCTCACAAAATCGCCGAAGGCGTAGGTGACGAGGGCCTTGGGCGTGTCCGGCCCGCGGTCGATGATCTGCGCTGGCTGCGGCACGTGTGGATGGTTCCCTAGAATCACGTCCACGCCACGGGCCACGACCTCGTGAGCGGCGTCGGTGACGTTCGGGTGGGGGTACATCTCGAACTCCCAACCCCAGTGGCAGAAGGCGACGATGAACTCCGCACCCTTGGCCTTGGCGGCCGCGACCTGCGACTCGACAAGCGAGTAGTCTGGCCCTGGCTGTGCGTCGTTGAACCGCACCTCGTTGACGAGATACCCGTGCCCCTCCGGCAGCGGCCGACCATTAAGGTCGAAGGTGAAGGTGAGCAGTCCGATCTTGATGCCATTTCGGTCCACGACGACCACATCATCCTGGCCCGCCTGATCTCGGGCGGTGCCCGAGTGCTCCGCCCCCGAGGCGTCCAGCACGTCAAGGGTCGCCAGGAGCCCGGCGGTACCCCAGTCGTTGGAATGGTTGGTCGCCGTGCTGAAGAAGTTGATACCTGCGTCGTCACGGAACCTGTCGAACATCTCGGGCGAGGTGTTCATCTTGAAGGGCTGGCCGGACTCCTCCCCATTTCGGCCCGGTGCCTGGACGCTGTACACGGTGGACTCCAGATTGGCGCTCACGATGTCGGTGCTGCTGTAGAAGTCCGTGATGTCCTCGAACAGGCGGGTGGTGTTCTCTGGCGTCAGGACGTCGACCGCCAGTAGGTCGCCGGCACACGAGAGTGAGACGCGGGAGATCGACTCCACCTCGGTGGCATCCATGGGAAAGCTGTTCTGCAGGACCTGGCCGCGGAAGAAGTCCTCCAGGCCGGAGCCACGCTGCGCGACCTCCAACTGGTTGAACCAGTACCGATACACCCACTTGAGTTTGTCGGCGGTGCTGTGGGCGATGTCGTACACCCCGGTCGCCGGTTGCGGATAGTGGAAGGTCTCGTAGAACACGTAGCTCGCCGTCACCAGGGCGAGCCCCGTCAGGCCGTGGTCGTACTCCCGCTTCGCCGCATCGAGGATCTCGATCAATTCGCGGATGGGTTGAGCAAGTGCGTCGAACCCGGGATCGATGATTCGGTGGTCGGTGGCAAACTTCCGCACTGCCGCGATGACGATGCCCGGCACGTGCTGGGCCGCGGTGATCATGTCGTCATTGATCTTGCCGGGGAGGGATTCGTGCTCCCGGCCGAGCAACGCGGCGACCTCGGGATGGTCGACGGCGTGCGCGAGCACCGGCTCGGCTTCCAGGATCCAACTGAACAGCCGACGGGTGAGGTCTCTACTGGCGTCGGTGATGGTCTCGATCATCTCGAGCTCCCCGGTCGAGACCCGGCGGAGTGTGTCGAGAACCTCGTCGCCATTCTGTGACAGGCGCGTGACAGTCGCCTTGATCAGATCCGGGGCGTCCGGCGGCAATGTGAGTGGCGTTTTCTTGGACGCACGATAACAAGTGTCCGGAGTGGCGGAGCGAAGATTCTCTAATATGTACCGGCGCACCGTTAGTACAGTTCAAATGAGCCGCTGCGCGGATCGGGGCCACGAACGTCAGCAGTTTCTCAGAATAATCCCGGGACAACGAACTGTGCCCCGTCCTTGCGCGCGAGGACGGGGCACAGCAGCAGCATCGGTGGGCTCGGTCTACTCCGGGTTGGTCACCAGGATCGGCCCCTCGGGCGACCACCAGCCCCAGCGGTCCACCGTGTCCACGGTGACGTCGGCCGGCCGCGGGGGCTCGGACTGGTAGGTGCCCAGCGGCGCGTAGGCCTCGATGGAGCCCCAGTCGCGGTTCCAGTCGTGACGCAGGTACGACGGGATCGTCCGGGCACTCTGCGCGGTCTCCACCCACCCGAGCGGGCCGCCGCCCTCGTACGACATCCACGTACCGGTCGCGCTGACCGCGAGAGGCCGGTCCGGCATGATCCGGAACTCCGGCAGCTCGGCCACACCCGCGAAGTGCGAGAACGGACGCTGGCAGGGGAACTGCATGCTCACGGCCCAGTCCAGCAGGACCGGCGCGGTGGACCCGACCATCTCCTGGACCGTCACGAGCTCGGGCGCACGCGGCGGGGTGATGGCCGCCCATTCGTCGGGGGTGAGGTCGTCGTCGTCGACCCGAATCCGCATGACGTCGGCGTCGGCGGGCACGTCCTCCATCGACACCCGCAGGTTCCGCCAGGTCGGGGCGGGGCCGATGTCGTACGGGACGACCGGGGCGCCGACCATCTCGACGCCGTTGCCGGTGTCCCGGCCGAACTCGACGGTGACCTCCTGGCCGTACTCGTAGATGCCGTCGGCGTCGAAGCGCCCGATCCGGCCGGCCGCCGAGATGACCAGCAGCGGGTGCGCCTCGCGGTTGTCCGGTAGTTCGTACCAGCCGGTCTCGAGGTCGGCCTGCTGCTGCGGGCCCGCGAAGAACGAGCCCAGGACCGGCGTGGTGGCTGGGTCGAGACCGAACGGCAGGGCCACGGTGGAGCCGTTGACGCCCTCGGCACCGCGGCCGCCTCCCGTACCGGCGCTCTCACCGGTGTTGACCGAGGGGCCGCCGCCGGGGTCCGAGGTGGTGTTGGCGGCACCCGGGTCGGAGACCACCGCGTCGGCGGACAGGTCGGGGGCGACGCCGTTCGGGGTGAAGCCGGTGTTGCCGCCGGCCTCGATCGCCTCGGCCATGGCCCGGGGGTCGACGGAGCCGTCGGGCAGCCGCGGCGCGCCGAGCGGGGCGAGCATGCCCGCGTTGGCGTCCGGCTCGACGAGCACCCGGTCGGCGAGCATGCACGGGTTGCCGGCGAGCGCCGACACGTTGCCCGCGGCGATCGAGTACGCCGGGAACTGCTTCTGCAGCCCCTTGGCGAACGAGGCGACGTTGAAGATCACGAGCAGGCCTGCGACCACCGCGATCGGGGCGGCGGCGAAGGTCCGCATCCGACGGCGGCCCGCCGTGGTCCTGGGCGCCTGATCGCCGGTGTAGTCGCGGCGCAGGTGCTGCCAGCCGGCGAACGCGAACGTGAGCACCGCCAGGACGAGCAGCACGTTGGACGCGGAGATCCCGCTGACGCTCGGCGCCTTGTCCCACCAGGGGATGCCGTAGCTCGAGACGTACCACCACCCGTTGGGGCCGGCGAACGCCAACGCGAGGACCACCAGGATCACACCGAGGAACAGGGTCCGGTTGCGGGCGGTGCGTACGGCCGACGCGGAGATGGCGAGCGCCCCCAGCGCGGCGATCGCCGCACCGATCCCGGCGTACACGCCGAAGTGGTGGGTCCACTTGGTGGGGGAGAACATCATGAAGAACGCGGTGCCCACCACGACGCCCACGAGGCGCCAGACGGGGCCGGACGCGGCGCCGGGGACCTTGCCACGCCGCAGCAGCGTGCCGATCACCACAGCCAGACACAGCAGCACCAGGAGCACCGGCAGGCGGCGGGACAGTGACCCGTCCACCGTCGGGATCATCAGGTAGTAGTAGCGGACGAACTCCTCGTACCAGGCCAGGTTGGGGCCGATCTCGCCGCGCACCCGGATGGCCTCGAGCACCGCGGCGAGCGTCTGCACGCCGAACACGCAGATGAGCACCATGGTCCCGGCGGCCAGGACGGGCGCGACGAGCGCCAGGTAGGAGCCGACCTGGCGGCCGCGCACCACCACGGTGTGGACGACGGCCCGCAGGCCCATGATGAGCGCGGCCACGGCCATGAGCCCGGTGGGCCCGGTGGCCAGTGAGAACGAGGCGATGATCACGGCCACCGCGAACGGCAGCATCCGGCGGGTCGCGATGGAGCGCTCGACGGAGACCCAGGTCAGCAGCGCGCCCAGCGCGATCGCCGGCTCGGGGCGCAGGCCGTTGTTGAACGCCATCCAGAACGCGAGGAACACCGCGGCGGCGCTCCACACCACGACGGGCGTGGTGCGGGCGGCTCGCCCGAGGCGCGGCAGCACCTCGCGGCTGATGACCAGCCAGCACAGGATCGCGGCGATCAGCGCGGGCAGACGCATCCAGGGGCTGGCCGTGGAGACCTGTGCGAACAGGGTCAGCAGATCGTAGTAGGGCGAGCCGAACGGTGACTCGGGGACGCCGTACCAGCGGTAGTAGTTGGCCATGTAGCCAGCGGGCTCGGCGGCCCGGGCCATCGACATGATGTAGCCGTCGTCGGAGGTGTTGCCGCCGACGAAGTGCCACACGGCGAGCGTGCCGATCACGGCCACGTCGGGCAGACGCGGGCGGAACCAGCCGCGGGGCAGGAATCGCAGGCTCCGCCGGCCGTCGGTCTGGTCGAGCCCGTGCAGCGCCCACAGTGCGACCGCCGTCGACAGCAGGCCCAGGACGATCGCCGCCCACTTCAGCGTGGTGGGATCGGTGGTGAAGCGCGAATCCACCTCGACCGACACCGCGAGCTCCTCCGGCACGGCGGTGTCGAGGGGCAGGTCGGTGTAGAGACCAACGACCATGGGGCGCAGGTTGTCGGCGTCGATGCGGCCGGCCGCGGTGGGGCCGTCGAGACCCTCGAAGGACGCCTCCGCGTAGGTGGGGGCCGCCACCACGCTCAGGACACTGCACTCACCGGCGGCGACCTGCTCGCGTGGCGCGGAGACGATGACCCGGTTGCGGGAGACCACGTCGACCGTGTCGGCGGAGGCGCGGATGAACATCGCGCGCTCCCCGGCCTCCTCGCCGGCGGCCGGGGCGGTGGACAGCAGGATGCCGCCGTCCTCCGGGAGGTCGGCGACCAGGGTGCAGGGGATGGTCGCGGTGACCGCCTGCGGGGTGTGCGCCATGAGCGGCGCGGTGACCGACTCGACGGACCCGTTCTGGGGCCACTGGACCGAGGAGGTCGTCTGCGCCACCGGCAGGAACGGCAGGGCCAGGAAGCACAGGGTGCCCACCAGACCGCTGACGATGGCGATGACGCGGAGCCTGGCGACCCGGGAGTCCGAGGCGACCGGGGCGACCGGGGCGACGTCCTGATCGGATGCCGCTGGAGTGGCCGGGTCGGAGTCAGGGGACGCGCCCGAGCCGGCTGCGGAGGAAGAGTCTGACACGACGACAGATTCTAGGCGACGATCAGTTCATCGGTCCGGGTGTGGTCCAGCCCCACCGCACCTCGCTGCCGAGGATCAGCTCGGCCGGGGTGGCCGTGGGATCGAGTGGCTCGAACCGCTGGAGGGAGCCCCAGTCCCGCGACCAGTCGTGGTCGAGATAGGTGGGGACGGTCACGGCCTCGACGGTCTGGGTGGTCCACAGCAGCGGTCCGCCGCCGCCCGCGCTCTGCCACCAGTTGGCGGCGGACGAGGATTCGCGGTCGGCGAGGATCCGGTACTCGGGGATCTCGGCGACGCCGCCGTTGTGGACGAACGGCCGCTGGCAGGGGAACGCCAACGCCACGACCCAGTCGATGAGGACGGGATCGGTATGGCCCACGACCTCGTCGAGGGTGCTCAGTCGCGGGTTACGGGGCGGGGTGACGGCGATCCAGCGGTCCGGGTCGAGGTTGTTGTCCTCCACCACCACGCGCACGACCTGGGCGTCCTCGGGGATATCTTCGAGCGGGATCCGCAGGTTCCGCCACGCGGGCGCCGGCCCGATGTCGGTGGGCGTCATGGAGCCCATCACCTCGAAGTCGGTGGGCCCTGCCGCGCCCACGCGGCCCGGCCGGCCGTACTCGATGCGCACGTCGCCGGCACCGATGCGGCCGGCGACGGCCATCACGAGCAGCGGACGGTTGGGGCTGCGGTCGGGGAGTCGGTACCAGGCCGAGGTGAGTTCGGCGGCGACCTGCGGGCCGCGCCGGTAGGAGCCCAGCACCGGCGTGGTCTCGGGGTCGAGGCCGAACGGTAGTGCCACGGTGGAGCCGTTGACGGTCAGTGCGCCGCGGCCGCCGGTGGTGCCGGCGTCGACGCCGTCGCCGGGATCGCGCTCGTCGGGCTGGGACTGGGCGAGCGAGCCGGAGGCCTCGGCGCTGTCGACGGTGATCGAATCGGGCAGGCCGTTGGGGGCGAAGCCGTTGACGACGCCGGCGCCGAGCGAGATCTCGGGCCCGGCGCCGATCGCGGTGAGGATCCCGTCGTTGGAGTTCTCCTCGACGAGCACGGAGTCGGCGAGCGAGCACGGCTGCCCGGCGATCGCGCGCATGTTGGCGCGGCCGACCGTGTAGGCGGGGGATTGGGCGAACACCGCGGTGACGACGGAGACCAGTTCGAAGATCACGACGGTGAACGCCACGACCGTCAGGGGTGCGCCGTCGATGCCGCGCCCGTCGCGGTGCCGCGCCGCGGGGGTGTCGGCGCGGGAGCGCAGGAACGGGATGTGGCGGGTGACCCGGCGCCACAGGGCGCGTCCGGGTTCGTCGGGCAGGAACCCGATGTGGATGAGCCCGGCGACCAGCAGGCACGCGAATCCGCCGAGGAAGGCGAGGTACTGGATCTGGACGCCGCCGACGGAGGGGAAGGAGTCGGCGAAGGGGATGCCGTAGTCGGAGACGTACCACCAGGTGTTGTTGGTGGCGGTGGACAGTCCGACGACGAGGCACAGCGCCGCCCACACGAGCCACCGACTCCGGGCGAGCGACACGGACGAGGAACGAAGGGCGATCACGGCCAGGACCGCCAGCGCCCCGGCCAGCCCTGCGAAGACGCCGAAGTGGTGGGTCCATTTGGTGGGGGTGAACACCAGGAACAGCAGCGAGCCCGCGATCACGCCGATGAGCCGCCGGGACGGCCCCGCGGCGGCGCCGGGAATCCCGCCCCGTCGTAGCATGACGGCCGAGACGAGCACCAGGCACATGAGCATGAGCAGGACGGGGAAGCGGCGGGCCACGCCGCCGTCGGCCGAGACGCTGAACAGTGCCTCCCAGCGTTCCTTCTCGCCGTACCAGGGCAGGCTCGGCCCGAGCTCGGTGCGGATGCGGGTGGCCTCGAGGACCGCGGCCAGGGTCTGGTCGGCGAAGACGGTGTAGAGCAGCGCCAGGCCCACGGCCAGGACGGGGCCTGCGATCGCGGCCCAGCCCACAATCTTCGCGCGTCGGCGGGCCATGCGGACGAACTCGCGGGCGCCGGCGGCCAGCGCGGCCACGCACATCAGGCCGGTGGGCCCGGTGCCGAGGGAGAACGCGGCAACACCGATCGCGGCGACCCCCGGCACGAGCCGGCGGGTGGCGATGGAGCGCTCGACCAGCGACCACGTGAGCAGCGCACCCAGCGCGATGACCGGCTCGGGCCGCAGCCCGTTGTTGAACGCCATCCAGAACGCGAGGAACAGGGCGGCGCCGGTCCAGCGCGGCCGATGCCAGGTGCGGGCCAGCCGGCCGAGGCGGGGGATGACCTCGCGGCTGATGATCAGCCACGAGAGGATGCCGCACAGCAGCGTGGGTAGGCGCATCCACGGACTGGCGGTGGAGATCTCGGCGAAGACCCGCAGGATCTCGTAGTACCAGCCGACCGGGGACTCGGGTGAGCCGAGCCAGCGGAAGTAGTTGGCCATGTAGCCGCTCGGTCCGGCGGAGCGGGCCATGGTGAGCAGGTAGCCGTCGTCGGAGGTGTTGGCGCCCACGAAGTGCCAGAAGGTCAGGACGCTGATCACCACGCCGTCGACCCCGGAGAGGCGCAGCCACGAGCGGGGCACGAAGCGCCGGTCGGAGCGGCCGTCGATGCGGTCCAGGCGGTGCAGGAACCAGACCGAGGCGATCGTGGCCGCCACCCCGATCAGCATCAGCACCAGCTTGATCAGCGTCGGGCTCGAGGAGTAGCGGGAGTCGACCGTCACCTCGACGGTCGACTCGCCGAGGCCGTCGGGCGCGGTCGCGGCGGTCAGATCGGTGAACACGCCGGTGACCTGCGGCCGCATGCTGCCGGGGACGGCGGCGCGGACGGGATCGTCGGCGTCCTCGGGATCGCGGTCCAGGCCGGTCAGCTCGGCGACGAGGATGCCCGTCTCGGCCCGCACGTGCAGGGTCTCGCAGTCCGCGTCGCGCAGCGTGACCAGCGGCACCGACAGCAGCGTGAGGTTGCGGACCACCACCTCGATGACCGGGTCCCCGGCGGCGTCGGAGGACCGCTGCACCACGAGCCCGTCCGAGATCCGGCCGGGGGCGTCCTCGGGCAGCGTGGAGAACACGACGGTGTTTTCCGGGACCTGGCTCAGCGGTCCACACGGCGCCGAGATGGTCAGATCGAGTGGCCGCCCGGACACGAGCGGCGAGGTGACCGAGGCGTAGTCGGGGCCGGCGGTCCACTGCACCTGACTGGTGTCCTGGTGCACCGGCAGCAGGCCGGCGAGGATCGCCAGGAACGCCCCGAGGAAGCCGGTGATGATCGCCCAGCGGCGGTCGCGGCCCATTCCCGGGTAGGGGTGGAGACCGAGTGGCCGGTCAGGGTCGGTGTCGCGGTGCGGGTCAGCGACGATGTCTGCGCGCTCGTCCGCCTCTCGGTTCGCCACGCCTGATCACCGCACCACGATCACGGCGAACGGTCCCACGTCGTGGACCTCGAAGTGGGGCCCGGAGACCGCCTCGGCGGGGATGGTGACGGAGAAGCGCCGCACGTTGGGATCGTTGGGGTAGGTGTCCTCGGCCAGTCGCAGTGAGTAGCCGTCGCCGGTGGGGCGCGCCAGGATCACGTCGGGGGCGCGCCAGTCCGTGCCGGTCATGAGGGCGTGGAGCTCCTCGCCGCTGGTGGCCTCCTCCCACGCGATCATCGCCGCGTTGCGGTCGGCGTAGCGTCCCAGCGGGTTGGCGTAGTGGGAGGTCACCGCCTGGTAGGCCAGGTAGGGGTTGTAGGCGAGGAAGGCGTCCGCGGTACTGACGACGACGAGGTCGGTCTTGTCGCGGCCCGGGAACGCCTCGGCGATCACGGCGTTGACGTCCGCGTAGTGGGACTCCGGTCCGGGCGGGAAGCGGTCGGCCCGCGCGCCGGCCCCGTCGGTGTCGGTGTAGGCGAGCCGGATCTCCTCGTGCAGGTGGTCCGGGATGCCCTGCACCTGCGCGAGCACGGCCAGGGCGGACACCACGCCCACGGCGGCGCTCGCCCGCCGTCGGTATCCGGTGGCCTCCGCGGCGGGGCGATCCGAGCCGTTCTGACGTCCGGCGGCCCGCACCAGCAGCCCGGCGACGTCGGCGATCGCGAACACCCCGGCCACCATCAGCAGACCGATGAGCACGGGCTCGAGGCGGAAGCCGAGCATGGTGGTGCCGAGAACGGTGACGGCCATCGACGCCAGGCACCACAGGTAGACGGCGGCCACACCGAGCCCGAGGGCCTGCGCGCGGCGCGAGGACCGGGCCCGGACGACGATCCAGATCAGACCGGCCAGGCAGACGAGACCGGTCAGCCCGCCGGCGGTCATGGGCAGCGGCAACCGCGCGCCGGAATCAGGCAGGTAGTGCAGGGCGGTGCCGGAGTCGGCCGGCGCCCCGCCGAGCGAGGCCAGGAGGTAGGGGGCCCACACGACGAGGGCGATCGCGAGGGAGCCGACGCCGATCACGGCGAGCCGGGCCGCGGGCAGCCAGGCCGGGTAACCGGTGCGGCCGCGCAGCGCCAGCACGGTGGCGATCGCGGCCATGAGCACGACGGTGCCGGCGGCGAGCGCCGTGTACAGGGTGTACATGCTGGCGGAGGCGCCGAGAAACACCATGGTGGCGACCGTGGCCGCGATGCCGGAGGGCTGCGGGACGGGACCGGGGGCGTCGCCGGCCGGCCGGGCCGCGGTGGGGTGGACGGCGTGCCAGGCCAGGATCAGCACCGGCGGGATGAACAGTGCCACCACGGCGCCGTAGGGCTCGGGGCTGCCGTAGGTGAGCATCATGGCCGTGGAGACCAGTCCCACCACGGCGCCGAGGTCGGTGCGCAGCAGGCGCGTCCACAGGACGGTGACCAGGGCGGCGGCCACGGCCAGCGAGAGGATCGACCACGGTTTGAACGCCGCCCAGCCCTCGAGCCCGGCGAGGTTGGCGAAGCGCCCGCCCAGCCAGAACCAGCCGGACGGGTAGAACGAGGGCAGGTCGGCGTAGGCCATGTCCGGCAGGCCGAGCGACGTGGTGGACCGGCTGAGGAACTGCGTGCGGAACTCCTGGTCGACGCTCACGCCGTGCAGGTAGAGGCGGGACGCCGCCAGCGGGATGCCGAGGGTGGCGGCCACCAGCAGCGCGGACCCGGTGGGCGCGGCGAGCTTGCCCAGACGCACCAGCCCGGCCCGACCGCCCGGCCGCTCACCCGCACGCGCGGCGAGGATCCCCAGTACCACCAGCACGAGCGCGGCGGTCTGCCCCACGACGGTCAGCGCGCGCAGGACGTTGGAGTTGCCGTACGCGGGGAACGTCACGAGCGAGAACCCGACGAGGACGACGGCGGTGACGACGGCGGCGAGGAGGGTCGCCGCCCCCGCCAGACCGAGTCCCCGGAGCGCTGGGCGCATGCTCAGAAGGGGAGCTTGCGGAAGATCGGCCGCGGCACGTGGGTGAGCACGGCCATGACCCCGCCGAACGCGGCCGGGGCGAACACCGCGCCCTTGTCGCGACCGGAGTTCTTGACCGCGATCCGGGCCACCTCGTCCTTGTTGATGGTCAGCGGGGCCTCGTCGACGTGCGCCGACATGCGGGTGCGCACCTGGCCGGGCCGGATGACCAGCACGTCGACCCCGTGCTCGGCCAGCGCGTACCCGAGGCCGGTGTAGAAGGAGTCGAGACCGGCCTTGGTGGAGCCGTAGACGAAGTTCGAGCGGCGGGCGCGCAGACCGGCGGCCGAGCTCATGGCGATGATCCGGCCGTAGCCCTGGGCCTTCATGCGCTCGGCGAGCAGGACGCCCACCGAGACGGCGCCGGTGTAGTTGATCTGCGCGATCTGGACCGCCTTGCGCTGGTCCGACCAGAGTTCCTCGTTCTCCCCCAGCAGGCCGAACGCGACGATCGCCACGTCCACGTCGCCCCCGGCGAAGATCTGCTCGAACGTGGCCGGGTGGGTGTCGGTGGCCGCGGCGTCGAAGTCCACGACCTCGACCGCGGTCGCGCCGGCGGCCGTCATCTCGGCCCTGGCGTCCTCGACCCCGGGGTCACCCGGCAGGCATGCCAGGATCACACGCATCGGCCCCTGGGTGAGGTACTCGGCGCAGATGGCCAGGCCGATCTCGGAGGTACCCCCGAGCAGGAGCAGTGTCTGGGGGACGCCGACGGCATTGATCATGGACGGCAGTCTACCGACGGCCCTCAATCCCCCGGCCGCCCGTCTCGATCCCCCGGTGCGCCGCCGAGATCCCCCGGTGCGCCGCCGGGATCCCCCGCCCTCCGGTCGATAAGAGTGTTCGGCACACGTCGGGCGAGTGGAAATGTGCGGAAGGCTCTTATGGACGGACGGCGGGGGCGGTGGGGCCGCGTCGCCCCGCCGGGTCAGAGCAGTTCGAGACGCCGACCCATGTCGGAGACGAACACGCCGTTGGGGTCGATCCGCCGGCGCGTCGCGATCCACGAGTCGATCTGCGGGTACATGGCGTGGAAGCGCTCGGCCGGGACGCGGGAGTCCTTGGCCGTGTACAGGCGCCCGCCCATCGACATGACCTTCGCGTCGAGGTGGTTGACGAACGCGTTCAGCCGGTCGTTGATCGGGAAGTCCACGCACACGTTCCAGCCCTCCATCGGGAAGGACAGCGGCGCCTGGTTACCGGGGCCGAACAGCTTGAACACGTTGAGGAAGGAGTACTGGCCGGAGCGCTGGATGTCCCCGATGATCTCCTTGAACCCGTCGACCGCGCCCGGCGGGACGATGAACTGGTACTGCAGGAAACCCGCAGGTCCCATGGCCCGGTTCCACTCTCCGAACAGGTCGAGCATGTGGTAGAACTGCGGCAACGTCTTGATCTTGTTCCGGCGCGTCCCGCCCATGCGGTAGTACGCCTCGCCCACCAGGCTGAAGGACCACTTGTTGGCCAGCCCGTTGGGGAAGATGTCCGGGAACGTCAGCAGCGGCTTGGCGTCCATCGTCAGCGGGTTCTTGGCGAGCTCGGGTGCGTACTCCTCGAGCTGCGCGAGCGTCGCGAGGTTGCCCCGCGAGATCGCGGCCCGGCCGAGCTTCGGGGGCGCGCTGATCGCGTCGAACCAGGCGGAGGAGTAGGTGTACCTGTCCTCGGAACCGTCGGTGTGCAGCGCGATCGTCTCGTCGAGCGAGCCCGTCTGGTCGTCGTCGGCGAGGAAGAACGCCGTCTCCGTGCGCGTCATGGCGATCCACACCTTGAGCACGATGCCGGTGAGGCCGTTGCCCCCGACCGTCGCCCAGAAGAGACTGCCGTCCTCGTCGTCGTCGGTCCCTCCCGGCTCCAACGTCAACACCCGCCCGTCCGCGACGAGCAGCTCCATCCGCGTGACGTGGTTGCCGAACGACCCGGCGGAGTGGTGGTTCTTGCCGTGGATGTCGTGGCCGATCGCGCCACCGACCGTCACCTGGCGGGTGCCCGGCAGCACCGGGACCCACAGGCCGAACGGCAGGGCCGCGCGCATGAGCTGGTCGAGGTTCACGCCGGCGTCGACCACCGCGATCGCGTTCTCCGCGTTGAGCTCGTGGATGCGGTTGAACCGGCTCATGTCCAGCACCAGGCCACCCGAGTTCTGGGCGCTGTCGCCGTAGGAGCGGCCGAGGCCGCGGGCGATCACGCCGCGGCGCAGGTGGTCCGGAGACGAGGCGTTGGCGTCGTTGACCGTCGCGACCGCTGCCGAGATCTCGTCGACCGACCGAGGAGTGAGTACGTGGCTCATCGCGGGCGCGGTGCGCCCCCAGCCGGTCAGGCGCTTGAGCTCGGTGTCCAGGGAGGGCCGGGCCGGGGTCGTGTTCTGTGCAGTGCTCACGCAGTCGAGGCTACCGCCACAGCGGCCCGGGCTCGTCTACACGTGGACCCTGGGCAGACGGCGCAGGCGCTGGCTCCGGACCGCGCAGGCGCGAGCGCGGATGCCGGCTGGGCTGTGCGCGAGCGCGGATGCCGGACCCGCTACGCCTGACAGCCGCTGGTGAAGGGCACGCCCCGGGCGCGGGCGTCCACCCAGCCGAGGGCCGGCCCCACCGCGGTGTAGGCGGCGGTGATGTGTTCGCCGGCCACGGGCGTGTACTCGACGTCGGCGCCCGCCTCGCACCATTCGTCGGTGAGCCGGCGGGCGGTCCACTCGGGGACGAAGAAGTCGCCGGGGCCCGTCGAGGAGCCGGGGCCGGGTCCGATCGGGACGGTGGCGTCGCCGTGCCACACCTGTACCGGGCCGGTCGGGACCTCGCGCGGGTCGGCGCTGCTGGCGGGGTCGGCGGTGCCCAGCCGGTTTCGGGCCATGACGCGCCGGACGGTCGGGTCGGTGCGCGGGTCGACGTCGGTGAGCATCGACAGGGGCGCGCGGAGGATCCCGATCGCGGTGTTGGCGGCGGCGCACGAGTCGCGAAGGTGATAGGCGGCCACGTCGCCGGTGTCGTTGAGCAGCGGGTAGAGCTCCGGGTACTCGCGGGCGAGTCCGAGCACGGCGGCCCGGTAGAGCCCGGAGGCGACGGTGCCGTCCATGCTGTCGAACAGATCGGAATAGTCGGCCGGGACCCCGCCGACGGAGGAGCCGACCAGCACCCCGGTCAGTTCGGGCGCGTACACCGGCTGCAGCTGAGCCGCCCACCCGGTGGCGATCCCGCCGCCCGAGTAGCCGACCTGCACGATGCGCGAGTCGGCGAACAGCGGGTCGGTGTCACCCGGCGGGACGAACGCGCGCGCGGCCCGCATCCCGTCGAGGACGGCCCGCCCGTTCGCGCGGCCCGCGGCGTACGCGGCCTTGGGGCCCTGGAAGTCGGTCACCACCAGTCCGTACCCGCGGTCGGCGAGGATCTGCAGGAAAGGTGGCAGCTCGATGTTGAACTTGTTGGGCAGCACGTGCGAGGGCATGCATTCCAACCCGAGCGAGTCGATCGTGACGTTGAACGACACGAGCGGCCGCGGCCCGGGCCCGTCCCAGGGGGTGGCCGGCTCGAGGATCGTGGAGACGATCTGCTGCGGCTGGTCGTGCGAGTCGGCGCTCTGCACCAGGACCTGCCAGCCCCGACCGAAGTTGCGCATGTTGATCGGCGGGACGGTCACCGGCCGGGCGGCGAGGATGGTGCCGTGCGCGGTGGCCGGGTCGACCGCGGGCGGATCCGAGTACCAGGGGTCCGGCGACGGGCTGGGCAGGTACCGCTCCGGGGTGCGCTCGTGTTCGGGCGCGGGGCGGAAGCCGGCCAGGGGGTCGGGGAGTTCGACGGAGCCGGGCGAGAGGGTCGGTGCGGCGCCGGGCGGCAACGTCGGTGCGGTGCCGGTCGTGTCGGCCACCGCGGCGGGGGAGCCGGCTATCGCGCAGGCCACGGCGAGGGCCAGTGTCGAGACGAGGCGGCCGGGGAGGGGGCGGGGCCGAGGGGTCATGCGTCTACGGTAGCGGCACCAAATGGGCGCACGCGCCGGACCTGCGCTGGAGGTGTCGATGTTCACTTCCCGGCGCGCCGACCTACGCTGGTCGGGTGAGTTCCTCCCCAGACAGCACGGGCACGGGCGGCGCGGACCTGACGGGCGATTCGGTCCTGGATTCGCTGCGCGGCGCCGTCGACCCGCTCGAGTCACGGCACGAGTCCGACCCGGCCGCCCCGACCGACCTCAAGACTCAGATCATCCGGTTCTTCCTGACCGGCGTGCTGTCGGCGATCGTCGACTACGGCCTGCTGCAGCTGTTGATGCTGGTAGGCGTCAGTCCGGGCTGGGCCAAGGCGCTCTCGTTCGTCGCCGGCACGCTCACCGCCTACGCGCTCAACCGGCGGTGGACGTTCCAGGCGGAGCCGTCGCGGTCCCGGTTCGTGGCGACGATGTGCCTGTACGCCGTGATGTTCGGCGTCCAGTGGGGCCTGTTCATGGTGCTGATGCCCTGGTTCCAGGGCATGGGGTGGAATGAGTTCTGGGCCAGTTCGATCGGCTACGTGATCGCGCAGGGTGTGGCGACGGTGACCAACTTCATAGTTCAGCGCACGGTGATCTTCCGGGTGCGCTGATGACCGTCCTCTCCGCCGTGATCCTGCTGTTCGCTGCACTGGCGCTGGTGATGGTGCCCGGCGCTGCGATCTGCCTCGCCGCCGGTCTGCCGGCGCGCGAAGCGGTTGCGGCGGGCCCCGCCCTGACGCTCGCGGTCGTTGCTGTGGGCTGCACGGTCACGGCCGCCACTGACGTGCCATGGGCTCCGGCCTCGGCGGGTGCGACAGCACTCGCGGCGCTGCTGTGTGCCGGGGTGGTGGGCCTCGCCCCGAGGCTGCTCGTTGGGCGTGGGCGCGATCGAGGTCGCGATAAGGGCGCCGCCACTGCCGAGAGTCAGACCATCGCTCACGGCGGGCGGGCTGGTGCTCGTCGCGACACCTTCCGAGGGCATGTCGTGGGGGCCTGGCTGCCGGGCTTCGTCGTCGTCGTACTCTCGTTGGTCCCTGCGGTTCAGGTCCTCATCGCGACCCGCGGCCTCACGGCGATTCCCCAGGGCTGGGACGCTCTGCTCCACGGTGGGGCCACGCGCTTCATCGCTGAGACGGGGCGCGCAGGCCTGTCGGATCTGGCGCCGGTCAGTCAGCCGGCTAACCCGCATTACTACTACCCGGACACCTACCACGCTCTCGCTTCGCTGCTGCTGCACCTGCCCGGGGACGGTTCCCCCGCGGCCCTGAACGGGTTGCCCGGAGCGCTGGACGCGCTCTCGGCGGTCACGGGAGTGGTGTTCGTACTGGCCGTGGCGGTCCTGGCCGGGCGACTGTGCGACGGATCTCGGCTGGCGGCGGTGGGCTCGTCGCTCGTCGCAGCCTCGTGCTGGACGTTCCCGTATCTGCCGCTCGGACGTGGGCAGGTCTTGCCGTTCGCTCTGGGGGTGGCGATCATCCCGGGCTTGCTCCTGCTGGCCGAGCACATCGCGGGACGCCAACGTCAGGGTCACCGAGCGAAGGGGATCCGGAGGAAGTGTCCCGGAGACGATGTGGTCTCGGCACTCCCCACTCGTACGCCGGGTCCGGCGGCGTACCCGCTGCTGCTCGGCGCCGGACTGGCGGGGGCGTGGTCCGTACATCCTTCCGTGGCATTGGCCGCAGCGATCCCGCTGTTCGTCGCGGCGATCGCGGGTGTCGTGGCGGCACCCGGACCGCGGCCGCGATTGGCGGTAGCCGGCGGATTCGCGCTCGCCGCGGTACCGGCGGGTCTGTACGCAGGGTGGGTGGTGACGAGGGTCTCGTCAGATACCACCGATGCTCTCGCCGGTTTCTCGTGGCCGCGGAGCGCGGGCGTGCCTCGCGCGATGGTGGGTGCCTTCGATACAGGCCCCACAGTCGTGTCCTCGGTCGGAATCACGGCGTTGGTGCTCATCGGCCTTGTTGCCGCGGTGAGAATTTCGCGGTGGCGGCGACCGTTCGTGGCGATCGTGGCCGCGCTCGTCGGCTACTGGATTCTCTACGTCTTCGCTGCCGCGGTCGAGGGCGACTGGGTGCGGATCATCACCGGCTACTGGTGGGATGACGCCTACCGCTTCGCCTCTCTTCTGGCGATCCCGACAGCAGTGCTCGCTGGTGCCGGGGCGCAGGCGCTGGTCCTTCGGGACGTGATGCGGCGGCCGGCGGGCCGCACCGGCGTGGTGGTGCTGGCCGTGTGCGCGCTCGCGGTGGTCTCGGGTCAGGCCGTCCTCGCGCGCGACTTGAGGGTGTGGGGTTACGCGGACGGGCCGGCCGTCACCGTTCAGGAGCGCGAGATGCTGGACCGGCTGGGCGAACTGTATGACGGCGGCGTCGTGCTCAACGACCCGTTCGACGGCACCGCGTGGGTGTACGCCCTGCACGGGGTGCCGGTGGTGTTCGGCGCGCCGCTGGCTGACCATCCGGTGGCACAGGTCGGCGGCGATCGCATGACCCTGTACACCTCGATCAACCGGTACGGCTTCGACCCGTCGATCACCCACGAGGTGCAGCGGCAGGACGTGCGGTGGGTGGTGGTGGGCACCGGAGTGGTGGGCGGCCCGGGGCGTCCCGGCGGCTTCATCGGTCTCCACCTCAACCCCCACCTGCGCCTGGCGGCGGAGAACGAGGGCGCCCGTCTCTACGAGGTTCTGCCCGTGCCCGCGGACCATCCGCCGCTGTTGCCGCCGCCGGGTATCCCCGCGATCACCCCGCCCGTGCAGCCGCCGAACACCGACTCACCGGTCGTCGACGCGATCCCGGCGGGGCCGGGGACTAACCTGGGCGGCACCGGATAACCGATCTTCAGGAGCGCATCGCCCCCATGGACGCCACCACCGTGACCGCCGCAGGTGCCGACGCCGGCGCCGACAGCGCCGACCGCGACCTGCTCCTCCAGCGGACCCTGTTCTCGGGCCCGCGCAAATGGGTCAACGACGACCTCTACTCGCGCGTCAGCCGCGGCGTCGTGCGCCGCACCCGCACGGAGCTGCGGCTCGAGCCTGGCGCGGTCGTCGACACCAACACCTACTTCGGCCGGTTCGAGGCCTCCTACTGGCAGCGGTGGACGGATCTCACCGAGCTGACGGTACGGGTGTCGATCGAGTCGACCGGCCGGGTGGACGTGCTGGCGCGCGCCTCCGACATCGGCTCCCACGTGCGCACGGTGGACATGGTCCACCACGACGGCGACGGGATGGCGGTGCTGCGCGTCCCGCTGGACACGTTCACCGACGGTGGCGCGATGTGGTTGGAGTTCCACGCGGTCGACGCCCAGTCGACGGTGTCGGACGTCGCCTGGAGTACGACGACGACGAGGCCGGTCCGCCGCGCGGCCGTGGCCATCTGCACGTTCAACCGCGCTGATGACTGCGCGGCCACCGTGGACTCGTTGGCGTCCGATCCGCTCGTGGCGGACCTCATCGACGACCTCTACGTCACGGACCAGGGCACCGACCTGGTGGAGACCCGCGATGCCTTCGCGCACGCGGCCCAGGAATTCGGCGACCGCCTGCACTACCTTCGCCAGCCGAACCTCGGCGGGGCCGGCGGATTCAGTCGCGGCATGTTCGAGGCCACCGCACCGGAGGCCCCGGGGCCCGTGGACGTGCTGCTCATGGACGACGACGTGCGGGTCGAGCCGGAGACCGTGCTGCGCCTGTTCGCCTTCGCGGCGGTGACGCGGGAGCCGATGCTCGTGGGCGCGCAGATGATGTATCTGTTCAACCCGGACTACCTGCTGGTCTCCGCCGAGCGCACGGCTCTTGCCGAGCTCAAGGGCGGCCTGGATGCGGACGAGTTCGCGTTGCGCGACGAGTCGGTGGTGGAGAACCTGCAGGAGCGGCGGATCGACGCCGAGTACAACGCCTGGTGGTCCTGCCTCATCCCCGGTGAGGCCGTGGAGAAGGTCGGCCTGCCGATGCCGTACTTCTTCCAGTGGGACGACATCGAATACGGGTTGCGCTGCCGTCAGGCCGGGATGCCCACGTGCACGCTCCAGGGCGCGGCCGTGTGGCACGCCGACTTCTACTGGAAGGACGGCGACGACTTCGGCCAGTTCTTCTCGCAGCGGAATTCACTGGTCACGGCTTCGATCCGGCAGGGCATCGACCCGAAGGACATGGCCAAGAACCTGGCGCGCACCGTGCTCCGCGCGATCGTGGCCATGCAGTACGGGCTGGCGGCCACGCGGCTGCGGGGCATCGAGGCGTTCCTCGATGGTCCCGACGGCGCGTTCGGTGTCGGGGACGGTGGACAGCGTGCGTTGGCGGCGATTCGCGAGGAGCGCGCGGGGTACCCGGAAACCGCCAAGCTGGGCGTAGAGGCGCTGCCGGCCGGTATCACGGTGGAGCGTAAGGTCGGTATCCCGCGCGAGGACCGCGAGGACCAGGTGCTGGCCAAGCGGCTGCTCGTGCAGAAGCTCGGCCGGCAGCGTCGGGGGGTCGTGGCGATCCCGTACGAGGACGCCGCATGGTGGCATGTGGCGCTGTTCGACGAGGTGTACGTGACCGACGCCTCCCAGACCGGGGTGCACCACCGCAAGGTGGATCCGGCCCGTGCCTCCGAGCTCCAGAAGCGGCTGGCCTCGC
Source organism: Dietzia sp. NPDC055340 (assembly GCF_053645335.1). Lineage (NCBI taxonomy): Bacteria > Bacillati > Actinomycetota > Actinomycetes > Mycobacteriales > Dietziaceae > Dietzia > Dietzia sp. NPDC055340. The sequence continues at coordinate 146,573 of NZ_JBSHML010000008.1, read as the reverse complement.
TGCTCGCGCGCTTCGTCCGCGAGACCCCGGCCGCGCAGGAGCGCTGGCGACGGGCACAGGCCGAGCTGACCACGCGGGAGAACTGGGCGCGACTCTACGGACTGTGAGCCCAGGTGCGGGACGAGTCACGCCGGGCCGTGCGCGGGACTTTCTCCACAGGCCGTCCGCTGTCCACAGGTGACCGGCTCGACGCCCGTTTTCGGCGGGGCGGCAGTCACCGCGTAGTACACACTGGGCGGCATGAATCCGTCTGCTCCGATCACCCCGTCGGCGTTTCCCGCACTGCCCGATCCCGCCGGTGAGTCCTGGCCGCTCGAGCTGCAGATGCTGCCGCCGGGACCGTTGACGTCGGCCGAACTGGCGCAGCAGGTGTCGCCCTCGCTGGTCAGAAGGCATTACCACCGGATCTGGCACGGCATGTATCGGCGCGAGGACCAGTCCGACGGTCTCGAGATCCGCAGCCGCGCGCTGGCAAAGACCTTTCCGGACGGTGTCCTGCGCGGGCGCAGCGCGGCGCTGATGTGGGGCGACGACTCGGCGCCGGAGGACGCCCCACCGGAGATCTGGCTCCCGGCCACCCGCCGGACCCGTCAGGGGCGGGTGTACCGATACGGGGCGATGCCCGGGCACGCGATCACCGAGGTCGACGGCGTTCGGGTGACGACACCGCTACGGACCTGCCGCGACCTGGCCATGGACCTCGAGTTCGAGGACGCGGTGGTCTCAACCGAGCGACTGTGCGCGATGGTGGCGGAGCTGCCCGCCCAACTGCGGGCAGCGGCCGAGCATCCGAGCGGGCGAGGGGCACGCGACTTCGAGCAGGTCGTGCGCGCCTGCGACCCACGGTCGGTCTCGGCCATGTCATCCCGGGCGCGGATGGTCCTCGCGGATGCGGGTTGCGGGGACTTTGGACACGGACACCAGGTGCGGTTGGGCAGAAACATGGTCGAACTGCCGCTGGCCGATCCCGTCGCGAGATGCGCTGTGTTCACCTCACCACCACCGGCACCGGCATCGGCGGTATCGACATCGGCATCGGTGCGGTCGGGCACGTCGTCGCAGGCGGGGGATACGGAGTCCCTCCGGGCACGCAGGGACAGGGCCTCCGCTCGTCACCAGTCCCGGCTCCAGGGCGCCGGCTGGACGGTGATCATCGTGCGTGAACAGGCGCGAGGGGCCGCGACTCTACTGCCGCGGCCGGGCACGGTTCCGGATATAGGACCGGCGGGCGTTCCCCGGAGGGCCGCGGGATTGCTGGCCGCGCGGTGGCCGGCGACCGAGATCCGCCTGCCCGCTCACGGGGAAGCCGCCAGTGACCCGCACGGGCTCTGGGGCTCACCGTGGTGATCGTCGGGTGCGTGGCGCTTCCCGCAGGAGGTCAGCCCCGGCGCCGGACGGACATCGTGTGTCGGGCCTCGACCACGGCCTTCTCGCGGGAGTCGACGATGAGGGCGGTGTGCACCACGCTGGTGCTGCGCTGTTCGGAGAGTTGGTCGCGGATCATGTCGGCCTCGGTGGCCGGGACCTCGACCCTGCACGTCAGCCGGCCGCGGCCGGGCCGGTGGAAGTCGATCGTCGCGCTCTTCGTCCACACCTGGTAGCCGCCACCGAGCTGACCGGACAGCAGTGCGCCGTAGAGGACGTCGGTGGCGGCGAAGAGTGCGCCCCCGAAGGCCGTGCCGTTCGTGTTGGCGGTCCACGGGGCCACCCGCATGGTCAACTCTCCGCTGGTCCAGTCCGGGGCGATGTGGCGGATGCGGATCCCCGACCCGAGCAGAGGCGGGTAGAGCGACGCCAGCACGGGGAACGCCGTGGGGCTGGCGGAGTAGCGGTGCAGCATCGTCTTGGGCACGCCACGATCGTAACTTACTCGCCGGTCAGTTCGCGCCCGGCCGGGTCAGCCGCGCGGCCACCGCCCGGGGTCAGCCGCGCGGCCACCGCCCGGGGTCGCGACCGGTCAGCGCGAGGGCCGTGTGGCGCGCGGGGGCACCGGGGCCGTCGAAACCCGGAATCGGGGGGTCGAACAGGTCCGGCGCGGGATTCTCGGCGAGATCGGTCCGGACGAACTCCAGCACGGCCTGCTCGAGATCGTCGCCCCACGGCAGGTCGCGGCCCTGGGAGGCGGCGATGTCCCAGGCGTGGACCGCCAGATCGAAGGTCTGCTGGGCCAGATAGTGCCCGGCCGGCGCGCTGCCGTAGGAGAGGTTGACCTGTGTGTCCGCGTCCGTCCCCCGCCACGCGGCAGACACCGGCGCCCGCACCCCACTCCACTGGTCTACGAGGTCGGGGCCGGACATCTCACGCAGGCGGCGCAGCGGGCCCTCGAGGTCCTCGGCCACCTCGTCGACAGTCCCGCCCGCGAGCAGGCCCGGGACCCAGAGTTGCTCGTCCACCACGTGGGAGAGCACCTCCCGCGCGGTCCACGAACTGCACGGCGTGGCGGCATCCCAGTCGGTGGCTCCCGCCAGGGCCTCCTCGAAGACGTCGGCGGCGCGGGCTTGCAGGGCGATCCAGTCGGTCATACGCCCATCATGCGCTCCCGGCAACCTCGCCGCATCCCGCCGGCTCAGGGCTTGTCGAAGTGCTCGCCCGCGCCCATGCGTTGCAGGCGCAGCCACTCGCGGAAGCCGGCCGGGTCGCGGCGGGAGACGAGGAAGTACCAGCCGAATCGCACGATCTCCTGCGGGATCAGCTTGCGCATGCCCGGCTGGGACAGCAGGTAGCCGCGGTTACGGTAGGTGAAATGCCGCTTGACCGGGTCGTCCGGGAACTGGGTGTGCATGCGGCCGCCGAGGATCGGTTTGAACTCGTCGGAGCCCTGCGGGTGCAGGTACGCGGTGGTCAGGCAGGTGCCGAACGGTAGGCCGGAGCGTGCCAGGCGGCGGTGCACCTCGACCTCGTCGCCGCGGATGAACAGGCGCAGATCGGGCACGCCCACGCGGTCGAGCGCGTCGGCGGTGAACAACGCGCCGTTGAACAGCGAGGCGATGCCTGGCAGCAGGTCGGTGCCCGCCCCGGGCGCCCCGGTTGCCTCGGTCGCGCCGGCCGGGTTCGTCGCCACGTCGCGCTGGTCGTCGGCGAACAACTCGCTGCGCCACCGACGCCACACCAGACCGCGGCGCAGGGGGAAGGCCAGGCGATCGGGGTCGTCGAGGTCACACACGACCGGCGAGACCTGTGCCAGGCCGTGGCGGTCCATGCAGCCGAGCAGGGTGGCCAGGACGTCGGAGCCCTCGGGGCGGCCGTCGTCGTCAGCGCACCACACCAGGTCGGCGCCGGTGGCGAGGGCGTGCAGCATGCCGAGCGCGAACCCGCCCGCGCCGCCGAGGTTGTGCTTGGAGCCGATGTAGGTGGCCGCGACCGGCTGCGATTCGACCAGCTCGCGCACGGCCTGCTCGTCGGCGTTGTCCACCACGACCAGGTGGTCGATCGGCCGGGTCTGGCCGCACACCACCTCGAGGGAGGCGCGGAGCTGCTCGAGGCGGCGATGCGTGACCACCACGGCCACCACGCACCGCGAGTCGGCGGATCGCTGCCCACTTACGCGCCCGGATTGCGCACTTTGCGCCGGGTTGCGCGCCCTGTTTGCGTCGTTCCGGGTGCGCAACTCGTCAGCGCCGGCGCCGGACTGCGGGCCGCCCGCGCCATCGGCCAGCGCGCCGCCAGCGCCATCCGCCCTCGCGTCGCCCGCGCCGGAGCCGCCGGACCCCGCCCCGGCCTCAGCCCTCACGCTTCATCCTCTCCATGTATTCCGCGATCGAGCGGCCGGCCTCGGGCCCCTCGTAGGCGGTGACGATCTCCTCGATGCCGCCGCTCTGCCGGATCCGGCCGTGGTCAATCCACATCGCGGAGTCGCACAGCTGCGCGAGGAACTCGTTGGAGTGCGAGGCGAACACCAGGATGCCGGAGCGCGAGACCAGGTCGGCCAGCTTCACGCGCGCCTTCTTCATGAACTCCGCGTCCACGGCGCCGATGCCCTCGTCCAGCAGCAGGATCTCGGGATCGATCGAGGTCACCACGCCCATCGCGAGCCGCACGCGCATGCCGGTGGAGTAGGTGCGCAGCGGCATGTCGAGGTAGTCACCGAGCTCGGTGAAGTCGGCGATCTCCTCGACCTTGGCCTTCATCTGCTTGCGCGTCTGCCCGAGGAACAGACCGCGGATGATGATGTTCTCGTAGCCGGAGATCTCCGGGTCCATGCCCACGCCCAGGTCGAACACGGGCGCCACGCGGCCCCGGATCCGTGCGGCGCCGCGGGTGGGCTCGTAGATGCCCGAAAGCAGCCGGAGCAGCGTGGACTTGCCGGCGCCGTTGTGTCCGACCAGGCCGATGCGGTCTCCCTCGCGGAGGGAGAGGGTGATGTCCTTGAGGGCTTCGACGACGACGACGTTGGACGCGTTCCGCCCGATCGCGCCGCCTGCGGACCCGAGGACGGCCTTCTTGAGCGACCGCGACTTGGCGTCGAAGATCGGGAAATCCACGCAGGCGTCGACGCAGTCGATGGACACGCCGCCGGGAGTGGGCGCAGCAGGACTCATGGGTTGTACCTCCTACACCCAGTACGGGACTCGGGAGCGGAACTTACGCAGGGCGAGGAAGGCCAGCAGCAGGCCGACCGCGGTGCAGCCCAGGACGATCCACCAGTGGTAGGCGGCGACGGGCTGCCCGAGCATGGGCGCGCGGACGATCTCCAGGTAGTGGTAGAGCGGGTTGAGCTCGGCGATACGGGCCCGGTCGGCGATCTGGCCGCCCTGCTCGTACAGCGTCTGCGTGGTCCACACGATGGGGGTCATGTAGAACAGCAGCTGCACCATCGAGTCGAGCAGCGGCGCGATGTCGCGGAAACGGGTGGCCAGGATGCCGAACAGCATCGACACCCAGACGCCGTTGATCATGAGCACCGCCAGGCCCAGGACCGACAGCAGCAACTCCCAGCCCAGCGGGCGCGGGAAGACGATCATGAGCACCACCCAGATGACCAGGTTGTGCACCAGGAACAGGAACTGACGCCAGACCAGCCGGTAGACGTGCACGCTCAGCGCGCTGGGCAGCTGCCTGATCAGGCCCTCGTTGGCGATGAAGACCTCGGAGCCCTCCTTGATGCATCCGGAGATGAAACCCCACATGATCAGGCCCACGGTGACATGGGGCAGGAAGTCGGCGAGCGGGATCTGGAACAGGATGGAGTAGAGGAACCCCAGCGCCACGGCCATGACGCCGGTGGCGATGGTGATCCACAAGGGCCCGAGCGTGGAGCGCCGGTACCGCTGCTTGATGTCCTGCCAGCCGAGGGAAAGCCACAGCTCGCGCTGGTGCAGCCCCTGCCGGAGGTCGCCCACGGCACGCCGGAAGGTCTGGGAGTCATTGACGATCTCGCCGCGTGCGCGCTCGTCGGGGAGCGTCGCCGAGGTGGTATCGGGATTGGACTGGTCCTGCACGAACGCGAAGCCTACTAGAGCGGCGGGCCTCGGCAGCCCCGCCGCGAGGGGGCGTAGACAGTAGGCATGACGACCAGCACTCAGATCCAGCTCGCCAGCCGACCCCGCGGGTGGCCGACGCACGAGAACTTCCGCACGGTCACCGTCGAACTCCCGGAGCTCACAGAAGGGGAGATCCGGGTCGCGAACGAGTTCGTCTCCGTCGACCCGTACATGCGCGGCCGGATGAACGAGGGCCGCTCCTACATCCCGCCGTTCGAGCTCGACCAGACCATGACCGGTGGGGCGGTGGGCCGCGTGGTCGAGTCCCGCTCGGACGAGCATCCGGTGGGCGCGGTGGTCCTGCACGACCTCGGGTGGCGGGACGTGGCCCAGGGGCCGGGCCGGCAGTTCCGGGTGGTCCGCGAGATCGACGGCGTGCCGAACTCCGCGCACCTGGGGATCCTCGGCACCACCGGGCTCACCGCGTACGTGGGGCTCATGCACGTCGCGCGGTTCACGGCCGGGGACACGGTGTTCGTCTCGGGCGCTGCCGGGTCGGTCGGCTCGGCGGTCGGGCAGATCGCGCGGCTCGAGGGGGCCTCGAAGGTCGTCGGCTCGGCCGGCAGCAAGGAGAAGGTGGACACGGTCACCGGGCGGTACGGGTTCGACGCGGCGGTGAACTACAAGGACGGCCCGGTCCGCACGCTCCTGCGCGGGCACTTCGGCGACCGGGACGGAGAGGGGATCGACGTCTACTTCGACAACGTGGGTGGCGACCACCTCGAGGCCGCGCTGGACCTGATGAACGACGAGGGTCGCATCGCGATGTGCGGCGCGATCAGTTCCTACAACTCCACCGAGCGCGCCCCCGGGCCCGACAACCTCTGGCTCATGATCACGCGCCGGCTGACGATGCAGGGCTTCACGATCAACAAGCAGATGGGCCACTACAAGGAGTTCGTGTCCAAGGTCGCCCCGTGGGTGGCCTCCGGCGAACTGGTCTTCGATGAGACCGTGGTGGACGGGATCGGCAATGCCGTCGACGCGTTCCTCGACATGATGGGCGGCGCGAACGTCGGAAAGATGGTCGTCAAGATCTGACCCTGCACCTCACGGCCGGCGCCGAGGCGGCAGGGCCGCGCGTCACCTGGACGCATGACCTGGGGTGGGGCGCTGGGCGTCGGGCGCGGTGCGGCAGGGTGGAGCCATGTCGTCCCCGCTGCGCCGTGCCGCGTCCGTCGATCCGTCGCCGCCCTCGCCGGGTGAGCGTCTGCCGGATCGTGTCGCCGCCGGGCTCCGGCAGCGGGCGCGTCGCTCGCTGGACGGGCTGCGCGCCGCGGCGGACGCCCGCTGGGGCCGGCCCCGCGACGAGAGTCGGCCGATCTACCTGGTGGCCCCGGCCGGCCACCCGAACCACGGCGACGAGCAGCTGCTGGCCGGCTGGCTGCGCTACCTGCGGCATCGCCTGCCCGGTACGCCCGTGGTGGTGGACTGCCACACGCCCGGCCAGGCCGCGGTGCTGCATCACGCCGAGCACCCGGACGTGCTGTTCACCGACACGCTGTGGCGCCTGGCGGGGGAGTACGCGGGGTTCGAGCCCTCCGCGGCCGGCGCCGACTCCGACGTCACCGCAGCCCCCGCCGCCGCGGCCGTCGCCTTCTGTCGACAGGCGGTCGCCGACCTCGGTGTGCGCCCTGAGCTGGCCTCGGGCATCGAGCTACTGCGCAGCGCATCCATCATCCATCTGATCGGCGGCGGCTACGTCAACGACCAGTGGCCGCATCACCTCGGCGTGGTGGCCGGCGCGGCGGAGGCCGGCCGGCTGGCGGACGCGACCGTGGTGGCCACGGGGCAGGGCTTCACCCCGTGCGCGGACGTCGGCCCGCTCGCCGACGCGATGGCCGGGTTCGATCTGGTCACCGTCCGCGACGCCGCGTCTCGCCACCTGCTGGCGGGCACCGACGCGCCCGTCCATCTGGTGGGCGACGACGGCTGGCTGTCCCTTGCCGGCGGGGGCGGGATCGAGGCCGGCGACCACCCCGTCTACTCCGACGACCCCCACGCCGCCCGCGACCTCGTGCTGTGTGCGCAGTCGGATCTGGCGGAGCCGGAGGTCATCGCCGAGGCAGTCGCGCGGATCCTCGCCGCCTGGAAGATCCCGGGGGAGCGGATCACCGTGGTGGAGTCGATCCCCGGCGGGGACCGCGTGGTGTGGGACCTGGTGTGTGCCCGCGCCGACGCCGCCTCCGCCGCCGACGCCGCCTCCGCCGCCGACGCCGTCTCCGCCGTCGACGCCGCCGCCGACGCGGGGACCGTCGGTGGGGGCGACGACGACGAGGTGGGCCGCGCGCTCGCCGGTCTGCAACTGCCCATGGCGCGTTTCGTGCCGTTCCAGGAACTGTGGGCCACGGGACTGCCCGCACGGTCCGGGCAGGCATGGCTGACCACCCGTTTCCATCCGCACCTGTTCGCGGCCGCGCGCGGGGCCTCCGGGGTGGCACTCCGGAGCGGGTCGGCGTACTACGACGTCAAGCACGCGTCCCTGGCCGATGCGGGATCGCCGTGGGTCACCGTGAACGCGCACGACGTCGTCGTCGACCCCCTGGTCCCACCCCTGCCGACGGCGGGCGGCTTCGACTCGTCGGCGGTGTCCGCGCTGATCGCCGCGGCGGAAGCGCTGGCCGACGAGGTGTACCCGCTGTGACGCCGCAGGACATCGACCTCGACGGGCGGCGCTTCGCCGGCGTGACCAATTCCGCCGACGGCGAGGTGGGGCAGGCGACGGTGTTCACCTACCGCCAGGACGGCGAGGTGATCTGGGCCGAGTACGGCGGCGGCGCCGTGGTCCGCGGCTACCTGGTGGGCACCCGCGCCGGGGAGGTGCTGCGCTTCCGGTACTCGCACCTGGGCACCGACGGGCAGACCTCGGGAGGAGTCTGCGAGTCGACGATCGAGGTGACGGGCGACGGCCGTGTGCGGTTCCACGAGTCCTGGGCCTGGGAGTCGCGTCCGGGCTCGGGCACCAGCGTCGTCGAGGAGATCCGATGATCGGCTAGCGGTTTTCGGATCGCGACCGCGGCGGTACCGTCCCCACGACGGGCCGATGACACGGCCACCCGCGATCGCGAGAGGATCCGAAATGTCCGAGGACACCCGTTCGCCCGAGCAGATCGTCGCCGACCTCGTCGAGAAGTCGCCCATCTGCATGGTCACCACCACCGCGGCCGATGGCCGGCTCGAGGCCCGTCCGATGACGCGGCAGGACTCCGCATTCGACGGCCGGATCCGATTCCTCGCCCCGCGCGACGGTGATCTGGTCACCGAGGTCCGCGCCGACTCGAAGGTCAACGTCTCCGTGCAGTCCTCCGACGGATTCGTGTCCGTCTCGGGCCGGGCGGAGGTCGACGACTCCCGCGAGACCGTCGACCAGAACTGGAACGCTGCGACCGAAGCATGGTTTCCGGACGGCCCGGAGACGGCCGTCGGACTCGTCGTCCACGCCGACTCGGCCGAGTACTGGGACTCGAGCGGATCCACCATCGCGCACGTCGCGTCGTTCGTCCGCGCGGCGGTGTCCGGAGACGACCACACGCCCGATATGGGCACGAGCGGCACAGTGGAGCTGTGAGATGACGAACTCTTCCATGGCCGCGCACGACGCCGGCAGGCCCGGCCGATGAGCGCCCCCCGGGGCGATTCCGCTGCCGCACCTCGTGCGGTCCTGGTGATCGGAGCAACAGGCTACGTCGGCTCTCGGCTGGTCCCCCGGCTGCTGGCCGACGGGGCGCGTGTCTCGGTGCTCGTTCGTTCGCCGGACAAACTCGAGGACGTCCCGTGGCGGGAGGACGTCACCGTCCATAAGGGCGGTCTCGAGGACGAGGAGACACTGACGGCGGCGCTGAGTCAGGTCGATGTCGCCTGCCACCTGGTCCACGCCATGGGCACCTCGCCCGATTTCGTCCGCGAGGAGCGTGAGACCGCGCGGACCTTCGTCCGTGCGGCCGAGGCCGCCGGAATCGACCGGATCGTCCATCTGTCCGGCCTGCATCCGCCCGGCGAGGAGGATCTGTCGGACCATCTGCGCTCGCGCGTGGAGGTCGGGCGCATCCTCCTCGGGTCGTCCGTGCCGGCGCTGGTGCTGCAGGCCGGTGTCGTCATCGGCTCGGGATCGGCATCGTTCGAGATGATCCGGCACCTGACCAGTCGCCTGCCGGCCATGGTCACGCCGAGGTGGGTGGGCAACCGTATCCAGCCGATCGGCGTCGCCGACGTGATGCACTACCTGTCCGCAGCGGTCGGTTGTTCGATCGGGGACAGCCGCACGATCGACGTCGGCGGCCCCGACGTGCTGACGTACGGCGAGATGATGCAGGTCTTCGCCGAGGAAGCCGGGCTGCATCGACGGATCATGCTGCCGGTCCCGCTGCTGACGCCCACGTTGTCGGCGCTGTGGAGCGGGCTCGTCACGCCCCTTCCCCGGGGGTTGGCGGGCCCGCTGATCGAGTCGCTGCGCTCCGAGGCGATCGTTCATCGAGACGACGCGGAGTCCGTACTGGGAGCCCCTGCCGGCGGGCGGACCGGCTATCGAGACGCGGTTCGCCAGGCACTGCGGGTCCCGATCGGCCCGCGGAATCCGGCGAGCTGGCCAGAGGCCGATCCTCTCGGCGACCCGGCCACGCAGCTGCCCTCCGACGCAGACTGGGCCGGAGTCCGTCCCCCGGTGCTGTGGCGGGCGGGTAGCTGACGAGAATTACCATGGATGTCGCGTGCCGGACGACTACGGCTGAGTTGGTTCCCCCGGCGTACCTGTCGGAGCACCCTTGATGACCGCCTCGGACACCGTGCCCGGGCGGTACCTGCGAGCGCTACGCACCGGGGACGAGGACCCGACGGACCCGTCGGCACTGCGCCGGCGTCGGCTCATCGCGGTGATCGTCACGCTCGCCGTCGGAGTGATCGTCAGTGCCTGGGCGCTCCGGATCCCGGCTGGCGACCCGCTGTTCTATCCCGCCACGGCCGCACTGGCACTGGTGTGGTTGATCGGCGCGTTCGCCTCGGGCCCCGTCCACCTCGGCAGCGAACCGTATCGCCCCGGCCGGCGGCCCGTGGTGACCTCTGTCGGCATCGCGGTGGCGCTGGTGGCGCTCTTCTGTGCCGGCGCGCTCGTCGTCGCCCAGATCCCCGCGTTACGTGATCCAGTGGACGACCTCCTCGCGCACGGCACCCGCGGCAATCTCGTGGCGGTCGCCGCGCTCACCGCCGTCAACGGGATCGCCGAGGAGTGTTTCCATCGCGGCGCCGTCTACTCCGCCACGCAGCGGGTCCATCCGGTCATCATCACGACGATCGTCTACGCGGCGGTGACCGCGACCACCGGCATCCCGCTTCTTGTACTGGCCGCCGTGATTCTCGGTGTAGTTACGGCGGTTCAACGACGCTGTACCGGAGGCGTCCTGGGCCCGTGCATCACCCACGTCGCGTGGTCGCTGGTCATGCTCATCGCATTGGGGCCGCTTCTGGACGCCGCCTCAGCCCTCTAGTGCGTGGCTCCCCCAACTACGTGGTGACCAGCCGTCACCCCGGTACGCATTCCCTGCCGTGCACCAGGGGATGTGCTGACGGTAGTGGCGGCTCGTCAGCGGGGCCCGCTCGATCTTTATGCAAACTGTTGCATGAACGCGCGGGCGGACGTACCGTCGGAATCGATGCGCCAGTGTGCGCCTCCCGCCCCGAAAGGAAAGCCCGATGGCCCTTCCCCCAGTTCTCTCCGGCCCGATGACCGTCCCCGTGGTGGCCTCGCCGATGTTCATCTACTCCGGTCCCGAGCTCGTGGCCGCACAGTGCCAGGCCGGCGTGATCGGCTCGTTCCCGTCCCTCAACGCGCGCCCGCAGTCGCTGCTGGGCGAGTGGCTCGACCAGATCACCGAGAGCAACGCCGCCTACGCGGCGGCGAATCCCGGCGCGTATGTCGCACCGTTCGCGGTCAACCTGATCGTCCATCGCTCCAACGACCGGCTCGAGGAGGATCTCGCGACGATCGTCGAGCACGAGGTGCCCGTCGTCATCACCTCGCTGGGCGCGCGTGAGGAGGTCAACGAGGCCGTGCACGCGTACGGCGGCATCGTGTTGCACGACGTGATCAACAACAAATTCGCGCGCAAGGCCATCGAGAAGGGCGCCGACGGTCTGGTCGCCGTGGCGGCGGGCGCCGGCGGCCACGCGGGAACCCAGTCGCCGTTCGCGCTGGTGCAGGAGATCCGTGAGTGGTTCGACGGCCCGCTGCTGCTCTCGGGAGCGATCTCGCACGGGCGCTCGATCCTCGCTGCCCAGGCCGCGGGCGCCGACCTGGCCTACATCGGCTCGGCGTTCCTGGCCACCCAGGAGTCGCGGGCGACGGACGGCTACAAGCAGATGATCGTCGACAGCACCGCCTCCGACATCGTCTACAGCAACCTGTTCACCGGCATCCACGGCAACTACCTGCGCGGCAGCATCGAGGCGGCCGGTATGGACCCGGACAACCTCGCCGAGTCGGACCCGTCCGCGATGGACTTCGGCACCGGCGAGGCCGGTGATTCCAAAGCGTGGCGCGACATCTGGGGCGCCGGCCAGGGGGTGGGCGCGGTGACGGCGACCGTCACCTCCCGCGAGCTCGTGGACCGGCTGCGCACCGAGTACGAGTTGGCTGCCGGGGCGCTCTCGGCGACCGCCGCCGCCACCACCACGTCCTCGTCCGCACGCTGAGCGGATGTCCCTGAAGTTCGCGATCCTCACCTCGCTCACCGAGCGGGAGGGCAGCGGCATCGAACTCGCCCGCCGGTTCGACAAGTCCATCGGTTACTTCTGGCCGGCCACGCACCAGCAGATCTACCGGGAGCTCGACCGACTGACCACCGACGGCCTCATTCGCGAGCTGCCGCAGGAGGGCCCGCCGCGGCGCGGGCAGCCCAAGCGCTTCGCGGTGACGGCCGAAGGGCGGGGCCTGCTCGAGAACTGGGTCGGCGAACCGGACGAGCCGGAGCCGATGCGCTCGACGCTCGCCGTGCGGGTGCGGGCGGCCGCGGTGACCGGTAGGACGGACGAGCTCCGCCACGCCCTGGAGCATCACCGCCGGAGACGGAAGGACCTCCTCGAGCACTACCTCGCCATCGAGGAGAGGGACTTCCCCGCCGTGGAGCCCTCGGATGTGCGCGGGGTGCTCCAGCACCGGGTGCTCAACCTGGGCATCGAGGGGGAGCGGTCGTGGCTCGCGTGGTGCGACGAGACCCTCGGCGCACTGGACCGGCTCCAAGTGTGAGGTGGATGCCCTCACAGGGCGGACGCCCAATCGAGCGAATATGGGCAGGCTCCCGCTGTGGACGTCGAGAACGGGGATGTCGCACCGAGGTGATCGCGGCTTCACCGAGTAGCCGCCTCACACGTCACATGGACTGGTAGACGGCAGTCTCGAACTCGAGGAAGTTGTCGACGGCGGCCGGGTCCATGAACGGCAGGACCTGGCTGCCCCAGATTCCGGCGACGCCGTCCTCGCGGTCGATCCAGTAGTAGAGGTTCGCCAGCCCGGCCCAGGACAGGGACCCCGCGCTGCGGCCGGTGGGTGCTTCCTCGTCGTTGACCATGAATGAGTACGCCCACGACTTGCTCTGCCCCGGGAAGAACTCCGCGTCGTGCGAAAGCGCGGGTATCGAGGTCTTGATTGTGGAGACCTTCAGGTCGCCCAGCCCGTTTACCGCCGCGGCAGCCACCGTGGCTGGCTGCAGAACCCTGCCGTGTTCTCCGTCGCCGTCGCGGAGCCACATCCGGAGGAACCGGGTGTAGTCCGGCATGGTCGAGTACAGGCCGTGCCCGCCCATATCGAGTTCGGGGTCCTGGGGGAGCACCAGTTCGGTCGGGGCCAATGCGCCCTCGGTGCGCTGGTGGACGGCGGCTAGTCGTCCTGCCATCGACGGGGTCATGGTGAAGGCGGTGTCGTTCATCCCCAGCGGGGTGAAGATTCTCTCGCCCATGACATCGCCCAATCGCTTGCCCCGCACGGCCTCGACCACCAGGCCCGCCCAGTCGATATTGGTGCCGTAGTTGAATTGTGTGCCGGGCTCGAACAGCAGCGGCGACATCAGTGAGGCCTTGGTGGCGCCGATGATGTCGGGCTGGCCGGTTTCTGCGAGCAATCCAGCGTAGAGGTCGGAGAAGAACGAGTAGCCGAGGCCGGCCGTGTGCAGGAGCAGCATCCGGGTGGTGACGGGCGTGGACGGGGCGCGCAGGACGGGCGCGGCGTTTGAATCGATGCCCTCGGCAACCTGTAGTTCCGCGATCTCCGGCACGTACTCGGAGGCCGGCGCGTCCAGATCGACCAGACCCTCCTCGACGCACTGAAGGACCGCGGTCGAAGTGACGGCTTTAGTGGTGGAGAACATGCAGAAGACCGTGTCAGTCGACATCGGTGCCTCGTCGGCGATCGAGCGCAACCCCGACGCGCCTTCGTAGATGGTGCCGTCGGCCCGCGTGACGGTGGCGACGACTCCGGGGATTCGCGCCTCGGGGACCGTGGCGGTCGTGGTGCGGTTCAAAATGTCATCGAGGCGGGCGTTTAGGGTGGACATCGGTCAACCTCCGAGGTCGGGGCCGCGGTGCGGCCGAGGGGCCCGCGGGGAGCGGGTCGGGAGGATCGTCACCCGTCGGCTCGGCAGCTGACGTCGCGGATCGGAACCGGATGTCCGGAGTCGGCACTCAGATGTGCGAGGAGCTTCTCAGGGTCTGTGACGGGTTCTCGCCGAATCGGCGGCGGTAGGAGGCGGCGAAGGAACCGAGGTTGACGTAGCCCCAGGCGTGCGCGGCAGAGGCGACCGAAGCGGCTCCGCCGGCCAGTTCGCGGCGCACTCCGTAGAGCCGGCGTTCGTTGAGATAGGCCCGCGGGGAGATTCCCACGTACTTGGCGAAACCGCCGCTCAGGGCGCGGGCGCTGACCCCGGCCGCCGCAGCGATCTCGGAAACGGTGGGCAGGTCATGGGCGTGGGCATCGATGTAGTGCACGGCTGTCCGGATGTATCCGGGGGCCGGAACGGAACGCGGCGACGACAGGTCGAGGCCGACCCCGCGTGACCAGTCGCCCAGCAGTTGGGCGACCAGCATCTCCTCGAGGTGGCGACCTGCCGGCCCTGACGCGACCGCCGCGGGATCCACCGCGGCGGTCCGGGACGTGTAGTCGAGAAGGCTCAGCCACGGACTGCCGGGGCCGCCCACGACGCACGGCCGGGACCACAGCCGACTGTCGGGAGCTGTGCCGTACCACCGGAGAGACAGGTCGGTGAGGAGACGCTGGGGGATGGTCAGGTTGAGCTGCAGGTGTTCGGTGTCCGCCTCCAGCCGGTAGGGGGAGTGCGCACAGTCCACGACGTAGGTCTGGCCGCCGGTCAGTTCCGTGCTGTTTCGCAGGCCCGCATGCCGGGTGTTCCCGTCGACGGTGGTGAGTACGAGAATGTTGCCCGAGTCCACGGCGAACCCGTCCAGGTCGACGTGGATGCCGTAGGTGAAATGCGTCATCGTCATCTCGCCGATGGCGACCGAGTACATCGACGACGACGGGGTGATCCGCCTCCCGTGAGGGCGGACATCGAAGCTCATGTACTTGTCATCGGTCCAGGCGCGGATGAAGTCCCAGTCTCTGGCTCCTGGCCGATTCCGGGCGGATCCCGGTCGGGGATCGAACTCGGTGATCATGCGGACACATTACGTGCGACCGGTACTCGGCCGATGCACATCGACCGCTCCGGGACCGCGGAGTCCGATCAGCTGACGGTCAGCAGGATCTTCCCGTGCGAGTCGCCGGACTCCAGGAGGGCCAGTGCGTCGGCCGCCTGCGCGAGCGGGATCTCGCGTGAGACGCGGGTGGTCACATCGCCCGCGGAGACCAGCGGCCACACGGCATCCACGACCTCCCGGCAGATGCCGGTCTTCCCCCCGGGCCCGTCCACCGGGCGGGCCCGGAGGTTCGTCGCCATGATCCCGGCGCGCTTGGGCAGCAATCCGCCCAGGTTGAGCTCGCCCTTCACCCCGCCCTGGAGGCCGATCACGATGATGCGGCCGTCCGGAGCCAGCGATGCCACGTTCCGCTCGAGGTACTTGGCCCCCATCACGTCGAGAATCAGGTCGACACCGCGGCCGCGCGCGTCGTGCTCGGTCCACTCCGTGACCGTCTCGACGAAGTCCTCGTCCCGGTAGTCGATCACCAGGTCCGCGCCCAGATCGCGGCACATCTGCACCTTCTCCGGTCCGCCGGCGGTGGTGGCCACCCGTGCGCCGAGGGCGCGGCACACCTGGATCGCGTGCGAGCCGATCCCGCCTGCCCCGCCGTGGATGAGGACCCGCGGCGCGCCCAGCTCCTGATCGCCCCAGTGGGCGTCCCCGGCGAGGATTCCGCGGCCGAGGCCGCCCGTCATCGCCAGATTGGACCACACCGTGCACGCCACCTCCGGTAGCGATGCCGCCTCGTGCAGCGTCAGACCCGCCGGCACCGGCATCACCTGCCCGGCCGGGACCGCGACCTTCTCGGCATAGCCGCCGCCGGCGAGCAGCGCGCACACCTCGTCGCCGATCGCCAGGCCCTCCACGCCCTCGCCGACCGCCGAGATGCGACCCGAACACTCCAGTCCGAGGATCTCCGACGCGCCCGGAGGCGGCGGGTAGTGACCCCGGGACTGCAGCAGGTCGGCGCGGTTCACTGCCGTGGCCGCCACATCGATCACGACCTCGCCCTGCTCGGGAGTCGGATCGTCGACCTCGGTCAGGCGGAGGGTGTCGGGTCCGTTCGTGTACTCGATGGCCTTCATGAACCCGACCGTAGTCGCGACCGCAGGACCGGGCATCCGGCCGGGATCGATCGGGTCGTGGAGGCGCGGCTTCGTGCGGTCGTCGGGGGTCCACTACGATGGTCACCGTCGTCAGCGTGTGGTTCCACGTGGAACTACGCAGTCGTGCGTGTCGCGGCCGGCGGCGGGGAAGTGTGGCAGAGCGGCCGAATGCACTCGCCTTGAAAGCGAGCGTGCCTGAACAGCACCGGGGGTTCAAATCCCTCCACTTCCGCAGAAGACCTGCAGGTATTGCAGTGCAAGCGCTGCGCAAGGCGCGGGCGTGAACTCGAGGGCGAAGGTCGATCTTAGGGTCACCTAACCTATGGTTGTGGGTATGACCAGCTTGTGGAAGAGCTTCCTGGGCGCGATCGCCCTCGCCGTCGTCGTCCCCTTCGCCCCCGCCGTGGCCGGCACCGCGGCCACGGCGTCCGCCGCGCCGACGGTCCCCGACGACCTCCCGTTCTTCCCCGAGGTCCAGCAGAACCCACAGGTCACCGTGACCACCGGGGACGGCCGGCCGGTCGACGGCCTCACCGTCCACCGCGGCGACGTCCTGCTGATCCACGGCACCGGCTTCTCCCCGCAGGCCAACCAGGGCGGCTTCCCACTGCCGGTCCCGCCGGGTGTCCCGAACGGTGTGTACGTCCTCTACAGTGCGTTCCCCGACCACTGGAAGCCGAGCGAGGACGCCCCGTCCGGCTCCCGCACCCACCCGCACGACCGGATGGCATGGGTGACCCCCGCCGGAACGCTCGAGGCGATTCCCAAGGCGCCAATCGACATGCATCGGTCGATCGCCCGCGTGGCCCAGCCGATGGCCGACGACGGCAGCTTCACCGCCCGGATCGTCGTAGACCCTGCCGAGAACACCCCGGGCGACAACTGGGGCGTGTACGTCTACGCCGGCGCCGGCTCGGTCAACGCCGCCGAGGAGTTCTACGTCCCGATCGCCTACTCGCCCGAGCCCGGGCCCGACACCCCGCCCGAGCCGACCCCTGACCTCGTCGTGGACGCCGGCCTCGTCCACCAGGCGACCTCCGCCCTCCAGGGCGGCATCAACCCCCGGGCCGGGGCAGCCGAGCAGGATGGGGAGCGCGTGAGCTTCACCCGCGACCACGCCGCCGAGGCCGCCGTCGGCGACGGTGTCCAGCGGTACCGCGGCACCGTCACGGCCACGGCGCGGTTCAACATCGTCGAGGTCGCGATGAAGGACCCCTGGATCGAGACCCGTGCCGACGGCAGTCGAGTGCTCACCGCTCTGGTGTCACAGCGCCACGATGTGGGGGCGGACCTCCTGCACCGGGTCGACCTGGGCGTGCTGGAGCCGGCTGACGTGGCCGGCCTCCACCCCGTCGTCCTGGGGCCCGTCACCGTCGGGCACGTAGCCGTCGACGGCTGATCAACGACGCCGCTGCCCGCGCGCGGCGACCAGCGCCGCGAGCTCGACCCGCGTGCGCAGGTCGAGCTTGTGCAGGGCGTGGGAGACATGGGTCTGGACGGTGCGCGGCGAGATGCAGAGCTCGCGGGCGATCTCCGCACCGTTGTGCCCGGCCGCCACCAACTCGGCGACGGTCATCTCGGTGCGGGTGAGGGCCTCCCACCCGGCGCGGGGCCGCTCCCGTACCTTGCGGGCATCCATCCGCACCCCCGACGCGCGCAGCCGCGAGGTGATGCGGGCGGACAACGCCGCAGCCCCCATGTTCTGGCAGAGCAGCACCGCGCGGTGGCCGTGCCCCCGGGCCGCCGCCTTGTCACCGGCCGAAGCGGCAGCGCACGCCGCCTCCTCCCAGGCCGCCGACTCGGTGAGGACGTCTCCGAGCTCGCGTGCGGAGTGCGCGCAGGGCACGGCAGCCCCGAGGATGACGCCGGGATCTCCCGCGCACACAGCCCGGGCCAGACCGACCGGGCCGACCATCGCGGGCGCCGGCGGCGATGGCAGCCCGGCGAGGGCTGCGGAGATCTCCCGCGAGAACTCCGTGTCCGCGGCGCGGTGGGCGATCCGGGCACAGTCCACGGCCATCACCGGCAGCCACCCGTCGAGGCCCAGGCCCCCGGTGTGGTCCCAGCACCGGCGCGCAGCGGCCAGCGCGGGCCGGAGTTTGCGCTGCATCTCGAGGAGCAGTACCCGCGCCTGCCCGAGCACAGGGAGGCCGAACTGGTCCGGTAGCCCGGACGCGGCGAACCGGTCCAGGCGGGTCGCCGCGCGGGAGAACTCCCCGCGGTAGACGCCGACGATCGCCCGCGTCCCCTCGGCGAGCGACGTCCAGCCCAGATCACCGCCGGCGGCCCGCTCGAGACCGGCATCCGCCGACGCGACGGCATCGCCCAGCCGCCCCTGGTACAGCGCTATCCCCGCACGGGTGAAGTCGTGATACGCCGTCATCCACCCGACGCCCCTCTCGGCGCGTCGCTGGATCGCGCTGTCGAGCAGGGCATCCGCGGCCGCCGGACCGTGGATGTAGAGCTCGATGAACGGCGGCCAGATATCGGCGGAGGTGCTCAACTCGGACCACTCGCCGGCGCCAGCCCCAGACCGCCGATCCCGTCCCCGGTGAGGAAGCGGCGCAGGGCCTCGGTGACCATCTCGCTGACGTTTCCGGGGTCGGAGACGGGATACGGCTCCGGGGACACAGGTGCCTCGCCGGCGAGCAGGCGGACATAGCGTTGCAGATCGAGCAGGACGTCGCGCGTCGGTGAGTCGACCGGCAGCCGGAGGGTCTGCGCGATCAGCTCCAGCACCTGCGACGTGCGTCCCTGCGCGATCAGGCTGAACAGCAGGACGCGGTGGAGCCGGGCCAGGATGGCCGGGTCGGAGCAGGCGGCCAAGCCCTGCTCGGCCACCTCGGTCGCGCGGGCGAGCTGACCGGACCGCGCGAGTGCGGTGGCGAGATCGAGTTCAAGGGTCCGGGTGGGCAGTGGCGTGTCCGAGGCGACCGCCGTGTCCAGCAGATCCGCGGCCACGGCCGGCGCCCCGACGAGTTCTCCCTGCGCGTCGGAGATCGCCGTGGCCGCGGTCGACCCGTCGGCCCCGGCCGCCAGCAGGTGGTGGGCCACCAACTGGGGCCGCCCGCGACTCTCGTGGTGTCGGGCGATGGCGGTGTGGAGCACCCGCCTCAGGGATTGGTCGAGGCCGTCGTAGGCGACGTCCGCGTAGACATCGTGTGTCACGGTGAGTCCGCCCTGTGCCGCGGCGATGATCACCCCGGCGTCGATCGCCGTCTGTGCGGCACCGATGAGCGAGGCGGGCGGGACGTCGTCGAGCAGGGCCAACTCGTCGAGCGTCACCGGCCCACCCCAGACCGCCACCTTCTGGACCAGAGCGCGGGACTGTGCGTCGAGAAGGGAGAGTTGCTGGCCGACCGCGGTTTCGAGGGAGACGGACGACACCGTGCCCACCGCGCCACGGACGGTGGCCCGCTCGTCCGCGACCACCACGTTGCCCGCCGCCCTGAGCTCGTCGAGCATCGCCCTGGCATGCAGCGGGTTTCCACAGGACCGCGCCAACAGGTCGGCCAGGGCGCGGTCTGGCCACGCGCCCAGCTGCTGGTGGCAGAGCGCCGCGAGCTCCGCCTCGTCCATCGCGGGCAGGTGCCATTCGGCCACCCAGGGGCGGGAGAGGAGTCTGGCCAACGACGCACGTAGCGGAAGATGTCGGCGGGCCAGAAGGATCGCCAGCGGCAGGTCGCGCGCGACGGCGGACAACGAGCCGAGAAACTCCAGGGTGCCCGAGTCCGCGTTGTGGGCGTCGTCGACGATCAGCAGCTGGGGCTCCTCCGCGCACAGCGAATCGACCACCGCGTCCAGCGAGGTGACGAAATCCAGCGGGACAGGACAGGGTACGGGCACGCCGAGCAGCGTGGCGGCCACCGCGTAGGGCTGCCGCCAGGACAGGTCGTCGGCGACCGTCCACCGCGTCGCCCTGCCCAGGGGACGGCCGGCGAGTTCGCGGAGGGCGTACGTCTTTCCCACTCCCGGCCCGGCGGTGACGACCACGGTGCGAGCCCGCGTTCCGCCGGTCGTCAGGTCCACCGCCGACGCGATGTCGTCGATCACCGCCAGTCGTGAACCGGGCGGCGGCGATCGCATCTTTCGAAGCGTAGCGGACGGAGTCGCCCCGGACGGGCGGTCCGGAACCGCCGATGGCAGCGAAAAATGCGTGTACAGACCGATGAACAGACAGCGTTTTGCCGCCACGATGGTCGTGTCGGCCGCCGCCCTCCCACGACCCCGGCGACCGGGAACGGAATCCTCGTCATGATGCGACAGCTTCGAGTCCTCGCGACCGCCGGCGGTCTCGCCGCGGCAGCCGTGCTCGGTGCGTCGGGCACAGCCTCGGCCGACCACATCGACCGGCCCAAGCCGGCAGGACCACCCTGGAGCGCCTCGCCAGACGGGCTGACCTACTGCTTCGCGGGCTACTGCGACAACTGGGACAAACTGGACAACTACGTGTGCACCACCGGCGCTCCCACCGCGCTGATCTGCGACGTCATCATGATGGGCGTCCGAGCCCTCCCACCGATGGACATCGGTGACCTGGTCCCGCACGAATTCATCGCCTAGACGGACGTCCGTTGATAATCGCCATGCGGTGGGACAACCCCACCACGAACGCGCTCCGCCGGGGTGCCGCCACCGGCGTCGCCGCCCTCCTGCTCTGTGCCGGGGTGACGACAGGGGCCGGCGCGGCGGCGGCGCAGTCCGCGGCTCCGCCGACGGTGCCCCTGCCGTCCGCGGACCCGTTCTACACGACCGACGGCCCGCTGGAGGACCGGGCGCCGGGCTCGGTGCTCGACACCCGCACCATGCCCTACGGTTCGCTCGCCCACGAGACCCCGTTGACCGGTACCCAGATCCTGTACCGGACCACCGATCAGGCGGGAGGAGCGACCACCACGGTCGCCACGGTCCTGCGGCCGGTCGTACCCGGCCCGGCCAAACTGATCTCGTACCACATGGCCTACGACGCGCTCGGCGCCGAGTGCGACCCGTCGTACACCCTGACCGGCGACGGCGCTCCCAGCCAGGCGGGAACGTTCGAACAGGGGGTCATCGCCGGATACCTCGCGTCCGGGTTCACCGTGGTGGTCCCGGACTACGAGGGCCCCGACCTGGAGTGGACCATCGGGCGACAGTCGGGCTATGCCGCGTTGGACGGCATCCGGGCGGCCGAGAACGTGCTGGGCTTGCCGCCCTCCACCCCGGTCGGGCTGATCGGATACTCCGGGGGCTCGGTGCCCACCGAATGGGGAGCCGAGGTGGCGCCGGACTATGCGCCCGAGCTGAACATCGTCGGCGCCGCCGCAGGCGGACTACCGGTGAACCCCACGCACAACCTCCCGTACGTGAGCGGCAGCTCCTCGTGGGCCGGCGTCATCCCCGCGCTCGTCGTCGCCTATCAACGCGCCTACGGACTGGACACGAGCACTTTCCTGTCCGATCGCGGTCAGCAGATCGTCGACACCGTCAGCACGCAGTGCATCAACGCCTTCGCGGCCAGCTACCCCGGCCTCACCGACGCGCAGATGGTCCGCGAGCCCTATGCGTCTCTCCTGGACGTGCCGGCGGTCGTGAGCGCGATCGACGACAACATCATGGGTACGGCGGGAACCCCGCGTGTCCCGATGCTGCTCGCGGTGGGGGACGCCGACGGCACAGGTGACTCGGTGATGGTGACCGCCGACGTCGCGGGGCTGGCGGGCGACTACTGCCGTCGCGGTGTCGCCGTGACGTACGCGCGGTACGACCGGCTGGCCCACGGTGAGGCCTTCCTGCCCTTCCAGGCCCAGACCGCGCAGTTCTTCACCGAGCGGTTCGCCGGCCTTCCACCCACCTCCAACTGCCGAGGACGCTGACCATGACGACCTTCTTCTCGGCCCGCCCCCACCGCGCACTGAGCAAGGGCTTCTACCGGAGCGCCGACTTCGACTACGAGGTGCGCGGCCTGCTCGGGGCGGTCGCCTACGGGGCCGCCGAGGCCGGCGAGGTCCTGGCCACGGTCGACGATGTCGCCGACGGCGACCACGATCACTGGTTCCGGGCCTGGCACGACCTCGGGAGCCGGGTCCGTGCCGCCGCCGACGAGGAGGCGGCTGCCGGTCGAACGGTGAGCGCCTCCATGGCCTACCTCCGGTCGTCCACCTACTTCTCGGTGGCCGTCAACTCGGTGAGCGGACTGCAGTCCGATGAACAACTGCTGCCCACGTTCCGCCTCCAGCACTCCGCCTGGGAGCGCTTTGTCGACACCACCGACAGGCCGATCGATCGCGTGCAGATCCCGTACGAGGCGGACCACATGCCGGGCTGGTTCCTCCGATCCGGTGTCCACCCCGGACCGGCGCCCACCCTCGTGATGGTCAACGGCAGCGACGGGGCCACCAGCGGGCTCTGGACCAACGGCGCCGCAGGCGCGGTGGCCCGCGGATACAACGTGCTCCTCTTCGACGGTCCGGGCCAGCAGTCGATGCTCTTCGAGCGGGGGATCGGCTTCCGTCCCGACTGGGAGGCGGTGATCAGCCCCGTCGTCGATTTCCTGCTACAGCGCGAGGACGTCGACGCCGGGCGGCTCGCCCTGTACGGAATCAGCCAGGGCGGGTTCTGGGTGGCGCGGGCGCTGGCCCACGAGCACCGGTTCGCCGCGGCGATCGCCGATCCCGGCGTGGTGGACGTGGCGGCGTCGTGGAACGCGAACATCCCGTCTCCGTTGATGACGCTGTTCCGGTCGGGCAAGAAGGACGCGTTCGATCGCGACATGGCCCTCGGGATGAGGTTCTCACCGACCACGGCACGGACGTGGACATTCCGCGCACGCCCCTACGGCACCGACAGCTACTTCGACACGCTCACGGAGGTGCACCGATACAGGTTGACCAGCGAGGAGGCCGCGCGGATCACCACCCCGCTCCTGGTCACCGACCCCGAGGGCGAGCAGTTCTGGCCCGGCCAGTCCGTCCGTCTCGCGGATGAGGCGGGCGGCCCCACCGAGGTCGCGACATTCACCGCGGCCGAGGGCGCCAACCTCCACTGCCAACCGCTGGCGCGGCAACTCACCGACACCCGAATGTTCGCCTGGCTCGACTCCACGTTGTCCTGACTGGCTGCCGCCTCGCGGCCACGCCGCAGAGAGGAGCACAGCATGTCAGACACATCGGAGAAGAACCTCCACACGTTAACGATCGTCGGTGGCTTCGTCCCGTGGATCGGCTTCGCCCTGGTGGCCCAGCGCCTCGCAGGGAGTGCTGGGGCGCGCCGTTCCGTCGGACGAACCTGGTCCAGTCGGCGCTGTGGGGGCATCGCGATCATCGCCATGGGGGCGGCGTCGCTGTTCGTGACCGCCCTGGACGACCAGGCGGCGAGCACAAACGATCCCCACCTCCTCGACTTCCTGCTCAACTGGGTCGTACCGGTCGCCGTCATCAGGCTGATGATCCACGTCACCAACACCTATGCCGACCCCGCCGGACGGCGGGCGAGGAGAGCCCGACCGAAGGGCGGCTCAACCGACCACGTCGGCGAGTTCCGCGGTGGACGCATGCGCGATCGTGTCGAGGACCTTCGAGTAGTTGGGGGGAGTCGCCGGAGACTATCGCCACGTGGTTCTCGCCGTCGATAACCACCAGTTCGGCGTCGGGGCCGCCTGGCTCGGGGTCGCCACGATGGCCATCGACCTGATCGCCTGGACCAAACTCATGACCTTCCACGGCGATCCGGCGCGGGCCCGCTGTGAGATCGCCGCGTTCCGCTATCGCGTCCTGCATGTGGCCGCACGCATCACCCCCCCAGCCAGACAGACGTGCCTACGAACGACAGAACTTGGCGCTGGGCCACCGCCGTCGTCGCAGGCTGGCACCAAATACGCACCGCGTTCAGCTGACTGCCGAACCTCTGCGCCGACGCCCCCGAAGGACTCCCGGAACCCGCATACCCGGGGCGCCAGTCGGGCCCCGGCCATGCCCCGCCCTCGAAATCAGCCCAGAACGGACCCGTGACTGCGTTCAGCGGCTTGACTCACGGTTCGTGAGAGTCACGAGGCTAATTCTGGCGGTCGATTGGTGAACGGAACAGTAACTAATACGTATACGGACGCGTGATTCCTCGGCGCGGAGTTATGGTGATTAATTCCGCTTAGGACGTTTGTAATGGCGCGTCTCGCAGTCTCGCACATCTGCTGTCGCAACTGATTTAATTGAGGAGAATCTCAGCTAGCGGAGTGTTCCGGCTCCGTAACGGCCGGTGACCTCGCGGTAGCCGGCTTGGCTGTTCTAGTGCGCGTGCATGTGGACGTTGTCACGCAGCTCGTAGAACCCGCATAATTTCGCCAATTGTGTGTTAAGTGAGGTGTGGCGAGGCGCTCGGGCGGCGGTTGCTGTTCCCCTATTGCTGGAACCGTTAATCTTCGCTAACATCCAGAATTGTGCGACGAAGGGTTTCTTTTCGGAGCGAAGTATTTCATCTTCGCACGGCGAAATGAAATGGCGAGCGCGCACAAGTCTTGTCCACGATGGAGCGTCGAAGAGGAGCCATGTCCACAGAAATCGGTAATGACCCGTTGCGGAATCGCGGAACTGCGTTCACGGTCGAAGAGCGTGCTCGTCTCGGCCTGGTCGGCAAGTTGCCGTCCGCGGTCGAGACCCTCGACGAGCAGGCTGCGCGCTGCTACAAGCAGATCAGCCAGTACCAGACTGACCTGGAGAAGTACACATACCTGGACCAGTTGCATGATCGCAACGAGGTGCTCTTCTACAAGGTCGTGGTCGACCACATCGCCGAGATGCTGCCCATCGTGTACGACCCGACCATCGGTGATGCGATCAAGCAATGGAGCAACGACTACCGCGACTCCCGCGCCGTGTACCTGTCGATCGATCGCCCGGAGGACGTGCGCGCATCGTTCGAGGGTCTCGGCCTCGGTGCCGACGACGTCGATCTGATCGTCGTCTCCGACGCCCAGGAGATCCTCGGCATCGGCGACTGGGGCGTGAACGGCACGGATATCTCGATCGGCAAGCTCGCGGTGTACACCGCTGCTGCAGGAATCGACCCGGGCCGGGTTATCGCCGTGAACCTGGACGTCGGCACCGACAACGAGGTGCTGTTGAACAGCCCTGCGTATCTCGGCAACCGGCATGCCCGGATCACCGGCCAGCGCTACGACGACTTCATCGACCTCTACCTGAAGACAGCCTCCGAGCTGTTCCCGAACGCCCTTCTGCACTTCGAGGACTTCGGCCCCAGCAACGCGCGTCGCATCCTCGAAGAGAACCGCCCGAACTACCGGATCTTCAACGACGACATGCAGGGCACCGGCGCGATCGTCATGTCCGCGGTATTCTCCGGACTCAAGGTGACCAAGCAGACCTTCTCCGAACAGCGACTGGTGGTCTTCGGTGCAGGTACCGCAGGCACGGGCATGGCGGACCAGATCAGTGCAGCCATGGTCCGGGATGGGCTGTCCGCCGAGGAGGCGAAGGCGCGGGTCTGGCTGGTGGACCGGAACGGTCTGGTGACCGACGACATGCCGGACCTGCCCAACTACCAGGCGGCCTACGCCCGGCCGGCGGCAGAGGTGGCTGACTGGTCACGGACCGACGGCGTCATCGGCCTGCTCGATGTGGTCCGGCAGGTGAAGCCGACGGTCCTCATCGGTACGTCGACGATGCACAACGGATTCCCGAAGGCCGTCGTCGAAGCCCTGGCCGCAGGTGTCGAACGACCTATCCTGCTGCCGCTCTCCAACCCGACCGAGCGCATCGAGGTCATGCCTGCCGATGCCGTTCCCTGGTCGGAAGGCCGTGCGCTCATCGCGACCGGGATCCCGGTCGACCCCGTGTCATACCACGGGGTCGACTACAACATCGGTCAGGCGAACAACGCCCTTCTCTACCCGGGGCTGGGGCTGGGCACCATCGTCTCTGGCGCCACGCATGTGACCGACGGCATGCTGCTCGCTGCGGCACAGGCCGTTGCCGATCAGGTCGACCCGACTGCGCTCGGAGCATCGCTTCTGCCACCCGTAGACGATTTGCGTGCGTCGTCCGCGATCGTCGCGCTCGCGGTAGCCAAGCAGGCTATGGAGGAGGGGGTCGCCACCAACACACCCGAGAACTTGGTGCAGGCAGTCGAGGATGCAATGTGGCAGCCGGTCTACCCGGAGGTTGCCGAATGAGTGCTGACGAGACCACTGCACCCGAAATTCTGGATCTGCCGATCGGGATCGATGCGACCGGTGAGCGCCATGAGACAGACTCTATGGGCAGAATCGATGTTCCGGCCGACAGGTACTGGGGCGCCCAGACCCAGCGTTCTCTGCTGCACTTCTCGATCGGCAACGACAAGATGCCGCACGAGGTCTACCGCGCCTACGGTTACGTGAAGAAGGCCGCGGCATTGGTGAACGGTGCCGCGGGACGGCTTCCCGAGTGGAAATCGGGCGTGATCGCGCAGGTTGCCGACGAGGTGATCTCCGGAGCGCTCGATGAGCACTTTCCCCTCTACGTGTGGCAGACGGGCTCGGGCACCCAGTCGAACATGAACGTCAACGAGGTCATCAGCAACCGGGCGATCCAGTTGGTCGGCGGGATACTGGGGTCTAAGGATCCGATCCATCCGAACGACCACGTCAATATGGGCCAGTCGTCCAACGACTCCTTTCCGACCGCGATGCATATCGCCACCGTCAAGGAGATCCATGAGCGGCTCCTGCCCTCCCTCAAGGAGTTGCAGAAGGCCTTTGTCGACAATGCGACGAAGTGGAAAGACGTTGTCAAGATCGGCCGCACCCACCTGCAGGACGCGACACCGCTGACCGTCGGGCAGGAATGGTCCGGCTACGCGCGTCAACTCGAGCAGGGCATCGCGAGGCTGGAGCAGACCGCCGAGGGGCTGTATGAATTGGCCCTGGGCGGTACGGCCGTGGGAACCGGGTTGAACGCGCCGGAGAACTTCGACGTCGAGGCCGCGGCCAAGATCGCCGAGCTCACCGGCTATCCCTTTGTGACTGCGGAGAACAAGTTCGCAGCCCAGGGCGGGCTGGACGCGATGGTGGCGGCCAGTTCGGGTATGCGAGCGCTGGCGGTGCCGTTGATGAAGATCGCCAACGACATCCGCTGGTTGGCCTCGGGGCCGCGTTGCGGCTTCGGTGAGTTGTCGCTGCCCGCGAATGAGCCCGGCAGTTCCATCATGCCGGGCAAGGTCAACCCGACCCAGTGCGAGGCCATGGTGATGGTCTGCATTCAGGTACTCAGCGAGGATTCCTGCGTCGCCTTCGCCGGCTCGCAGGGCAACTTCGAGCTGAACGCGATGCGCCCGATCATCATCAACAATGTGCTCCATTCCGCACGGATCCTCGGCGACGCCGCGGTCAAGCTGCGCGAGTACTGCATCGAGGGAGTCGAACTGAACGAGGATCGGATCGCCGATCTGCTAAAGCAGTCCCTGATGCTCGTCACGGCGCTGTCTCCGGTGATCGGATACGACAAGGCCTCGGCCATCGCCCACAAGGCGAATGATGAGGGCACTACCCTGCGCGAGGCCGCACTCGCGACCGGGTACATCGACGCGACAACCTTCGATGACGTCGTCGATCCGAGCAAGATGATCGGATAGAGCAAACCACGGTGGGCCCCGGTCCCCGGTGGATGCATCCAGCATCCACCGGGAGCCGAGGCCTTCTCCGGATATCACGATGCGAGAAAGAAGGATCCCGTGGTTGGGTTTGAGACTGGTCGAGTAGGCCAGTCCGAGGCGCTGCTCGGTGCATGGTTGCTGGCAATCGCAGGATTCGTCGATGCGGTGGCGTTCGTGGTCTTGCAGGGCAGTTTCGTCGCGTTCATGTCGGGAAACACCACGATCCTGGGTTCCTCGTCAGCGAACGGGCACTGGCATCCGGCCAGTCTGTCCGCGGTGTTGATCGCGTTGTTCTTCGCCGGAAACGTGGGGGGCGCGGCGCTGGTCAGATATGCGGGGCGCGCTGCCCACCGGCTACTGATGGTCTCGATAGCGGCGGTGATACTGGTTGGCACGATCGTCGCCAACACGGTGTCACCGATGGCCGGTCTGGTAGTCACAGCGATCGCGGCGGGCCTCATCAACTCGGCGCTCGCGGCGAAGACCGATGTCCACGTCGGCCTGACCTACGTCACCGGCACCCTTGTCAAGGCTGCGCATCAGCTGGTGGAGGGAGTCGGATCAGACCGGCCGTGGGCATGGTCGAAAACTCTTGGATTCTGGGCGGTCTTCGCAGGTGGAGCAGTTGTCGGCGGGGCGGCATTCAGCAAACTTGGTACCGCCGCGCTGTGGTGTGCCGTCGGCCTGGCTCTCGTCGCGTGCGTGCTTCCGCACCGCACGGACTCACCTACGACGGTCGGTCGTTGACGACGCCCCCGAGGTCCGCTGCTGACACCCGCGTGATCGTATCGAGGACCTTCGAGTAGTTGGGGGAGTCGCCGGAGACGATCGACACGTGGTTCTCGCCGTCGATGACCATCAGCTTGGCGTCGCCGCCGGCCCGGCGGGCCGAGGTGACGTAGCGGCGCGAATTCTCGGGCGACACCACCGTGTCCTCGGAGCCGTGCAACGCCACGACCGGGGTGTCCGGGGCGATGTTCTGGATCGGGTCCACCATCGCGTAGCGGTCCGGCACCTGCGACGGGGTGCCGCCGATCGCCTTGACGATCCGATCGTCGCCGTTCTCGGCCGCGTAGACCGCGTCCAGGGGCCCGGCGATCGAGACGACCCGGGTGGGGCGGAACCGGGGACGGGAGCCGACCTCGTCGTCGTCGAGAAGATGCCTGGTCCCACCCCACACGGCGAGCTGGGCGCCGGCGCTGTGCCCCACGACCACCTCGTCGTCGATCGTGATCTGCGGGAACATCTCGTCGACCTTCACCACATGGTCGAGGGCGTCGGCGACGTCCCGGAACGTCGTGGGCCAGCCTCCGCCCGAACCGAGTCGCCGGTACTCGATGTTGTAGACCGCCATGCCGCGGGTGGCCAGCTCGCGGGCCAGTGGGTCGAACGCATCCGCGCCGATCTCGCTCTGCCACGCGCCGCCGTGGATGATCACGGCCAGCGGCAGGGAATCGACCTCCTCCTCACCCGCCGGGATATAGAGATCGGCCCAGTTCTGCTCGGGATCGGGCTCACCGGCACGAGTCGGGTACTCGAAGCGCTGCACCGCGACCTCGTCCAGTCGCGCGGGGCCGTCGACCGTCGGGTCAACTTTCGCCACCGGTTCGGGGGAGGCGCAGGCCGGCAGCGCGATGAGCGCAGAGGCCAGGGACAGCGCGATCGCCGCGGTATACGGACGACGGCTGACACCACGTCTCAGGGGCACAGTCACTACCTCGTTAGAGTCTTCATTCGACAAGAGCAACCTCGCACGGCGCGAGCGTCCGCAGGGCGTCTCGCGCGGCACGACGCCGCACAAAGAATGAAGCTCAGCTTAGCGTCTGGCTGAGGCGAAGCGAACGTACCGCCACGTACGGGGCTGAGCCACAACGGAAAGCACAGGTGAGTCAGCGGATGACGCGAACCCGGCCCGGCTTCGGCGACGTGAGCGGTCCTTCATCGGTGACGTAGCGCGTCAGCGCGGAGATGTCCGTGAGGCCGGCTTCGCGGCGGGTGCCGCGCTCGGCGAACGGCGAGCCGTTCCACTCGGGGGAGGAGAGGAACTCGTTGACCACCACGGTGTACTCGGCGGCCGGGTCGACCGGCTCGTCGTCCACCGTCAGCTCGGTGACGCGCGCCCCCTCGGGTTTGCTCATATCGACGGTGTAGCGCACGTTCGAGGACACGGCGGGGCCGTGGTGGCCGATGTCGTCGGCGAACTGGTCGAAGGCGTCCTGGAGGTCCTGGCCGGTGATGGTGACCAGGTAGAGGCGGTCGCCGTAAGGCTGGACGGTGTGCAGGGTGGCATAGTCGAGGGGGCCTCGCGGCATGTCGGCCAGGAGTGAATCCGGATTGGACAGCGCGAGATCCGCGCCCCGGCCGCGCGCCGCGTGGAGTTGCCCGTCGGCGATGACGTCGGCCAGCGGGGACTCACCGTTCTCGTCCATCTCGAGCGGGATCGTCTCGGATGCCTCGCCGATCACCTCGCGGGCAGCCGGCGCCGAGGCTGCCCGCGCCTGACGGACGAGCTCCTCGGTGGCGGCATCCGGCTCAATGTCCAGGTTGACCGTCTGGTTGAACACCGACGTCTGCGGACGGATGACGTGGCCGGTCGTGGGATCCACGGCCAGGTCGACGACGGTGACCGAGCGGCCGTGGGAAGCAGGGGCGACGACCACCCGCTCGTCGTTGTCCGCGTCGAGGATGCGGCACGTGGCCGGGCCGCCGGACGCGCCGACGATCAGGGCGTCGACCGCCGGGTTGACGTTCTTGAC
Organism: Dietzia sp. NPDC055340; assembly: GCF_053645335.1. NCBI lineage: Bacteria > Bacillati > Actinomycetota > Actinomycetes > Mycobacteriales > Dietziaceae > Dietzia > Dietzia sp. NPDC055340. Next base: position 115,925 of record NZ_JBSHML010000008.1, on the reverse strand, counting down.
CATGTCGATCTCGGTGAGCTGCTCCGGACAGGCCCCGGGGTCCAGGTTGTCGTGCACGGAATCGGACTGGACCAGGCCGACGATCGCCTCGACGCCCAGGAACTGCAGCGACTCCACCGTGTCATCGAGCGCGCGCATGGGGTCGGCCAGCCGGGTGGTGGTCTCCGGAGCCCCCTCCGGCGGCATGGTCACCGCCACGACGCCCACGCGGACGTCGCCGACCCGGTGGATGGCGAAGGGAAACGTCGGCGCCGCGTCGTGCGACGGGACCACGTTGGAGGCCAGGAACGGAAAAGCCGCCCCGCGGAAGGGCGGCAGCGGCGGGTCGACCCGGCACTCCTGCTCGGACCGGCAAGCGGGCTTGACCAGGGATCGGATGTGGTCGGCGCCCTTGTCGAGCTCGCGGCGGCCGATGCCGGCCCCGTCGACCCCGATGCGGTTGAAGAACTCGATGGTCGGACGGTCGCCCAACAACGCCGCCTCGGGTGCGGTCCCGCCGATCGAGTCGCCGGTGGCCAGCAGGAGCGCGTTGTCGGACTGGGCGCGCAGCTTGGCGACGGTGGCGGCGAGGTGGGGACCCCCGCCGGCGGGGCGGACGTTCCCGGATCCGTCGCGCAACTCGCCCTGGAAGCCGACCGGTCGGGACAGTGCCCCCGAGAACTCGCCGATCCCGAGGATGCGCACCGTCTGCGCCTCGACGGACGGGCTCCAGGGCTTACTGGTTTCGTTGGCCGCACCCGCCTGAGCAGCCGCGACGGGCGCCTGGACGAGACCCATGGCCAGCGCGGTGACGGCCGCGATGACGAGCGCCGCCACCGTGGCGGCGGAGCCCGGCCGGGACGTGATCGTCGTTACGGACGTATGGGCAGCTGCGGAGTTCGGCACAGGGCGTGAACTCAGTTGCTGCACATCGACTCCTCACAGGGCGGCCGTAGTTGGGCGTGGCAGAAGGGAAAGCGGACTTGAGGTCTGCTTCCCGAACCTCGCCCATGGTGCCGTCGCCAGGTCACGGGACCCCGCCGGAACAGTCACATTCCGGTTACGAATTCCTTCGCGGAAGCGAGGAACCTGTCGTTCTCATCGGGATCGCCTATCGACACCCGCACCCCGTGGCCGGCGAAACAGCGGACGATGACCAGGCGCTCGCCGCAGTGTTCGTCGAACGCCGCGGACCGGTCGCCCAGCGGCAGCCAGACGAAATTGGCCTGGCTGTCCGGAACCGTGAAGCCCATCCCGAGCAGGGCATCACGGACACGGCCGCGCTCGGCGACCACCGCATCGGTGCGCACCCGCAGTTCGCCGCCGGCCTCGAGGCATGCGATGCCCGCGGCCTGCGCCAGCGAGCTCACCGAGAACGGCACCATCATCTTGGCGACCGACGTGACGAGCTCCGCCGGGCCCACCAGGTAGCCCACCCGCAGGCCGGCCAGCCCGTAGGCCTTGGAGAAGGTGCGCAGGGAGACGACGTTCGTCCGGGACATGGCCTCGACGACCCCGTCCACGGGGTCCTCGGAACGCATGTACTCGTAATAGGCCTCGTCCAGGGCCACGGTGACGCGATCGGGGATGCGGTCCAGGAACGCCCCGAGTTCGGCGCGACTGACAGCGGGGCCCGTCGGGTTGTTGGGGGTGCACACGAAGATCAGGCGGGTCCGATCGGTGACGGCGGCCGCGATCGCGTCCAGGTCCAGCGAGCCGTCGGCGCTGTTGGGGACCTGCACCGGCACGGCGTGGGCGATGCGGGTGATGATCGGGTACGCCTCGAACGATCGCCAGCCAAAGATCACCTCGTCGCCCGGCGCGCATACCGCCTGCACGAGCTGCTGGCACAGCGCCACCGAGCCACAGCCGGTCGTGACGTTTTCCGGTGCCACCCCGAGGTAGTCGGCGAGCCGCTCCACGAGCGCGCGCGCCGTGATGTCGGGGTATCGGTTGGCGCCGGAGGCGGCCTCACCTATCGCGACGGCCACGCTCGGCAACGGCCCCGTCGTCGTCTCATTCGAGGCGAGTTTCACCGCACCCGGCACTGTCGCGCCGGGAACGTAGGCGGGGATGGCGTCGAGATCGTTGCGCACGTCAGGGGACATGAGTACAGCGTAGGACTATCGGGCGACCAGCAGGTGACCGGGCGTTTTGCGAACCGACGACGGCTGTGTGTACTGTTATTCCTCGTTGGCTCAGCAGAGCCTCCAGGAGGCGTGCCAGAGCGGCCGAATGGGACTCACTGCTAATGAGTTGTCCTCCTAAAAGGGGACCGGAGGTTCAAATCCTCTCGCCTCCGCCATGTCGGAGAGCCGGGCGACCGGCTGATCTGGCACGACAGAAGAATATGAGTATGCGCCCGTAGCTCAATGGATAGAGCACTTGACTACGGATCAAGAGGTTAGGGGTTCGAATCCCTTCGGGCGCACAAGAAGAAACCCCCGTTGACCTGCACGAATGAGGTCAGCGGGGGTTTCTGTTTGGTCGGTTATGGGTTCACCGATCCAGCACTTATCCAGTGTTTACGTCCTGCGGGCCGAGCCGATCCAGAACCATCGACATATCCGGCGCGACCGATGCCCGCTCGACGTAGTGCTTCCGAGTGACCGCAGTACCGGAGTGCCCGAGCACCGCCGCCGCCGACTCAGTGTCGACTTCCCGATCCACCAGCGTTGCCACCGTCCGCCGGAACGTGTGCGGAGTGATCCAGGCGTACTCGTCGCCCCGAATCTCCCGCCACCGCCTACGCCAGTTGTGGGGATCAATCGGCCCACCCACGGCATTGACGAACACTAGGTTCTGGTCGGAGCGTGGAGCGTTCACCTTCAAGGCCATGAGGGCGTCGACGGCGAACCGGGGCAGCGCCACCGTCCGATACCCGCTCGCAGTTTTGGGGGTCGGTTGACGGACCAGCCCACCGCCTTCGGCCTTGGTCCCCTCCAGCCGGATGATGGTGCCCGACACGGTGATGGTGGCAGGGGTCGACGTGAGGTCCACGTCATCCCACGTGAGTGCCAGCAGTTCGCCGATGCGGCATCCTGTCGCCAGCATGATGTCCAGGGCGTGCCCCGTGTGTTGCCACCGTGGACGGCCTCCGCGTTGCTTACTGTCGTCGCCTGCCTGCCATGCCGCTATCCGGCGGCGCACCGCCTGGAGGTCATCGAGGGTCGCGGCGCGTGGAGCTGTCCGCTTGGAGCGAGTCAACCGCACCTGCCCTACGGGGTCGGGCCGATCCAGGTTCGCGCCACGTTCATCAGCGAGCGCGAACGCGCCACGCACGATGACCTTGAACCGCTTAGCCAATCCGGGCCGAGACTTCGACACGTCTTTCAACCACGTCTGCACGATCTCCGCCGTGCAGTCCTCCAGGCGCATGTCGGCGATGCCGCCGTTGTCGCCGGACATGCCGCGAGCGTCAGCACGGTACGTTTCTGCCGTCTGAACGGCGATCTCCCCGGCCTCCAGCTTCCCGTCGATCCAAAGGTCGATGACTCTCGACAACTTGGTCTGCGGGCCGATGCCGTCCTCGATGACACCGGCGCGACGTTTGGCAGCGATACGGACGGCGGCGCGTGCCTTCTCGCTGGACTCGCCGTCCGCCTGGACTTGACGTAGTTGATCGTCGCGGCACCGCACATTGACGAATGCACGGTGGTGGCGTGGGCCGAGTTGTTTAACGCGGACTTCTCCGAGTTCTCCCACGCGGAGCCGACGCCTAGCCATCGTCGCGGCCCTTCACTGTCCAGCCATCTTCCCGGGCGTGTTGCTCCAACTCGGGAATGCTGTTCACCATCTTGGCGATACGGTCATCGGTCAGGTACGGGTTATCGTCCGCATGTCTTAGCGCCTGCCGAGTTGACATCAAGTTGTCTAGCGACATCTTGCGCATAGAGTCCATAGCTGTTTGGCGGTTACCGCCGGTGTTGACGCCCTGGACACTGACAGCGCTTTCGCCGGTCCACCAAGAATGGGCGTACCACGCGGAGTCTTTCACTGTTGGCAAGTACCAGGCATCGCCGTCTGGCATGTCGTGCCACAGGAGCATGGTGGGCGACGTTTCCAGCGCTTGCGCCAGGACGATCAACTCAGAGATTTCGATCTTGCCGCCGCGCTGACCATTTTCGAGCTTTGCGATAGCGCCACGCGCTACCGGGAACCCCAGGCTTGCGGTCCGTTCCTGCAACTTCTGTGCGGAGAGTTTCAACTCAGTTCGCCTCCGCCGAATCCCAGCACCTACTCGGGCAGCGAGGTGTTCCCGCCATTGTTCCGGCGTGAGGTGAGAGTCGTCCGAGTTGTCCCGCATGGGGACGGATTCTACGTGTGGATTTGCCGTGGTCGGTTGTCATGGCTTCACGGTACCGCTATTGTCCTGTGAGAGTAAAGGATGCTCGCATATCCAACCGTAGGAGGACAGGATGAACCGCAAGGGGCTACTCAACCCGCCGACCGTCGCCGAGGACTTCGGCGTGACCGTCCAACGTCTCGCCGAGTGGCGGCACAAGGGGATCGGGCCGAGCTACGTGAAGGTGGGCCGGCTCATCCGGTACCGGGCCGAGGACATCGACGCCTGGCTGGACGCCAACACCGTCAAGACGGGAGACGCGGCGTGAACCGCGAGTTGAACAAGGCGTACCGGGATGAGTCCGTCGCGGCGATGCATCTTCACGACGACATGCGCGAGTACGTCGAAGGCGACCTGAAAGCGTGGGAGTTCCTCGACGCGGCGTTCAGGTACGGGAAAGCCCGCCTGGAGCGCGAATGCCTCCAAGGCGAACTGTGGGGCGAACTGCCATGACGTGGTACTCGACCGAGGACATCGCCCAGGAGGTGCGCAGGCGGCACGGCCTACCCGTCGGGGTCGCTCGCAAGCTGGTTGAGCTGGAGTACCTGCATCTCGTGGAGGAGGTGGCGGTGATCCGCTCGCACCTCGCCGAGGGGGACCGTCAGCTGTTCCTCGACGCCATCGCCGAGGCCGTGGCGGAACCGTGAGTTCGCGTGCGACTCGGACCCGGAGCGTCGCGGGAAAATTCGTGTATGACGACCACGCCCCCCGGCCCAGACCGGCAATACCTGTCAGCCGTAGAGGCCGCCGCGTACGCGCACAAGTCCAGGCATTGGCTGTTCGCCCGCCTCCGGGACGGCAGTCTCACCCGCTACCGCAGCCCGAGGGACGCCCGCGTGACATGGGTAGATCTCGATGAACTCGACGACCTTCTAGGCGACATTCGCCCCGAAGCGGCCTGAACGCACCACTCCCGAGGACGCCCACCGCGTCCGCCCCGATGAACACAAAAAAACGAACCCCCGCGCCACCACGCAACAGGGGTCCGTTAAACCAACCGAATGCTCAGATCATAGCAGTCTGGGCGGGGTTTCAGGAGACCGAATGACCGCCATCGACCGACTACGTGACGCCTGGCACGCGGCAGGACTGAACTGGACAGACACCAGTGCCAGCACCGCGTCCGCCCAGGCCCCCGGCCACTCGCCCGCCGACAAGTCCGTCAGCATCACCCAGATCGACGGACAGGTACTGATGCACTGCCACGCGGGTGAGGACACTAGCACTGTCCTCGCAGATGTTGGCCTCACCGCCGCCGACCTGTTCGACAACCCCAAAGGTGTCACCTACGAATACTCGGATGGGCGCACCGTTCACCGTAGCCCGAACAAGCGGTTCAGGCAGGCCGGGAATACCGACGGAACTGCCCTGTACCGCGTTGAAAACCTGCCCGAGGGGAAAGACCTACAAGTGTTCGTGGTAGAGGGGGAGAAGGACGTTCACGCCCTCGAATCGGTGGGCGCGCACGCCGTCACCTCAGGCGGGGCCAACACCGCACGCAAGCGGGACTGGACCCCCCTCACAGGTCGTCACGTCACCATCGTTGCCGACGACGATCAGGCGGGCCACAAGTACGCCGACCAGGTCGCAGCCGAACTGGAGAACATCGCCGCCAGCATCACCGTGGTGGCAGCAAAGACCGGCAAGGATGCGGCGGACCATATCGCCGCCGGTCACACCATCACAGAGTTCCAGAAGATCGAGACCAAGCCCACCCAGAAGAACACCAACCCACTGAGCTTTATCAAGACCGGCGACTGGCTGGACGACCAGGACTACCCGCCACTCAAGTTTGCAGTGCCCGGCCTCATCCCCGAAGGGTTTGGACTCCTCACCGGCCCCCCGAAGATCGGCAAATCGTGGGCCGTGCTCGGGATCGCGCTGTCCATCGCCGTTGGCGGTAAAGCGTTCGGACACATCCCCGTAGGCAAGTCACGACCTGTCCTCTACCTCGCGCTGGAGGACGGCGAACGTCGCCTACAGTCACGCGCCCGCAAGCTCCTACAAGATGAACCCATCCCCGCGAACTTCAACTTCGTCACCGCAGTGCCGCCCATGCTTGTCATGGACGTGATTAACGCCTGGATGGCCGTAAACGGGGACCGTGACCCGCTGGTCATTCTTGACACCCTGGGCCGCGTCATGCCCCCGGCGCGCCCCGGCGAATCCGCATACGACCGCGACTACCGGATCGGTGTGGAACTGAAAAGCGTGTCGGACAGCCACGCCGGTTCTACCTTCATCGTCGTCCACCACGTCCGCAAGCAAGCGGGCGAGGACTGGATGGACTCCACCTCCGGGACCAACGGACTGAACGGTGCCGCCGACTACACCATCAACCTGTCCCGCAAGCGCAACGAAGAGACCGGACTGATCCGCGTCACAGGCCGTGATGCCTTCGAAGGTGAATACAGCGTCACCGTGAGCGATGGCTCATGGACCATCGACGGCGACAGTCTGGAGGCCGCAGCCAAGGCCGCAGAACAGGCACGCGATACGCAGAACCTGGGCGTGGACTCCGAGCGCATCCTCAAGTTCATCAACAAGCAGACCACCCCGGTCGCGGCCAAGTATGTCGCCGACACCCTGGAGATCGACCGCGCCCGCGACTACCTCCTGCGGTTGGTCAAGTCCGAGCGCATCAAGAAGGCGGGGAGGGGACTCTACGCACCCCTACACCTCACTGTGGCAAGTGTGGCAACTGTGGCAAACGACGGTGATCCAGAACCCAATGCCACACATGACACACATGCCACACCCGATGCCCGCAGGGAAGTTCTCGGAGCATTGTCCGCCACCTACGGCCTAGACGCCCGCACCATCGCCGGGTCCGTATCGCCCCGTTACCGCGACCAGGTTCCCGCGATCCTCGACCAGTTCGTAACCGAGGGCATCGCCACCATCGACGGAACCAAGTACCTACGCACCCCCGCCCAGGAGCACGCAGCATGACCACCAGCCCGTTGGACCCCGTACTTGCCGCAGTAGCAGATCACCCCGGCATCACCGCGGCAGAGGTTGCCGAGCGGACAGGGTTCCGCGTCGAGACCGCAGGCAAGATGCTGTACCAGTACACGTGCACATCCCACATTGTTGAACGCGACGGCGGATACCTGCCCACCACGAAGTTGCTGGACCAGGCGGAGAAGGTCGCCATCGCCCGCGACTGGTGGACAACCACCGCAGTCACCCCGATCACCGGCTACGTCAACACCTTCCAGACAAGCGGGAACCGGTACCACTCCGAGCCGTGCCCGGCCATCCTCATGCAGACCAACGGGTTGGGCGAGACCCGCGTCGTCGCCGCCGTCATGTTGCCGCATGGGGAACTTCGACCAGCAGAGGACGTGAAGGGATATCAGGGCACCGACCCGATCCAGGCAGGAGCCGCAGCATGACCCCGTACGAAGAGAAGTTCATCGCCGACACCCTGCCGTTCTCATGCCCCACCTGCAAAGCCCATCCGGGAGAACGATGCAACGTCCGCAGAGGCGACCGTGTTGCCCACCTCGCACGACAGGACAAGTACATCCGCAACCTGTACCGGCTCCGCCGCGACGCCGACTAACCCCTCACCCCTCACCCCCCGACACTTGGAGGCCCCGATGGCGGAACCCAAACGTCCGAAGCTGACCCTGACCGAAGCGAAAGCGTGCCACGTACATGACCTGGTGGACAGGCTGATCGACGCCCCCGGCGTCCGTGCCGCGTCCATCATCCGGCAACTGGACCGCCACAAGGTCGACCTCGCTCTACTGTCCATCGTCCGATCCGTGGACGAGAGGTGGCGCATAGGCAGGAAGCGCGTGCTGCTACCCGCCGGCACCGAAGAGCAGGAGACGATGCGCCGCAAGATCGCGGACATCCTTACCGCGAACCCTGAAGCGATCTATCCGGCACTGCTCGCCCTATCGGATGCCGCCGACGCGCACGACCCCCGACGCCGCACCGAGGACGCAGCGTGACGGGGCGTGCCGGACCCGCGCGAAAAGTGGACCCCGAACAGGTGGCGCAGCTTGCTGCTGACGGCCTAGGGCGCAACGCCATATCCAGACGTCTAGGTGTCAGCCGTCGGGCCGTAGACGAGGCCGCACGGCAGGCGGGGATCACCTGGGACCGGAGCGCCACGGCGGCGGCAACAGCGGCACGACTCGCGGATGTGAGGGCCGAACTCACGGACTCGTTCACCGAGGCCGCAGACCTCGCCACCGGGCGACTCATCGAAGAGTTGCACCAGGACCAGCTCGACGCCGGCACGCTCCGAGCACTCGCCACCGTCGCCGGCATATCGGCGGACAAGCTCATCGTCCTTGGCGACCGGCTCACCGCGACCGACGACCACGGGGACAGCTTGCTCGACCGACTCGCCACCGGGTTCTCCGAGTGGGCCGAGCACGTGGCAAACGCAGACCAGACCAGCACCATCACCGACGACCCCCAGGAGGATGCATGACCGACCAGACCACCACCATCACGCCCGAGCGGATCGCGTACGACCATCTGCGGTCCCGCGCTGTTGCCGGTGAGCATGTGCCCGAGGACGAGCTGCATCGTGCCCTTGGTGCCGCTGTCGAAGCGGAGAAGCGTGCAGAGTACGCGGCAACCCTCGACGCCGAACGTGCCGCCCACCGCCAGGACGAGGCCGCCGACATCCGCCGCCGGCGCAAGGCAGGCGAGAAGCGCCTGTGCGAGCTGGTGACCGCTGTCGTGGAGGCGCGGGAGATCACCGCGCAGGCACACCAGGCGATGAAGGGTGCGGTCCAGGAGTACGACCGCGTTGTGCAGGCGCAGAACTCGAAGCTGTACGCACTCCGGGACGCCCTCACCGAGGCGGGTTACCCGACCGTCCAGCCCCGTACCGGCGACGAGTCGCAGCACGTCCACCCGGAGCGGCACCCGAACGGCGGAGGCTGGATCGTGTGGGACGGTGACAAGTTCGGTAAGGCCGAGGACTCACGCAACGCCATCCCGAGGTTCCACAACGGACTCCGGGCCGCGTAGCCCCAGAACCCCTCGCCGCGCTTCTCGGGCGCGACGGGATGCCGTGTCCCTCTCGCTGCTGGCACGGCAGCACCCCTCACACCATCGCGGTGTGGGGGGTGTTGTGCTTTGTCGAAACGCCGCGCGCGTGAGAGTGCTGGAAGTTTATACCCCGTCCATGTTTTATCCAGCACATTGATCGAAACCTAGACGAATCCCGGCAGGGTCCAAAGCATGCGGGCAGGGTGCATATCCCCACGTCGGCAGTCGTAAACGAATCTCATGGAATGACCCGGCGGAGAGTGACCCGATTACAAGAGGTTAGGGGTTCGAGTCCCTTCGGGCGCACGTCAAGAACGCCCCCGTCCACGTGACGGGGGCGTTCGTCGTTTGCGGGCCCGCCTTGCCTGCGCCTCTCGCACCTCCGCGTGCCGCCCCACGCTACCCCCGCCCTGCGCCCCCGCGCGCCCCGCGCTCCGCCCATTGGTCGCCCCCGTGCCCCGCGCCCCCGCCCCGCCGATTGGTCGCAGCGCTTCGCGTTTCCCCAAGACAGGCGCCGACGGGGGCGGGATCTGTGACCAGTCGACGACGCGCCCCGGTTGTGTGAACCTTCAGGAATGATCGACGACGACGAGGTCGCGCGCGAGCCAACGAAGGAGTTCTCAATGGCAGCTGGTTCAGGAGACTCGCGGGGATTACGGGTAGCGATCGGGCCGAACCAGGATCGGCACCTGACCGACGCCGTGGAGGTCGTCGGCGGATCGGTCGTCCCACTCTCGGAGGCGCAGATCCTCGTGTGGATCGGTGGGCCGGACGGGTTCCCGGAGCTGCCGGACGCCATTGAGTGGGTCGCGCTCAGCACTGCCGGCATCGAGCATTTCGTCGACGCGGAGGTGATCGACGACAAGCGGCTCTGGACCAACGCTTCCGGCTTCTACGCGCGTGGAGTCGCCGAGCATGCCCTCGCCCTGCTGCTCGGGGGGACCCGGCAGATCGTGCGTTCGGCCAAGACCCGCTGGGCCAAGGAAACCGTTGACCCGGCGGTCCGGACCCTCCGGGGTTCCACGGTCTCGATCATCGGAGCGGGCGGGATAGGACGCGAGCTCACACCGTTGCTCAAGGCGTGCGGCGCGACTGTGCTCGCCGTCAACAGATCCGGGCACACGGTCGACGGCGCCGACGTCACGATGTCGGCTGACCGGACTGATGAGGCGCTCGCACAGTCGGACCACGTCGTCCTGGCGGCCCCGGACACGCCGGAGACACGTCACATGATCAACGACCGCACCCTGACGCTGCTCAAGCCACACTCGTGGGTCGTCAATGTCGCGCGCGGGCCACTCATCGACCAGGCCGCGCTGTACCGCGCACTCGCTGCGGGCGCCCTCGGCGGGGCCGCCCTCGACGTGACCGACCCGGAGCCGCCGGCCGACGACGACCCGCTGTTCGATCTCGACAACGTCGTCATCACCCCGCACGTCGCCAACCCGGCCGGCCGACTCACGGAAGAGATGGCGCCGTTCCTGGCCGAGAACCTGCGGCGGTTCGCGGCCGGGGACGAGCTGCTGTCGCTGGTGGAGGTCGGCAAGGGGTACTGAGCACCGGACACGCGCCTGACTGTGACGGAGCGAGGACGGAACGGCTGTTGCTGCGGGGGCGGAGAGGTTCCGGTGTTGCACAGGGGAGTGAAGCCTCACTCACGCGGGAGAAAACTGCCCGCGGCTCGGCGGACGGCGTGCCACGGTACGGGTCCACGCGTTCACAGTGAGCGTCTCGTACCGCCGGATCTGCCCGTTCGGAGGAGAAGCAATGGCACACAGCAAGAGAATCGCAACACTGGCCTCGGCGGCGGCGCCTGCCGGCGGAACCATCCTGGCCGGCGCCGGCGCGGCGGGCGCCCAGGGCTCGTCGGAGGTCGCCAACGACCTCCAGCTCGCCAGCATCGCGCTCAACGGCCCCGTTTCCGTGTCCCCCAACGCGGAAGGCGGCCCAACGGTCGCCTACACCAACGAGGGCGACGCGACCCAGCAGTGCATCGGCTTCACCGCGCCGTACAGCACGATCGAGGAGAACGACATCGATCCCCGTGAGATCAATCCGAACAGCCTGGGATCGCTCGGGGTGCTCGGCACGATCCAGGGTGGTGGCGGCGTCTCCGTTCTGACGGTGAGCCCGCCGCGGTTGTCAGTGGACCCGGACTCGATCTGGTGGGGACGGCCACCACCTTTGGCACCGGCGTCACGAGCGGTCTTCGAGTGCCGGCCGGCGAGACGGTGACCTGGGACGCGCCCGCTCCGGCGGACGAGCCCGCGGCGGCAGGGGTCATCTGCGCCAGGGATGGCATCATCGGCCCCCGGCTCGGCAACTTGGTGAACTACTTCGGCATCGACCCGCAGGTGGTCGCCGATCAGGCGAACGACATCCTCGGTCCGCTCGGATCGGTGGGCGCAGGCAGCGTCAACGGCAGCGTCGTGGGCGTGGGAGCCGGCCTCACCGCCTCCCTCGCGGGCGGCGACGACACCGAGGCCGACAGCGGCTCTGGTGCCGCACCGGCGGGTGGCGGTAGCTGAGGAGTCCTTAGCGGGAAGTCTCTGATGGAGGCCCGGTGAGTGGCATCGACCGCCCCTCGCCGGGCCTCTCGTCTGCCCCTCGCCGGGCCTCTCGCCGGTACGCGCGCAGGGTCTCGAACTGGTCCCACACCACGATCGCCCAGATCGCGATGATCACGACCCACCGGATCGCGGTGGTCGTTCCATCGGCGTCTGTGGCGACGAGGTCCGGGTGGATCACCTGGCCCTGGATCAGCACGAGGGCGGTGAGGAACACGCCGAACGCCACGTCGACGGCCACCTCGATGACCAGCCGTCCACGCCGTGCGCCCGGTTGGACCAGCAGCCACACCTGCATCAGGGCGAGTGCCGCGAGGAGGATCAGATAGCCCGCGAGCCAGGCGGTCGGCAGGCCCGGATTGATGAGTGGCTCGCCGTTGTTCAGGTGCCCGATGTAGAGGAACGTCGACGGGATGAACGGCACGGCGGCGAGGACGGCCAGCACGATCAGTGACACGATCGCGTCGACGCGGGTCTCAGTTCGCGGCGGGGCAGCCTCCAGGGTCGCGGGATCCCAGTCGGGCGACGGCGCGAACGGCCCGGGCGTGCCGTCCGGGGTGGAGCGTTCCACGATCGCGACGATGATCGTCCACGCGGCGAAGACGCCGAGGAGCGCGGGCACGACACCCCCGACGACCTGCCCGATCAATCCGCCCAGTTCGGGCTCGGGCGTGGTGGCCACGTAGACGATGCCGTTGGCCAGCGCGGCGATCACGCCGACGACGGGTAGCAACCACCGCAGCACCCGCACCCACACCGGGTACGTGCCCGGCCCGATGAGGTACTGCCGCTGCCCGGAGTAGCGGCGGGCCAGGACGGCCGGGTCGCCGAGCCGGGCGAGCGCCGCGCGTTCGGCGGCGTCCGGATCGGCGCCGGGTGCGACGGCGGAATCCAGTTCGGCCGCGGCCATGTCCTCGATGATGGCGGCAATCTCGGTGGCGATGTCGTCGCGCTGGTTCTCAGGGAGTCGGCGCACCACCTCGGTGATGTAGCGATCGGTCAATGCGGTCATGGTTGGCCTGCCTTCCGGAGTTCGGTGAAGCCGATGCCCAGCGCTCGCCATTCGGAGTCCAGGCGTTCGGCGGTCTGCGCGCCGAGTGGGGTCGTCTCGTAGTACTTGCGGGGCCGCGGCTCGTCGGTGTGCCAGAGCGAGGTGAGTAGTCCCTGGCTCTCGAGCCGTCGCAGGAGTGGGTACAGCGTGTTGGCCTCCGTTGCGATCCCGGCCTCGGCGAGCGTCGTGAGGAGTCCGTAGCCGTACTGCGGCGTCCGGCACGCGAGCAGGCTCCCGAGTACCACCGAGCCGCGCCGCAACTCCTGAAGGTGGGTACTGAGTACCGTGTCCGTCTCATCGCCCATGTGGCACACGATAGTGCGTGTCACACAGTATGTAAATGGCACACAGTAAGAAGGCGAGATCATCAGTGGGCTGACCTGCGGTGTCCTGGGCAGGGTGTTCGGGGCGCCGCAGGTCAGAGGGGTGGGCGCGTGGGAGGAGAGCGGCGAAGTTGACGACAGAGGGACGACGACGAGGCGAGCTGGCCGCGGCGGCCCGCGCTCGTCACCGGGACGGGCGACTCAACTCGCCCAGTCGACCTCGTCGGCCATGCGCAGCAGTCGCTCGCGACGGACGGGATCACTCGCGCCGACCCAGGCGATGAGCCCAAGGACGTGGGCTCGGAAGTCCGGGTGTCCGGCGCGGTTCTGGGAGGAGGCGCCGGAGCGGCGGGCGTTGTGGAGGAGCGCGCGGAGGTTGTCGTACTCGACGCGGCTGACCCGGGGGAGGTCATTGACGACGAGCCCGGCGAGCGTCTGGCGCTGGTGCGCCCGCATGACGCGCACCTTGCCCGCGTGGACGGTGAACCCCTCGGAGGCGATCACCTTGAGCACGACCCACAGCGCCCGGCCGGCGTTCATCTCGTGCCCGGATAGCGCGAGGTCATCGCCGTAACGCGTGTAGGTGAGTCCGTTGGCCGCGGCGTATCCGTACAGGCGTCGATCCAGGGAGCGCATCACCAGGTTCGACAGATGTGGAGACGTCGGCGCCCCTTGCGGGAGATGTCGGCCGCGGAGGTAGGCGGCGTGCTCGGAGGGGACGCCGCGGAGCTTGTCCGCAGGGGTCGCGGTGGTGCACAGGTCGGCGAGAAGCCGGGCGACCGCGGGCGGGTATCCGGCTCGGCGGAACACGTCTGCGATCCGCGGGGCGGTGATGCTCTCAAAGCAGTGACGCAGGTCCGCACGCAACACGATTGGCTTCGCGGAGTGCGGCCACGCGAAGTCGGCGGTGGACGACCCCGGGACGAACCCCTTGGCAGCCCGGTGAGCGGGGATCCGCGAGACCAGGTGCCGCAGGATCCGCCGCTGCACCTCCCGCAGTCGCGGCTTGGGTGCCTCGATGACGCGGACCCCGTCCCGCTTCTCCCGCGTCCACACGCGATAGTGGGGCAGGCCGGGAGTCGCCGTGCGCAGCCAGCCGCCGTGATCGGCGAACCACTCGAGCTCGCCGATGGTGAGATCCAGCCATTCGGCGACGTCGCGCGCCGTGCGCAGTGCGGGCAGCCCGTCGAAGGCCGCGGCGGGCCGAGCCGGCTCGGACACGTCGAAGGACAGGGCACGCGTTGCCGGCGGGGCGGTCCACGGAGCCAGCACTCGCCGCAGGGTCTCGGCCGGGTGCCGGGGTTCGCGCGGGAGCATCAGCAGCGACGGGAGTACCTCGCGCGCGACGTCGCCCGGTAGGACGGCTTCGAGGGCCCGCAGGAGTTCCGGCCAGGTCCAGCCGGTGTAGGTGCGGGAGAACCATGCGGCGGCGTCGCCCACTTCGGCAGGGGACAGTCGCGCGGGCGGGCGTGGCTCGGTCATCAGACAGCGGGACCGTGGCCGGCGGGCGAGGCGACCCTGAACTCGTCTCGGCGGTGCCGATTCGCACGCGGAGCGTGCCGTGCGGCACCGGACGCAGGAACTAACTGTGATGTGTACCCAGGGGTTGCCCCTGAGACGGATCGGATCGATCCACTCTCGCCTCGCCCGCCGCCCACGCCGCACAGTCTGCCAGGGATTCGCTGCTGACCTGCGGCGCCCTGGAAGCACTGTGCAGGGCACCGCAGGTCAGAGGGTGGCGGCCCTGCCGAACCGCCTTCACGCGACGCCGCGGGTTACCCTGCAGCCCATGCGTGTCTCGCCTGACGGAACCTTCGACGGGCTGCGTCCGTCGCACCTGTGCCGGGCGGCGTGCCGGGTCCAGGCGGGCCACGGGCCGATGCGTCTGCACGTCGCGCTCCACCCGGTCATCGACTACCGGCCCTACATCTCGGCGTCTCCCGACGTCTTTCCGCCCGGACACTCCGGCTATGACCAGGGCATGGCTGCTGACCTGCAGATCCCGGCGGAACTGCACGATCAGATTGAGACGTGGATCGAGGAGTTCAAGTCGAACTTCCTTCACCTCGGGGACCGCCCGGTCGACCAGCCGGTGTGGCGCGACGGCTTCGACGAGATGGCGTGGCTCGACCGCGGCCACGAGCTCGCCCGGCGGCTGGGTGAGCACTATCCGGAGCACTTCGTGTTCTGCTGCGCGGAGAAGTACGTCGTGTGCGGGCTCGCCGCGGACCAGTTGGACTATGTCTGCGCCCTGACCGGCCACTACAAGCGAGAAGTCGGCTGGCGGATGCCCGGCAACGAGCCCGACCCGGACGTGCCCGCCGAGCTGAAACTCATGCCCGAGTACGGCGTCGAGTGGGGTCTCTGGGCCGGTGCGCTGCCGTACCACCAGCCGCCCCGGCTCCGTTCGGGCCAGGGGCCGATTGGTTTCGCCACGCCGCGCTCGCTGGGTCTCACCGCGGAACTCGAGGAGCGACTGCGAGTGTGGAACGAAGAATGGCGCCGCGGCTTCCTCGATTACGACTCCGACGGCGTGGATACCGGGCGTGACCTGGGACTTCCCGGCTACGGTTACGGGTTGCCGCGCTGGAGCGCCGATGTGGATCCCGTCGCCTGGTACCGCGAGGGGCGGACGATCGCCGCTCGGCTGGCAGCGGAGCTCCCGGGCGTGACGGTGCGACTCACCGCGGTGCGGTACGTGTGCGCGCCGCGGCTGCCCCTCGTCGCCAGGATTTTTGACGACGACGAGTTCTTCAGTCGCGACGCGCAGGGCTCCGCCTGGATGCCCGTGTAAAGCGACAACCGGCCGACCGGCCGGGTCCGTCCATGGGAGGGGTGATGGCCTCCTGCGCATTCGCCCTCAACTCTCCGTAGTTTGTGCCACCTTTGCATCGTGACCTCAACAACGGGTGCGATTCCGCAGTCCAGCACGGGAAAGCCCGATACGCGCATCGCGGTGGCGGCGTTGGCGGCGATACTCGTCCTCGCCCCGATCGTCGTGCTGGACCTGTCGTCGTGGAAGTCGAACGGCTCGCTCTGGTATCTGGGCATGCTTCCGGCACTCATGGGGCTGTTCGCGGGTCGTCGTCTCGCCTTTGCCGCAGCCGCGCTGACGCCGGTGATTGTCGGGATCTCCCTCCTGCTGCGCGACCTGCCGCCTGTTGTCGGAGCCGCGTACATGCTGCTGCTCGGCGTGGCGACGGGGCTCTCGGCCCGGCGGGGGTGGCATGTGATGATGTCCTTCGCTGCCCCGCTCGCCGCCCTCGCGTTGATAGGGGATATGCACGTGGCGCTGCCGTCAGGCAGGTATTCGGCGGACGCCTCACCGGAGTCGATCCTCATGGTGATGGTGGTTCTGCTGATCGGTGGTGTGTGGACTGCGACGTTCGGGGCGTTCGCGATCAACAAGGTGCATGTCACCCCGCCCGAGGCTGTACCGAATCGGACCTCCGTGTACTTCGCCGCGGCGATGGGAGGACTCGTAGCGCTGACCTCGTTCATCTCGTTGACCTGGCTGCCGCCCAATTCGTGGTGGATCGTCCTGACCATGTACGTCGTGGTCCAGCCCTACTACGCGTCTGCGATCACTCGGGTTAGCCAGCGTGTAGTCGGGACCCTTGTAGGGTCGACGGCCGCTGCGGTTGTCGTGGTCGCGTTCCATCACCTGCCCGGCCTGATCGCCGCGCTCGCCGCAGTGCTGACCATCCTTGCGGCGTGGGCCAACCTGCGACTGCCGTACTGGGTGTTCGTCACATTCCTCACCCCGGCGGTGGTCCTGCAGACCGCCGGGGGGACCCACGATGTTGCGCAGGCGATCGCCGATCGCGCCCTTTACACGCTCGTCGGCTCTGGCCTGGCAATAGTCGTGATGGCTGGCGGCCACAAGTATCTGGTCCGGCATCCCCGGCCGCAAGAGACTTGAGTGGCTTGACGACGTCTTGGTGGCCAACGCGCACAGTGGAACCGCGACTGGAGCTCCGGGGGTGGCGCGCCCTGTATGACGACGACGAGGTCGGTCGCTTCGTAGCCTCAGCACATGCCCGCCCCTGCTCGAGACGCCCACCGCCGCACCGCCGGCCATCTGGCGTCGGTGGCTCTGGTCGTCATGTGGAGCTCAGGATTCGTGGGGGCCGAGCTCGGGATCCGCGCGGGCGGCACCCCGCTACAGCTGCTGAGTTGGCGGTTCTCGATCCTCGCGGTGATGCTCGTGACGGTCTGCCTGGCGTTGCGGGTCGACCTGACGGACCGACGGGCGTGGGGCCGGCAGGCGGTCATCGGGCTGCTCAGCCAGGCGGGGTTCCTCTTCCTGATTTTCGAGGGCGTCAACCAGGGGGTCGACGGCGGGACGGCGGCCCTCATCGCCTCGCTCCAGCCGCTGCTGGTGGCGACGGTCGCGGGGAGGATCCTGGGCGAACGGATTACCCCGACCATGTGGATCGGCATGGTGCTGGGGCTGGCCGGCGTGGCGGTGGTGGTCTCCGGGGACCTGGGCGGCGGGTCCGCGCAGTGGTGGGCCTACCTGCTCCCGGCGGCCGGGATGCTCTCGCTGACCACCGGCACGGTCCTCACCCAGAAGCTCAGGCCGACCGAGTCCCTGCTGCAGTCCATCACCATGCAGATGGTGGTGACGGCCCTCGCGCTGGTGGCGGTCTCCGTGGTGGCGGGTCAGACGCCGCTGCCGGCGGAACTCGACTTCTGGCTGGCCGTGCTGTGGCTGGTGTTCCTGTCCACGCTCGGCGGCTACGCCATGTTCGTGTACGTGACCCGCACCCGCGGGGCCACCGTGGCGAGCGTGCTGCTCTACCTCACCCCGCCCACGACCATGCTGTGGGTGTGGCTCATGTTCAGTGTCCCGATCACCGTGATCGCGGTGGTGGGGATGGCCATCAGTGCGATCGGCGTGACCATGGTGCTGCGCTCCCGTTCGGCTGCTGCCGCTCAGGGCGCGCGGAACCAACCCATCGACTCGGAGGGCTGACGGCATGACAACGGGCGACAAGACGACCGGCGAGGACCAGGCAGCTCTCCGGGATCGAGTGGCCGGGGTGATGATCGGCACGGCGGTCGGCGACGCGCTCGGAGCGGGCTACGAGTTCGGCTCGGCGCCGCTGGGCCCCGGCGGCCCGGACATGATCGGCGGCGGGCTCGGCGGATTCGCACCCGGCCAGTGGACGGATGACACCACCATGGCCTGGTGTGTCCTCGACGCGGCCTCCCGCGGTGACGGACTGCTGGCCGAGGGGGCGCTCACCACGATCGCGCGGCACTTCCGCCGTTGGTACGACTCCGGCCCGTCGGACATCGGTAATCAGACCCGTGCGGTCCTGCACGCGGCCGGATCCGAACCCACCGCCGCCGCGGTGCGTGAGGCGGCTGTCCGCTTCTCGGCCCGGCATGAGCGCTCCGCCGGGAACGGCTCGCTCATGCGCACTGCTCCCGTCGCGCTCGCCCACCTGGGTGATCGGGAGGCCATCGCCCGAGCGGCGACCGAGGTGAGCGCGCTGACGCACGCGGATCCGAGCGCCGGCCAGGCTTGCCTCCTGTGGTCGCTGGCGATCGACCGCGCGGTCCGGGAGCGGGTCTTCGACATCCGTAGTGGGCTGGCGTTCCTGGACGACGACGAAGCCCGCTCCATCTGGGCGAGCCGGATCGACGAGGCAGAGCAGGAGCTGCCCTCGCGCTTCACTCCGAACGGGTGGGTGGTCACCGCGCTCCAGGCCGCGTGGTCGTCGATCCACCACACGCCGGTGTCCGCCGATGACCCGTGCCGGCACGCTGCCGAATCGTTGGCCACGGCCATCGCGATCGGCGACGACACCGACACCGTCGCCGCGATCGCCGGCGGGTTGCTCGGCGCGCGCTGGGGTGCCTCGGCGTTCCCGACCCGATGGCGCGAGATGATTCACGGCTACCCGGGACTGACGGGCGACGATCTGGCCGCGCTCGCCATCTCCACTGCTGGGCTCGACTCCGGCGGCTGACGTGTGGCTTGTCGGCACTATCCCGTAGACGCCGGGCGCGGCTCGGGAGAAGATTCAGGGGTGAACCCCGAACAGCCTGACCAGGTACAGCGAACACTGGCCGATCTCGACGCCCGCCTGGGCCGGATCGCCGGCGAGGTGGCTGAGATCCGTGCGGGGTTGTCGGCGCTTGACACCCCAGCCGCGGCGCCATCGCCGCAGGGGGCGGGGGAGACGGCCGCGGCCGCGCCACCACGCGAGGCGACGCCCGCTGCCGGCCCGGCCCCGGCGCAGGCGAGCGGTCCGTGGCGCCCGCAGGCTCCCGTCCCGCCACCGCACCAGGGCGGGCCGTGGCGGCCGGGGCCTTCGCCGATGGGCGCCCAGCCGAGCCAGCCCGGCCCGCGTCGGGGCGCCCCGCCAGGCCAGCCCGGCCCGCAGCCGGCTCAGCCCGGCCCGTGGTCGCCGCAGCCCGCCGACCGGCCGTGGCGGCCCGTGCCGGCGCAGGGTCGGCCCGCCCGGCCCTCGCGCATCAACGCCGCCATGGTCATCGCCGCGATCGGTGGCGCCATCATGCTCGCGGGCGTCGCGTTCCTGCTGGTCGTGGCAATCCAGGCCGGACTGTTCCCGCCGATCGCCCGCGTGATCGGCGCCGCGGTCCTGGCCGTCATTCTGGTGGGGCTGGGCCTGCGGTTGCAGTCGCGGCACGAGGCCACCGAGGGCCGGCCCGTCAACCCCGGCGCGCTGGCGCTGGTGGGGACCGGCCTCGCCGCGGCGATGCTCGACGTGATCGCCAGTTCCGTGCTCTACCAGTGGATCCCGGGGCCGGCCGCCTACATGTTCGTCGGCGGCCTCGCGCTGGTCGGGATGATCCTGGCCCAGCGCTGGAGGTCCGCGGTGCTGGCCGGGCTGGTCGCGGCCGGCACGATGGCGCTGTCCCCACTCATCTCGAGCGGCCCCGAGCTGCCGATCTTCTTCGTCATAGTCGGCATCGCCACCGCTGTGCTCGCCGCTGAGCTCGGCCTCGTGGTCCGCCTGATCTGGTCGGTCCCGCCTGCGTTCATGCTCACCGGCTACCTCGCCTCCTCCGACACCGGCCCCGAGGGTGACCAGATCGCCCTCATCGTGGCCGCGCTCGTCTTTGCCGTCGTGACAGTGGCGGTGGCCTGGTACGACTCCTCCCGCAGGGAACCGGTGGCCGAGTACGCCGCCCTCGTCGTCGTCCCCGGCGCCGTCCCCCTGCTCACCTTCCAGGTCCTCACCTACCTCGAACCGGGCTGGCCCGTCGGGGTCGTCCTCGCCGCGGCGTACCTGGGGCTGGCCTACGTCTTCGGGCGGCCGGTGGGACGGGCGGCGGTCGCCGCCGGCGATGCGCGGCGCGGGGCCGGCTTACTGCTCGCCGCGGTGACGGGGTGCGTCGGCAGTGTGCTGCTGGTGGCCGCCTGGGGATCTCTCGACGGCCAGGCCACCACGGGTCTGGCGCTGACGCTCACGGCGATCGCGTACGTGCTCGCCGCCGGGCGGTGGGCGCGGCCGTGGCTGGAGTGGGTCGCCGGGATCGTCGCGGGGCTCGCCCTGCTGGTGTACATGGGGGTCAACCAGCCGCAGCTCGCACTGAGCGAACGGCTGGCGGTGCGCGAGTTCACCTACGTCGACGTGGCGGCCTCGTTCGCCCTCGCGGTGCTGGCGGTCGTGGTGACCTGGTGGCTCGGGCGGCGACTGCCCGGCGCATCCTCGCGCGCGGTGATGGTCGGGGCCGTGGTGGCGCTCGCGGCGTTGTCGGTGATGCTGGTGGCGGCCGGCGTGGTGCTCGGCGACCTGGCCGGCGATCCGCGCAACGGCTTCCTGGCCGCGCACCTCGTCGTGACCGTGCTGTGGATCTGCTGCGCCGCGTGGCTCGTGCTCACCGACAGCCCGCGCGTGGCCGACGCGCGCAAGCTCGGGTTCGTGCTGGGCGCGCTCGCGCTCGCTAAACTCCTGTTCCTCGACCTCGCGACGCTGCCCGGGTTGTTCCGGGTGTTGTCGTTCATCGTGGTCGGCGCGGTCATGTTGGCCGTGGCGGTGCGCTACCGCAGCGACACGGACCCGTCGGGCAGCGGCTCGCCGACGTAGATCCGGAACGCGCGGGGCCTCGCCCCGGACATGAGAACTTCCACCTCCGGGTGGTCGACCTCGTCCGGGTCGTCCGACGGCAGGCTCCACACCACCTCGCGCGCCGACGTGAGCTCGTGCAGCGCTGTCCGTGTCGCGCGGACCCAGCGCACGTGTTTGAGCGCGGGCTCGTCGCGCAGCTCGTCGTCGGCCAGTTCCTCGCGGTCGCGCAGGTCGACCATGAGGCGTTCGCCGTCCGGCGCCTCGTACGCGGTGCATACGTGGTTGACCAGCACGGCCAGCGGCCACGACGGCCCCGAGCCGAGCAGGTCGATGATGATCATCCGGGCGTCGCCCACCTGGCTGGGCGTCGGAGTGGTGAGGACCTGCATGCGGTCGGCGACGTCCTCGGTGATCTCGATGAGCTGAACGGTCACGACGAAAGCCCCTTCTCTCGACGGGACGGTCGGCAGGGGGATACGCGGCGCGGCCCGGACAGTCCCGACTGTGACCTAGATCATAGTAGATCGCCGGGCCTGCCGGGTATCAGCGAGGTGACGATCCGGGGCGACTCGGGGCGTGCGCCGGTTCGGCACCGTGGCGGGCGTCGCGGCGCTGCTGCCGCTCGAGCCGCCGGGCGGCGTGGCGCTCGTTCTCGCGCTCGACCTCCAACGCGTGGTCGTACGGGCTGCCGCGGAACCGGCGGAACGAGTAGATCAGCAGCGCCAGGGCGAGGGCCGCGGAGAAGAGGAGCGTCGCACCGGTGCCCCAGCCGCCGACGAGCCACAACTCCGGCGACAGTGGCCACCACGCGGGCGCGGGCGGGTGGATCCCCCAAAAGACGCCGATCCCGGCCAGCCAGGCCACGCCGAGCAGCGATGCGGCGATGCGCGGCCACGTCTGAACGCCACGCGAGGCGCCCTCCATGGCCAGCCGCTTGACAGGATCGACGCGCTTCTCGAACCACGCGTACTGCTGGGAGAGCACGACCATCCCGGCGAACAACATGAGCAGACCGGGGCCGGGTAGGAACAACGCCGCGATGCCGAGCACCACGAGCGCCCATCCCAGGGTCTCGAGGGCGAGCCGCTTGATCGCGACGTAGCCGAGTCGTTTCACGGGGACCATCGTGGCAGAAAATCCGCCGTGGCTGCGTGCGAGCGGGGGAGCGGCCGCACCCGGGGTCACGCGAGAGACCGCGTCAGGCGGGTACGACGGTGCGGAAGTCGCGGGCGGCGCGCACCCCGGCCTCGATGTCGACCTCGGGCCAGCCGTCGGGGGCGTGGAGGACGGCCGCCAGATGTTCGGCGGTGAGTTCGGCGCCGGCGGCGATCAGTGCGTCCACGGCGTCCCGGTCGGGCGCGTCGAGCAGGGTGTCGTCGGCGAGGCCGTCGATGATGTCGCGCAGCGCGAGCGGCGTGGCGGGGAAGAGTTCGGGGTCGAATCCGTCGTCGACCGGTTGGTCCAGGCGCCACCACCGGCTGCCGTCCCAGCCGTACAGGAAGCCCAGGTAGGTGTCGTGGGAGCGCGCGTGCTCGACGCCGCGCCTCCACCAGCCTGGGGCGTCGCCCACCAGGTCGGTGCCGGCCTCGCCGCCGCGGCCGCTGCCCTCGGTGAGGGAGAACTCGTGGTGCCAGCCGGCGAGCAGCGCGCGGCCCTCGCCGGGGCGCACGAGCGCCATCCACATGTCCTCTTCGCCGACCCAGTGCAGGGCGGCGGCGGTGGGGCGGTGGTGCTCGAGTCCGACCGCGGCGCGCACGGCGGCGTCCACGGCCAGGAGTGAGACGATGTCCTCGGGCGTGGCGTCCATGTCCACGGGGAGCAGAGCCATGTGTCCCACGGTAGGCGCCGAGGGCGACGACGACGAGACCATTGTGATGAACGTCCGGCGACCCGCCGGTTTCCGCCGGGCGGCTGACGCGGTCTGGCCCGACCGGCTGCGGGGGACGCCCACCGCTCGTACGGTGTCCGACATGGACACTCGTCTTCCTCCGGGTCCGCGGCTGCCGAACCTGCTGCAGGCACTGCTCGCGCTGTCGGTCCCCGTCGTCCTCTTCCCCGCGGCGGCGAAGCGGTACGGGGTGCCGTTCACGCTCACGATGCTGCCGCAGCGGCGAAAGATCGTGGCGGTCTCCGAGCCGGCGCAGGTCAAGGATGTGTTCGCCGGCTCGCCGTCGGTCTTCCACGCCGGTAAGGGCAATGACCTGCTGCGGCCGCTCCTGGGTGTGCACTCGCTGCTGCTCCAGGACGGCGGCGACCACGCCCGTGCCCGGCGGTTGCTGGCGCCGGCGTTCGGGCGCCGCGAGATCGCCGGCTACCGCGGGCTCGTCGAGCAGGTCACGGCCCAGCAGTTGGACCGGTGGCCGCGCTCGGGGCGGGTGCGTGCGCACGTGCTGCTCAACGAGCTGACCCTCGAGGTGATCCTGCGGGTGGTGTTCGGTGTCTCCGACACCGCGCGGCTCGATCGGATGCGACCGATCGTGGCCCGCGCCGTCGACGCCGGCCCCGTGGTGATGATCGGCCTGGGGATGCCCGCGTTACGCGGGATCGGGCCGTGGAAGCGGGAGGTCCGCGACCTGGCGGCCATCCACGAGTTCCTGGGGGAGGAGATCGAGCAGGCCCGCCGCGACCCGGCGCTGGCCGAGCGTCGCGACCTGCTGGCGCTGCTCGTGCGGGCCTCCGCGGAGGACGCGCAGGGTCTGACCGACGCGGAGTTGCGCGACCAGCTCATGACGCTGGTGGCCGCCGGGCACGAGACCACGGCCACCGCCATGGCGTGGGCGATGCTCGAGCTGGCCCGCCACCCGGGCGTGCAGGAGCGCTGCGTGGACGAGATGGCTGCGGCCGGCGCCGACGAGGACGGGGCTGCCGCGGGCGACACCGAATACCTCGACGCCGTCATCAAGGAGGTGCTGCGCCTGCACCCGGTGGTGCCGATGGTCATGCGGGAGCTGCAGGAGCCGGCCACCGTGGGCGGGCGCGAGTACCCGCGTGGGGTGACGATCTCGCCGTCGATCGTCCTGGCGCACCGGTCGGACGACTCCTACCCGTCGCCGCAGGACTTCGACCCGCAACGCTTTCTCGGCGACGTGCCCACGCCCACCACCTGGCTGCCGTTCGGAGGCGGCGCGCGGCGCTGCATCGGTGCCTCGTTCGCGATGATGGAGGGGCAGGTCATCCTCCAGCAGGTGCTGCAGCGGTACCGGCTCGTCCCGGTGGGCCGCGGCCGCGAGTGGCCGCGTTCGCGCAACGTCACGCTGTACCCGTGGCGGCGGGCCCGCGTGGAGCTGCAGGCGCGCTGACTCCGCGGGCGGTATCGCACGTCCCCGAGGTAGTCGAGGCCACGTCGGCGGCGGGAAATCAACCGGTGGCGGGCGCCCGGAACGTGGACTGATGTGCGTTTCGGTGTCACTTTCCCTACCGTGGAGTCTGTGAACGCTTCTCAGTCGCCCGCGCCGCTGTCCGAAGCACAGCGTGCGTCGGCTCCCCGCATGTACACGTGGATCTCTGAGACCGGCAGGGTTATCGAGCAGGTCAGAGTTCTCCCGAAGGGTGACGCGACCCGCGCCCGGGGGCGTATCGTCTCGGCGACCCACTCGGATCACGACGCCTTTACGGTCGAGTACGAGGCGGAGATCTCGGCCGACTGTTCGCCGCGCCGCGTGCGTCTCACCGTGACCACCGAGGAGTACGAGCGCACCATCGATCTGGTGTGCGACGCCGAGGGGTCGTGGCTGCTCGACGACCCCACCGACACCCGATCCCGCGTCGGCGGCGAGGGCGTCAAGGACGTCGACGTCACCTACAGCGTGTTCTTCGCCAGCCTCATGATCCGCCGCCTCGGCCTGAACACCCAGCAGGGCTCCGCGGAGGCACGCGTGCTGTCGGTGGACTCGCTGACCCTCGAGGTCACCGAGGACACGGTCACCATGTCCTCCGATGACGAGCACATCCACGGCATCACCGCCACCGCCTCGACCAGCGCGACGGTCGACGCCGACGGCATGATCCTCGACGTTCCGGGCCTGAGCCGCCGCGTCTGATTCGCCCGGACTGAGCCGGGACTCATCGGCCCGGCCGCGGCGCGCCTGCGCATCTCGATGCGTACGCCCCTCGTCTGAAGAGCGGATCAGTGGGCCAGGCGTACCGCCCGGCCCTGCGAACCCGCGGCCCGCAGCACGTCCAGCCACCCCGGCGCGCCGGGACGGATCGTGATCGCGTCGTCGGTGACGGCGTTGTCGTCGTCATCGTCTCGTCCGGCGTCACCCCGGCCCACCTGCACGTCCTCGTAGGCGCGGCGCGCGCGGTGGCCGTCGTCGATCAGCGGCCCGAGCGTTCCGTCCGTCGCCAGCGACTCCCGCGCGGCGGCCAGGTCGGCCAGACACTCGTCCAACACGCAGAGCAGCGCGTCGCGGTTGGGCTCGCAGATCGCGCGCACCAGGTCCGGAGCGGTGCCGGCGACGCGGGTGCCGTCGCGGAACGAGCCCGCCGCCAGCGCCAATGCGAGGTCGCCGCCGCGCGCCCCGGCCAGCGCGAGCGCCTCGGCCAACACGTGCCCGACGTGGGAGATCCGGGCGACGGCCGCGTCGTGTTCGGCGGAGGTGGCCGAGATCAGGCGCGACCCGCAGTCGCCGGCCATCGCCGCGACGCGCTGCCAGGTGTGGGGGTCGGCGTCGTCGTCGGCGGCGACGAGCCAGGTCGCGCCGCGGAACAGGTCCGGGTCCGTGGCGTCCCAGCCCGAGTGTGCGGTGCCCGCCATGGGGTGCCCGCCGACGAACCGCGCCGCCAGGCCGCGCCGCCGCACCGCCTCGAGGACGGGCCGCTTGACGCTGATCACGTCGGTCAGGGCGACGCCCGGCGCGTGCTCGGCCACCGCGTCCAGCGTCGCGTCGAGGGCGGGGAGAGGGACTCCGACGACGACGAGGGCGTCCTCCCGCGCGGCCCGACCGAGGGTGTGGGCCAGATCCGTGGAGACGTCGAACCCCGCAGCCGTGGCGGCCTCCGCGGTGGGGGCCGACCGGTTCCATCCGAACGCCCTGTCAGGCCCGAGCGCCCGCATCAGCGACCCGCCGATCAGACCGACGCCGAGCACGCACACGTTCCTCGCATCCGTCACCTGACAAGGTTCTCACAGCCGACTACGGTTGAGCCCATGGCCAGCACCTTCGACCGAAGCTCCCGCGACAGTGGGAGTGACGCCGGCGACGACGCCGTGACCGGCTACGCCCTCGGCGTCATGCAGGAGGGTGGGGCCTGGCACATCACGCGCCTGGCCGACACGGCGTTGACCAGCCTCGATGACGCCGCCCGGCAGGTCCGCTCGCTGCGGACCGAGGGGGCCTCGTTCGGGCTGGTGGACGTGGACCACGAGTTCTTCGTGATCCTGCGGCCCGGCCCGTCCGGAATGCGCCTCCTGCTGTCGGATGCCACCGCGGCGCTGGACTACGACCTCGCCGCCGATGTGCTCGACGAGCTCAACGTGGAGGTGCCCGACCTGTCGGACGAGGAGCTCGAGGACACCGACCCGTGGGGTGAGGGCGACATGGCGATCCTCGAGGATCTCGGGCTGCCGGAGGGGGTGCTGGAGATCATCGTCTCCGAAACCGACCTCTATGCCGACGAGCAGCTGCAGTCGGTGGCCGAGCGGATGGACTTCGCCGACGAGCTCGAGCGGCACCTGCCCGACTCGTGAGTTCACCGTCGCGCCTGGCCGCCGACGAGACGCTGGTCCGCCGGGCGCTCGCCGTGGCCGCCGGGGCGCCGGCCGGGGATGTGCCCGTCGGCGCGATCGTGCTCGGGCCGGACGGCCGTGAGCTGGCCGCCGCCGCGAACCGGCGCGAGGCCGACGGCGACCCGTTCGCCCACGCCGAGGTGCTCGCGCTGCGGGAGGCCGCCCGGGTGCTCGGCGACGGCTGGCGGCTCGAGGACTGCACCCTGGTGGTGACGCTGGAGCCCTGCACGATGTGCGCCGGGGCGGCGGTGGCGGCGCGGGTCGGACACATCGTCTTCGGCGCCTGGGAGCCGCGCACCGGGGCCTGCGGGTCACTGTGGGACGTGGTCCGAGACCGACGGCTCGTGCACCGACCGGAGGTACGCGGAGGCGTTCTCGAGGACGAGTGCGCCGCGATCCTCGAGGACTTCTTCCGCGCCCGACGGTGACCCGATCGTGACCCGCGAGCGGTGGAGTCGTTCACCTCGCCTACGTACGGTGGGCCTCACGAGGCGCCGACACATCGGTGCCGCGATCGAGAGGAGCACCACATGGGAGTGGGAGACAAGTTCTCGAACAAGGCCGAGGAGCTGGCCGGGCGCGCGAAGGAGTCCGCGGGAGCGGCCTCCGGTGATCGCGACATGCAGGCCGAGGGCCAGGCCGACCAGGGCTCGGCGAACCTCAAGCAGGGCGCCGAGAAGCTCAAGGACAAGGCCAACGAGGTCGCCGGCAAGATCACCGGCAACAAGGACTGACTCCGTCTTTCGGCCGGTCAGAGCCTGCCCTGAACAGGCTCTGACCGGCCGCTGACTGGCCGCTGACCCCGGCGATTTTCGCGACGGGGCCGGTTTCTAGTAACGTACTTCGCGGTGGCGTGTCCGAGCGGCCGAAGGTGAAGCACTCGAAATGCTTTGTTGGGTAACCCCCAACCGTGGGTTCAAATCCCACCGCCACCGCCAAAGGGAGAGCCCCGGATCTCGTTCAGAGGTCCGGGGCTCTCGTCGTTGCAGGTGCTTAAGGACTCCCGCGAGGCCCGCCGCCCGTCGCCCCTCATCGAGAAGAGCGTTTGGCACAATTCCACTCGACGGATACGGGGGAAAGGCTCTTCTCGATGAGGCCGGGGTGGGCTGGGGGCGATCAGTGGGTCGGGCGAGCCCCGGTCGCGACGGGATCGGCGAAGTCCGGCAGCGTCGCCACAGCGAACAGCGTGGTGAGCGCCGAATCGATGATCGACTCCTGCGGCTGCCCCGACTCCTCGCCCAGCAGCGCGAGCTCCTCGATCCCGGCCAGCCAGGCGCGGGTGAGCACCAGCGTCATCGGCTGGGGGTCGGCAACGCCGACGCTCGCGAGGATTCGTAGGCAGATGGTGCGATGCATGCTGTTGACGACCCGCTCCAGCGCCGGATCGACAGACCGACCCGACCGCAGGACCGCCACGTAGTTGTCGCGACGCCGCTGGATGAAACGCACCAGCGCGGTGATGATCGCCCGGGTGCCGCCGTCCGCATGCGTGCCCTCGGGAACCTCCGTCAACGACAGCACGTGATCGGCCGCCGACCGGACGACCTCGGTGAGGTAGTCCAGTTTCGTGGGGAAGTAGTGGAACATCAGACTGCGGGAGACGCCTGCGCGCTCGGCCACGTCGTCCAGGGACAGAGCCTGGAACGGCGTGGTCTCCAGCAGCCGGATCCCGAACCCGACCAGCTGGGCTCTGCGTTCCTGCCGAGAGAGTCTCCGGCTCCCTACTGAGGTCATCGGCCACCTTGTCGTCGTCTTCGTCGTCGTTCTCGCAGTCGTCCTGGCTATCTCGCTGGTCGTCGAATCCAGCGCCTCGGTTCCCACCTTCGCGTTTTCGGGGCCCGGGCACCACCGGTCATCCTAGGGGCACGGCCGTTGCGCCCCGCCCGACGTGCCACGATGGACGCATGTCGGACCACGCGCCCTCCTCGACCCGCCCCACCACCTTCGACGTGGGCGAGCGGATGGTGCTCGACGGCACCGCCGGCGGGCGGACGGCCGTCATCCGCACCCCGCACGGGGACATCGCCACGCCGGCGTTCATCCCCGTCGGCACCAAGGCCACCGTCAAGACGCTGACGCCCGAACAGATCCGCTCGACCGGGGCGCAGGCCGTGCTCGCCAACGCCTACCACCTGTATCTCCAGCCCGGCCACGACGTGCTCGACGCCGCCGGCGGCCTGGGCGAGTTCATGCGCTGGCCCGGGCCCACGTACACCGACTCCGGCGGCTTCCAGGTGATGAGCCTGGGCGTGGGGTTCAAGAAGGTGATCGAGATGTCCGCCGGCGCCGCGACCAAGCCCGACGACTCCGCGACGAACAAGGGGCAGGGGCGGCTGGCGAAGGTCGACGAGGACGGCGTCACCTTCACCTCCCACCTCGACGGCTCCCGGCACCGCTTCTCGCCGGAGGTGTCCATGCAGATCCAGCACGGGCTCGGCGCCGACATCCTGTTCGCGTTCGACGAGCTCACCACGCTGATGAACACGCGCAAGTACCAGGAGAGCTCGGTGGAGCGGACCCGGCGCTGGGCGCAGCGGTGCCTCGATGAGCACGAGCGGTTGTCGCTGGAACGCACGCACCGGCCGGGGCAGTCGCTGTGGGGTGTCGTGCAGGGTGCCCAGTTCGAGGACCTGCGGCGGCAGGCCGTGCGGGGTCTCGTCGAGATGAGCGACCGCGCCGAGTCCGAGGGGCGGCGTGGGTTCGGCGGCTACGGGATCGGCGGGGCACTGGAGAAGGAGAACCTCGGCACGATCGTGGGCTGGTGTACCGAGGAGTTGCCCGAGGACCGGCCGCGGCACCTTCTGGGGATCAGCGAGCCCGACGACATCTTCACCGCGGTGGAGAACGGCGCCGACACCTTCGACTGCGTGGCGCCGACCCGGCTCGCGCGGCACGGCGGTATCTACACGCTGGACGGGCGCGTCAACATGACGCGGGCGCAGTTCCGCCACGACCACTCGCCCCTCGACCCGGGCGGCTTCTCCGAGGTCTCGCGGGAGTACTCGCGTGCTTACATCCACCACCTGTTCAAGGCCAAGGAGTTCCTCGGTCAGACCCTGCTGACCCTGCACAATCTTGCGTTCGTGGTGCGGCTCGTCGACGACGTGCGCGCCGCGATGGCCGCCGGGCCCGACGAGTACCTCGCCTACAAGACGGAGTTCACGGGGCGGTACTACGCGCAGAAGCGGTGACGGCCCGGCTGGGGTTGCCGACTCGTGGGGGGCTGAAGGCATGTTGTCGGAGGAGCGGATCGAAGCCATCAACGCGGCGCTCGCGAGGGATTGATTCTCTTCAGGAGTCGATGTTGAGCAAAGTGGTAGCCAGGTTGCCGGAAGGCGCCGGAGCGCGGGGTCTCCCAGGCGGCGCGCCGTCGAGTGGTCTCACCCCCTCGCATTCGCCCAGAGGAGCCTTCGGGATCTGCCGGATCTGCGACCACTCGACGAGGTGATGGGGCAGGGGCCGCTACTCGAAGTAGATCGAGTGGTGCAGCGAGCATCCCGGGTTGAACGGCGACTCGCACGACGGGCAGGCGTCGGCCTCGAGGTAGTCGCTGATCGAGAGCGTGGTGCGGCAGACGCCGCACAGGATCGCGCGGGTGTCGAACTCGGCCTTCGGCCACGCCGAGACCGGGTGGTCGACGGTCTCGGCGTGGCAGCGGAAACACGGATAGAACTCGCCGCAGCAGTGGAAGCGGATCGCGATGACATCCAGCGGGCCCGCGTAGTGCACGCATCGGGTCTGGTCGTCGACGGTCGGGCCCAGCACCCTGACGGCGGGCACACCGCGCCCGCCGCCCGGGTGGTCGCGCGAGATCATGCCACCGAGTCTGCCAGCGCGGTCGCCAACGGTCAGACCGTCGAGTCCGCGAGGGCCGCCTGGTAGGTGGGCTCGCGCTTCTTGATCCAGCCGATCACCAGGTACGTCACCGGCAGCAGGACAGCCTCGACCAGCGTCTTCCAGACGAAGCCGATCACCACGTAGTTCCAGTAGTCGCCCGAACCGAGCACCATGCCCAGCGCGGGCGCGGCGATCGTGCAGAACACCAGCGTGTCCGCGAGCTGGCCCACCACGGTCGAGCCGAGCAGCCGCGCCCACAGGCTCTTCTCGCCGGTGCGACGCTTCATCCACACCAGCACGTACGAGTTGAGCAGCTCGCCCACCACGTAGCCGGCCAGGCCCGCGAGGAAGAACTGCGGCACGACGCCGGCCACCGCCTCGAACGCGTCCTGGTTCTCGTAGAACGGGGCCGGCGGCAGCTGCGTGGTGATGGTGAACGTCAGCGCGGCCAGGGCGAGCACGGCGAACCCTGAGATCACGACGCGGCGCATCGCGCGGAAGCCGTAGACCTCGCTGATCACGTCGCCCAGCACGTAGGCCAGCGGGAAGAGCAGGAAGGCGCCGTCGGTGACGAACCCGTCGAGCGAGAGGAAACCGAGCTCGAAGCCCAGGTCCGGGAAGAGGAGGACGCCCTTGGTACCGGCGACGTTGCTGATGAGCATCACGCCGACGAACAGGGCGATGAGGTAGCCGTAGTAGGGGCTGGCGACCGCGGCGAACACGGCCCGGTCGCGGGCGGAGGGGGTGCTGCGCGCCGGCTCGGAAGTGTTCCCGTCCGGCCGCCCAGTCCCGAGCGGATCTGGATTCTTCTGCGATGAAGTGGTCACGGGCGTCGATTATCCGCGCCGAGGTCTGTGCGTGGCGAATTCGCGGCCCGCCCAGCCGATCGAGTTCACCCGGCCATCGCCCGGCCACCACCCTGCACCCTCGGTTGCAAGACACGCCCCTCCGGTCGCAAGACATCCGGTGCGTTTTCTCGCCCTTGGAACGCACATTTTGTCTGGCAACTGCATGGCGGTGTCTTGCAACCGGGGTGTGCGGGTGGGCGGGGCGTGGTCGCGTGGGACAGAGCCGGCGATCGGCCAGCGACCAGCCGACGATCGGCCCGCCGGTCAGCCGAACACCCAGGGCCCGGATCGCAGGGCCGCGAAAGTGACCCGGCCCCGAAGGTCGTGGATCGAGTCCGAGCCCTCGGGCCCACCCAGCGAGGCCACGATGCGGGCGACGGCGGCCCTCGTCGTCGTCCCCGCCTCGGCGAGGTCGGCCAACGTCACCGCGCCGTCCCGCTTGGCGAGCCGCTCCCCGGCCGCGTTCACCGCGAGCGGCACGTGCACGTACTCGGGGCGCGCGAGGCCGAGCAGGTCGGCGAGGTAGGCCTGGCGCGGCGTGGAGGGCAGGAGGTCCTCGCCGCGGACGACCTGGTCCACGCCCTGCGCGGCATCGTCGACGACGACGGCGAGGTTGTACGCCCACACGCCGTCGCCCCGGCGCAGGACCACGTCATCCACAACACCTGTATAGGTGCCGTGGACCCGATCGGTGATCGTCAGCTCGGTGAGCTCGGCCCGGAGCCTCAATGCGGGGACCCGCCCCGGGCCGAGGGCGGCGCGGCGGCGGGCACGTTCGGATTCGGGAAGGTCGCGGCAGGTGCCCGGGTAGGAACCCGGCGGGGAGTGCGGGGCGCGCGCGGCCTCGGCGATCTCGCGGCGGGAGCAGTAGCACTCGTAGACCAGGCCGTGGTCGGCGAGCCGGTCGGCTGCGGCGGCGTAGGCGGGGAAGCGCTCGGACTCCCACATGATGTCGCCGTCCCAGTCGATGCCGATCGCGGCGAGGTCGGCCAGCTGACGCTCGGCGACGCCGGGGCGGGCACGGGCGGTGTCGAGGTCGTCGACCCGAATCCGGAACGCCCGGCCCGAGTCGCGCGCGAGCAGCCAGGCGATGACCGCCGTGCGCAGGTTTCCGAGGTGCAGGTCGCCCGACGGGCTGGGGGCGTAACGGCCGGCGCCGGTCGTTCGTGGGCGGACGGTGTCCGCGGGCCGGGCGTCACTGCTCGGCGAGGGGAGGCGCGGGCTGGACGGGGCGGTCGGTGCGGTCACCATTTCAGCGTAGGCGGGGTGGTCCGACGACACGATCCGGCTCCGGTGCACTGTCAGTCGTCGATGAAATCGGTGAGCCACCGGCGGATCTCGATCAGCGTCGATGAGTCCACCCGGCCGGCGCGGCCCACTACACGTCGGCGGGAGATGGTGCGCACCTGCTCGGTCATGGCCCACGATCCGCGAGGGGGCACATCGCCCCGGAGTCGCACGTGGTTCGACCACTTGCGGTCAACCGACGTCACCGGGACGACGATCACGAGGGTGTCAGCGATCGAGAGGTGCCCGCGGGAGGACACCACCACGGCGGGCCGTCGGCCGCTCTGCTCTCGGCCCACGGTGGGGTCGAGGGTCACCCACACGACGTCGCCGGGTTCGGGATCAGGCATCCTGCACGGAATCCCACCAGTCGGTCTCCTCGCGATAGGAGGCCAGATCGGCCGGATCTGATGCATCGATCTCGGCACGAAGCCGGTCGAACCGCTGCTGTTTCTCGACGAGCGAAGCGAGATAGGCCAGATGCTCGCCCAGCGTGCGGTGCTCGGCGGCCGCCTGATGCTTGAGAACGTCACGCAGCTCACGACTGACCTTGATCGTCGTATGAGTCATACCCGGAGTATACCTTCGCGGGTCGGTCAGCGCGGGGTGCGGCGAACTGTCAGACTGGGCGGCATGAGCGCAGACGACAACACCCGCCTGACCGAGGAGCAGATCGAGGAAGGTCTCGCCGATCTTCCCGGCTGGGCGTTCTCGGAGGGGTCCCTGACCTACACCGCGGTATGCGAGTCGCCGCAGGCCGCGATCGACCTGGTTTCCGCCATCGGGCAGGCGGCGAACGGCCAGAACCACCACCCTGACCTGCTGTGGAGCTACGACGAGGTGACCCTGGACCTGCGCAGCCACGACGTGGATGGCGTCACCCAGCGGGACCTGCGGCTCGCACGCGCGGTGTCGGCGCTGTCGGGAGAGTTCGACGCGGCCCCGCTGGGCATCGACGACGTCTGAGCGCCCGCTCCGCCCGCCGGGCGTCGACGACGCCTGAGTCCCCGACTGGCCCCGCCCTGGCCGTTGGCAGAGGTCGCCGCCGGCTGCTCAGCGTGCCCTAGATTGCGCCGCCGCCTGCTCACCGGGCTCGAGGTTTCGTCGAGTGGTCGCAGATGCGGGGTTCGGCAGCGGGTGTCTTGGGAAAACGTGAAGGGGTCAGACCACTCGACGATCGGCGGTCCGGTCAGCCGGCGGTCCGGTCAGCCGGCGGTCCGCACAGCCGGCGGTCCGGTCAGCCGGCGAACGCGAACGCCGAGGCCGCGCCGGCGAGGTCCAACAGCGGCTGCGGGACGCCCCCGAGCACCAGCGTGACCGCCACCGACACACCCACCACCGCGAGGGTGGCCGGCCGCTGCGCGAACGCCACGTCGGGAGACCCCGCCGCCGCGTCCACATCCCCGTGCGCGGCCGCCGCGCCCGAGTACGCCTGCGCGGCCCCCGCGCCCGCGGGAGCCCCCGCACCCGCCCCACCAGGCGTCTCGCGGAAGAACATCACCACGATCACGCGCACGTAGAACGACGCCGCGATCGCGCTGGAGAGCACACCGATCAGCACGAGCCACACCGCGCCGGCGTCGACCGCGGCGGAGAACACCGCGAACTTGGCGATGAAGCCGCTGGTCAGCGGGATTCCGGCGAGCGCCAGCAGGAGCACCGCGAACGCCCCCGCGATCGCCGGCTGCCGCCTCCCGAGCCCCGCCCACGAGCGCAGGTCGGTGATCTCGGCGCCCTCGGGATCGCGGACCAACCCGGCCACCGCGAACACCCCCACCGTGCTCACCGCGTACACCGCGAGGTAGAACAGCAGCGCCGTAGTCCCGGCGGCCGGCGCGCCGACCATCCCCGTAAGCAGGAAGCCGGCGTGCGCCACCGACGAGTACGCGAGCAGCCGCTTGACGTCGTTCTGCGTCACGCCCACCACGGTGCCCACGACCATCGTCAGCGCGGCCACGGCCCACAGCACGGGCACCCACTGCGACTCGAGCCCGGGCACGGCCACGTAGAAGAACCGCAGGATCGCCCCGAACGCGGCCAGTTTGGTCCCTGCGGCCATGAAGGCGGTGATCGAGATCGGCGCCCCCTGGTACACGTCCGGGGTCCAGTTGTGGAACGGCGCGGCGCCGACCTTGAACAGCAGCCCCACCGACATCAGCGCCACCCCGATCAGCGCCAGGGTGCTGCCGCCCTCGGCCCGCACGGTGGCGGCGATCCCGTCGAAGTCGACGGTCCCCGCATAGCCGTACATCATGGCGATGCCGTAGGCGAAGATCGCCGACGAGAACGCCCCGAGCAGGAAGTACTTGAGCGCCGCCTCCTGCGAGAGAAGTCGTCGTCGTCGGGCCATCCCGCACAGCACATACAGCGGCAGCGACAACACCTCCAACGCGATGAACAGCGTGATCAGATCGTTCGCGGCGGGGAACAGCATGAGGCCGCCGGTGGCGAACAGCACCAGCGGGAACACCTCGGTCTGGGTGACGCCGGCGCGCTCGGCGGCCCGTTCGTTGTCGCCGCCCGGCGCCAGCGCGGCCTGGGGCGCGAAGCCGGCGAGGACGGGCCCGCGGGAGGTGCCCGCGCGTGTTCCGGGAGACGATGACGAAGACAACGCCGACACCGCGCCCGCGCCCACCCGTCCGGAAGCGGTCGCCACGCCGGCCCGGCCGCGTTCGCTGATGAGCAGCCCGGCACCGAGAGCCACCACCACGGTCGCACCCTGCAGGAACAGCGCCGGCCCGTCGACGGCCACGGCGCCCTCGGCGGTGACGACCTGCGTGCCG
The DNA here is from genome assembly GCF_053645335.1 of Dietzia sp. NPDC055340. Classification (NCBI taxonomy): domain Bacteria; kingdom Bacillati; phylum Actinomycetota; class Actinomycetes; order Mycobacteriales; family Dietziaceae; genus Dietzia; species Dietzia sp. NPDC055340. The sequence continues at coordinate 80,104 of NZ_JBSHML010000008.1, read as the reverse complement.
GCGAGCAGCAGCACCGCGACCAGCGAGACGGCGAGCCCGCCGAGGTACAGCGCCAGCTGGGTGACGTACCGGGCCCGTGCCGGCACGAACGCCTCGACGAGCACCGAGACGATCGCCGTGCCCAGCACGATGAGCAGGGGCAGGACGGCCTGGTAGTCGATGTCCGGGGTCATCGGGCGGCACCTTCCACGTGGGCGACGGTCGCGGCGACCGCCGGATCGATCACGTCCAGCGCGGGCTGCGGGTAGAAGCCCAGCGCGACCAGTGCCACCACGAGCGGCGCCAGCACCACCCGTTCGCGGACGCTCAGGTCGCGGGTCGACTCGAGCCCCGGCGCAACGGGCCCACCCATCACGCGCTGGTAGGTCCACAGGATGTAGACCGCGGCCAGGACGAAGGTCGCGGTGGCGAGCACGGCGGCCACGGCGTACGGACCGAACGTGCCGACGAACACCAGGAACTCGCTGATGAACGGCGCGAGCCCCGGTAGCGACAGCGTGGCCAGCCCGGCGATGAGGAATACCCCGGCCAGCACGGGCGCCACCTGCTGCAAGCCGCCGTAGTAGGCGATCTCGCGCATCCGGTGCCGCCGCACGAGGAACCCGCTCACGAGGAACAGCGTGGCCGTGGCCAGCCCGTGGTTGACCATGTAGAGCGTCGACCCGGCGGCGGCCTGCTCGGTCCCGGCGAAGATGCCCAGCACGATGAACCCGAAGTGCGAGATCGACGCGTACGCGATGAGCCGCAGCAGGTCGGTCTGGGCGATCGCCATGAGTCCGCCGTAGATGATGCTGATCACCGCGAGCGTGATGAGCACGGGTGCCGCGGTCCGCGCGGCCTCGGGGAACAGCGGGAGGCTGTAGCGCAGCAGGGCGAAGGTGCCGACCTTGTCGATCACCGCCATCATGAGCACCGCCGAGGCGGGCGTGGCGGCCACCGCGGCGCCGGGCAGCCAGGTGTGGAAGGGCCACAGCGGCGCCTTGATCGCGAACGCGAGCGTGAACCCGGCGAACAGCCACAGCATCGCACCGGGCGGGATCGAGAGGCTGCCGTCGGCCACGGCGGCGGTGATGAGCCGGTAGTCGAACGTGCCGCCCCCGTCGGGTCCGATCCCGGACCACGAGGTGTACATATACAGCGTGATCACCGCGGCCAGCATGACCAGCCCGCCGAGCAGGTTGTAGATGAGGAACCGCACCGCCGCGCGCGCCCGCTCCGCCCCGTCGTCCGAGCCGCCGCCGAACATGCCGATGAGGAAGTACAGCGGGATGAGCATGGCCTCGAACGCCACGTAGAACAGCAATACGTCGAGGCTGAGGAACGTCACGAGCGCGAGTGCCTGCGTGGCCAGCATGAGCGCGGGGTAGGCCTGCGCGCGCCGACTGTCGGGCCCGCCGGCGTCGCGCCACCCGGCGAGCAGGAGCAGCGGCATGAGCGCGGTCGCGAGCAGCACCATGACCAGTGCCACGCCGTCCACGCCGAGCGAGTAGGTGGCGCCGAACGCGGAGATCCACGGCCGGGACTCGACGAACTGGTAGCGCTCGCCGCCGGGTGAGAAGCCGACCGCCACGGCGACCGCCAGGCCGAGTGCGATGAGGGAGGCGAGCAGGGCGAGGGGCCTCGCCGCGCGTGTCGCTCCCCGGGGCAGGACGACGACGACAATGGCGCCGATCAGGGGCGTCAGCCACAGGGCGGTGAGCAGTCCGGGGCCGGTCACAGGGTACCTCCCACGAGCATGGCCGCGATCACCAGGCCGGCGCCCGCCAGCATGTACAGGGCGTAGGTCCGGGTGAGTCCGGATTGCAGGAGGCGCCCGCGGGCGGAGGCGTCCCCGACGGCCGCCGCGACCCCGGTGGCCGCGCCCGCGACAACGGTGCGATCGACGACGGCCGTGCCGGCCACGACCGCCTGGCCGGGCCGCATGAACAGCGACTCGTTGAGGTCGTCGGCGTAGAGGTCGCGCCGGGCGGCCCGGGTGAGCGCGGAGCCCTCGGGCGCGGTCACCGGGACGGCTCTGCGGCCGTAGAGAACGACCGCCACCGCCACACCCAGGGCCACCACGACCAGCGACAGCGTGGTGACCAGCCACACCGGCAGGACGTGCGCGGCGTGGTGTTCGCCCACAACGGGGGCCAGCCAGTCCTGCAGGCGGCCGCCGATGGCGAGCACCAACCCCGCGAGCACCGAGCCGATCGCGATCACGATCATCGGCCCGGTCATCACCGGCGGCGACTCGTGTGGGTGGGCCTCCGTGTGCCAGCGCTTGGGACCGAAGAAGGTCAGGATCATCACGCGGGTCATGTAAAAGGCGGTCAGTCCGGCGCCGAGCAGCGCGAGCGCCCCGAGCAGGTAGCCGCCGACCGAGCCCGCCCCCGCCGTGCTGCCCAGGTCGAACGCGGCAGAGATGATGCCCTCCTTCGAGTAGAAGCCGGCGAACGGCGGGACGCCGATGATCGCCAGGTACCCCAGGCCGAATGTGACGAAGGTGATGGGCATGACCGCGCGCAGGGCCCCGTAGCGGCGCATGTCCACTTCGTCGTCGAGCCCGTGCATCACCGAGCCGGCGCCGAGGAACAGCCCGGCCTTGAAGAAACCGTGGGTTAGCAGGTGCATGATCGCCAGCGCGTACCCGGCGGGGCCGAAGCCGGCCGCCATGACCATGTAGCCGACCTGGCTCATGGTGGAGGCGGCCAGCACCTTCTTGATGTCGTCCTTCGCGCAGCCGACGATCGCGCCGAACAGCAGCGTCACCGCGCCCACGACGATCACCGCGGTCCGGGCCGTGGGGGCGGCGTCGAAGATCGGGTTCGCGCGGGTGATGAGGTAGACGCCCGCGGTGACCATGGTCGCTGCGTGGATGAGCGCAGAGACCGGGGTGGGGCCCTCCATCGCGTCGCCGAGCCAGGACTGCAGCGGCACCTGTGCCGACTTGGCGCACGCACCCACCAGCAATAGCAGCCCGAGCGCCGTGACCAGGACTGTGCTGGCCGGCCCGTCGACGGCCGCGAACACGCCCTCGTAGCTCAGCGTGCCCAGCTGGGTGACCATGACGAACAGCGCGATGGCCAGTCCGATGTCGCCGACGCGGTTGACGAGGAACGCCTTCTTGGCCGCGGTCGCGGCGGAGGGCTTGTGCTGCCAGAACCCGATGAGCAGGTACGAGACCAGGCCCACGCCCTCCCAGCCCAGGTACAGGACGAGAAAGTTGTCCGCCATGACCAGCAGCAGCATCGCCGCGAGGAACAGGTTGAGGTAGGCGAAGAACTTACGCCGCGCGGGATCGGTGGCCATGTAGCCGATCGAATAGATGTGGATCAGCAGGCCCACACCGGTGATGAGCAGCACGAACACCATCGACAGCTGGTCCAGCCGCAGCCCGAAGTCCACGTGCAGCTCGCCCACGGAGATCCACGTGAACAGGGTCTGGGTGGCGGCCCGCTCGCCGGCACCGCGGCCGGTCATCTCGACGAACTGCCACAGCGCCACCGCGAAGGCGGCCAGCGCGACCGCGCACGCGAGCAGATGCCCCCATGCGTTCGCGCGTCGCCCGATCAGCAGCAGGAGTACCGCGCCGAGCAGGGGCAATGCGGGGACGAGCCAGAGGGCGGGGTCGGCGACGGCCGGCGCGAGGGTGTGCGCGAGGGCGGTGGATGTCATCGTCGTCGTCCCCCTAGTACCTCAGTAGGTCGGCGTCGTCGACCGACGCCGACCTGCGCGAACGGTAGATGGACATGATGATCGCCAGCCCGATCACGACCTCCGCGGCGGCGACCACCATGACGAAGAACGCGATGACCTGGCCCGTGACGTCGCCGTGCATCCGCGCGAACGTCACCAGCGCGAGGTTGGTGGCGTTGAGCATCAACTCGATGCACATGAAGACCACGATCGCGTTGCGGCGCAGCAGGAAGCCGGCGGCGCCGATCGTGAACAGGATCGCGGACAGGTAGAGGTAATACTCGGGGCTCATCGCCGCGCACCGCCTCGGCGGCCCCGCGCGCGGGGCCCGGCCGCCTCGCCGGCGCCGGACCCGCCCGCCTCGCCGGACTCCAGCTCGCCGCCGGCCGCCGCACGATCGCTGTGCCGGCGCAGCACGTCGCTGACCGAGTCGGGGGCGTCGGAGCCGTCGGGCAGTCGGGCGGGCTGGTCGGCGGCGTTGCGCCGCGCGTACACGCCCGGGCTGGGCAGCGGGGTGACGCGGGCGGAGTCGTCGCGCTGCCAGTCGAGGAACCGCTGCTCGGACAGCTGTCGCTGGGTCAGCCGGCCGGTGAACCGCTCGCGGTGCGCCAGCACCATGGCGCCGAGAGTGGCGATGATGAGCAGCACGCCGGTCAGCTCGAACGCCCACACGTGCCGCGTGAACAGCAGCTCGGCGAGTGCGGGCACGTCCTGATGGTCGGGCCCGAAGCCGGCGAACGGCCCCAGCTGCGCCCGCGCCAGGCCGGTGGCCAGCAGGATGCCGAACCCGAGCCCCGCCACGATCGCCGCGACCCGGTGCCCGCGGATCCGCTCGACCAGCGAGTCCGAGGACTCCACGCCGATGAGCATCACCACGAACAGGAACAGCATCATCACCGCGCCCGTGTAGACCACGATCTGCCCCACCCCCAGGAACACCGCACCCTGCGCCATGTACATCACCGCCAGCGACACCATGGTCGCCGCCAGGCACAGCGCCGAGTAGACGGCCTTGGTCGCCGAGACCACGCCCAGCGCCCCGGCCACCGCGATCACCGCGAGGACCCAGAACAGCACCGACTCGCCGCCGGACATCAGCTCGCCTCCCCGTCGTACGGCTCGCCCTGCTCGGGCGCGGAGCCGGTGATCTCGCCGCGGTAGTAGTCGCCGTGGTCGGCGCCCGGGTACAGGTCGTGCGGCGCCGGGACCATGCCGGTGCGCAGCGGCGCGAGCAGGTCGTCCTTGGTGTAGATGAGGTCGGTGCGGTTGTCGTCGGCCATCTCGTAGTCGTTCGTCATGGTCAGCGCGCGGGTCGGGCACGCCTCGACGCACAGCCCGCAGCCGATGCAGCGCAGGTAGTTGATCTGGTAGTTCCGTCCGTACCGCTCGCCGGGGGAGTAGCGCTCTTCGGCGGTGTTGTCCGCGCCCTCGACGAAGATCGCATCCGCCGGGCACGCCCACGCGCACAGCTCACAGCCGATGCACTTCTCGAGCCCGTCGGCGTACCGGTTGAGCTGGTGTCGCCCGTGGTAGCGGGGCGCGACCGGCACCTTCTCCTCGGGGTACTGCTCGGTGTGGGCGGGCTTGAACATCGTCCCGAACGTCACCCCGAACCCGGCGAGGGGCTCGAGGAACCTGGGCACCTCAGGCATGGCGGGCCTCCTTGGTCGGCGGCGTGGCGAAGCGCTGGTGGGGGAGCGGGGGGACGGGGAAGCCGCCGGCGGTGGGGTTGAACGGGGCCGGGTCGAATGAGGTCGGGTCGAACGGGGACGGGTCGGAGGCGCCGGAGCCGACGGCGGAGGTGGCCGGGCCGGGTCGGGGGCCGTCGTGCGCGGCGCCGCGTCGGGAAAGGACACGCCTGACGACGACGATGACGGCCACCGCGGCCAGTCCCGCGATCACCATGGCGGGCGTCAGCAGCGCCGACTCCGGGCCGACGATCACCCGGATGGCGGCCACCACCATCACCCAGGCCAGGGAGACGGGGATGAGCACCTTCCAGCCGAAGGCCATGAACTGGTCGTAGCGCAGGCGCGGGAGGGTGGCGCGCAGCCACATGAACACGAACAGGAAGCCCCACACCTTGATGACGAACCACAACAGCGCCCACCATCCGGAGTCGGCGCCGGGGAGGAGGGAGAACGGCAGCGGGGCCCGCCAGCCGCCCAGGAACAGGGTCGCGGCGAGGGCGGAGACCGTGGTCATGTTGACGTACTCGGCGAGCATGAACATCGCGAACCGCAGCGACGAGTACTCGGTGTGGAAGCCGCCCACGAGCTCACCCTCGGCCTCGGGCAGGTCGAAGGGGGCGCGGTTGGTCTCGCCGACCATCGAGATCACGTAGATGCAGAACGACGGCAGCAGCAGGAACACGAACCACACCCGCGACTGCGCGTCGACGATCCCCGAGGTGGACATGGTGCCGGCGAACAGGAACACGCCCACGAAGGACAGCGCCATGGCGATCTCGTAGCTGATCACCTGGGCCGTGGACCTCAGGCCGCCGAGCAGCGGGTACGTGGAGCCGGACGACCAGCCGGCCAGCACGATCCCGTACACGCCGATCGAGGTCACGGCGAGGATGTAGAGCACGCCCACGTGCAGGTCGGTGAGCTGGAGCGGGGTCCGGTGGCCGAGGATCGAGACCTCCGGTCCGAAGGGGATCACGGCGAACGCCATGAATGCCGGGATCACCGCGATGACCGGGGCGAGCAGGAAGATCGGCTTGTCGACGCCCTTGGGGATCAGCCCCTCCTTGAGGGCGATCTTCACGCCGTCGGCCAGGCTCTGCAGGATGCCGAACGGGCCGACGCGGTTGGGGCCGATCCGCATCTGCATCCAGGCGAGGATCTTGCGCTCGAGGTAGATCGCCGCGAGCACGGTCACCACCAGGAACACGAACACCCCGAGCACCTTGACCAGCACGAGCCACCACGGGTCCGTGCCGAACGCGGTCAGGTCGGCGCTCGTCGTCGCGAGTTCCGAGCCGGTCGCGGCGAGCAGGTGCGGGCGGGTCATGACGCCCCCTCCCCGGCGGTGTCGTCCGGCGTGTCGCCTCCGGCCGCGATGTCCACGAGGTCGCCGGCGGCCGACCCGAGCGTGACGCCCACCGCCGAGCCCGGCGAGTTCTGCGGCAGCCACACCACGCGGTCCGGCATCTCGGTGACGGCCAGCGGCAGGGTGATCGCGCCGCGGTCGGTCGAGACGGTCACCGGCTGGTCGTCGACGGCCCCGATCTCGGCCGCGGTGCCCGGCGACATCCGCGCGACCGGGCGGCGCGCGGTTCCGGCCAGATGCGGCTCCCCGTCCTGGAGGCGGCCGGCGTCGAGGAGCATCCGCCAGGTGGCCAGCACGGCCTGCCCTCGTTCTGGAGCGGTGCCGGCGTGCGGCTGCGAGGCATCGGTGCGCGCCTGTGCATCTGCGCGCGCGGATGCCGGGCTGAGGGCCTCGCGCACGGCGGCCATCTCCCGGCGTGCGGACTCGACGTCCTGCAGGCCGAACCAGGCGCCCGTCTCCTCGGCGAGGGCATTGAGGACACGCAGATCGGGCATCGCATCGGTGCCGGTCAGCGCGGCGGCGAACGGGCGCGGGCGGCCCTCCCAGGTCAGGTAGGTGCCGGACTTCTCGGCGGTGGGCGCGATGGGCAGGACCACGTCCGCGCGGTCGGTGATCTCGCTTCGGCGCAGCTCGATGCTCACCACGAACCCGGCGGACTCGACGGCGGCGAGGGCGGCGGCCGGGTCGGGCAGGTCCGCGGCCTCGACCCCCGCGATGAGCAGCGCGTCGAGTTCGCCCGCGGCGGCGGCCTCGAGCTGCTCGGTGGTGGCGCGGCCGGGAGCGGTGGGCAGCTCGTCGCAACGCCACAGCTCCGCGAGCGCGTGGCGGGCGGCGGCGTCGGTCACGGGCCGGCCTCCCGGCAGCAGGCCCGGCAGACACCCGGCTTCGAGGGCACCGCGCTCGCCGGCGCGGCGGGGGACCCAGGCCAGGCGGGCGCCGGTGGCGTCGGCGAGCGCGGCCGCGGCGGGCAGGCCGCCCGGGATCGCGCCGAGGCGTTCGCCGACCATGATCACCGCGCCGGGCCGGCGCAGCAGGGTGGAGAGCACGTCGTGGTCTGGTTCGGCGGCGGCGAGTGCGTTGAGGACCTGTGGCTCGACGCCGGGGACGGTCGGCAGCAGGGTGGCATCGGTCTTGAGCACCGCCGGGGAGGCGAAGGGCGCGATAGCGAACACCGGCAGGCCGAGGTCGCGGGCGCAGCGGCGCAGCCGCAGGAAAACGATCGGCGACTCCTCCTCCGGGTCGAAACCCACGAGCAGGACGACCGGGGCCGTCTCGAGATCGGAGTAGGTGACCGCGGCCGGCGGGCCGCCACCGGGCGCCCGGCCGACCACGCGCTCGGCGAGGAAATCAGCCTCCTCGGCGCTGTGGTGGCGGGCCCGGAAGTCGATGTCGTTGGTGTTCAGGACGGCCCGCGCGAACTTGGCGTACGCGTAGGCGTCCTCGGCCGTCAGTCGCCCGCCGGCCAGCACTCCCGTCCGGCCGCGGGCCGCGGCGAGCCCCTCCGCGGCGACCGCCAGCGCGGTCGACCAGGGCACCGGCACCAGGCCGCCGCCCTCGCCGCGGATCATCGGCGTGGTGAGGCGATCACGAGCGCGTGCGTAGGTGAACGCCCAGCGGCCCTTGTCGCAGTTCCACTCCTCGTTGACCTCGGGATCGTTGCCGGCCAGGCGGCGGAGCACCTTCCCGCGGCGGTGGTCGGTGCGCTGGCCGCAGCCGCTCGCGCAGTGCTCGCACACGGCCGGGCTGGAGACCAGGTCGAAGGGGCGGGCGCGGAACCGGTAGGCGGCGCCGGTGAGGGCGCCGACCGGGCAGATCTGGACGGTGTTGCCGGAGAAGTAGGACTCGAAGCCCTCCTCGCCGTACACGCCGACCTGCTGCTGGGCGCCGCGCTCGAACAGGTCGAGGAGCGGATCGCCGGCGATCTGCTCGGAGAAGCGCGTGCAGCGCGCGCACATCACGCAGCGCTCGCGGTCGAGCAGCACCTGCGAGGACAGGGACAGCGGCTTGGGGAACGTGCGCTTGACCTCGGTGAACCGCGACAGCGCGTGCCCGCTGGACAGGGCCTGGTTCTGCAGTGGACACTCGCCGCCCTTGTCGCAGACCGGGCAGTCGAGCGGGTGGTTGATCAGCAACAGCTCCATCACGCCGCGCTGCGCCTTGTCGGCGACCTCGGAGGTGGCCTGAGTGCGCACCACCATGTCCGGGGTGACCGGGGTGGTGCACGAGGTGACCGGCTTCGGCGCGCCCTCCACCTCGACGATGCACTGACGGCACGCCCCGGCGGGCTCGAGCAGCGGGTGGTCGCAGAAGCGGGGGATCTCCACGCCCATCCGCTCGGCGGCCCGGATGATCAGCGTGCCCTTGGGGACCGACACCTCGCGGCCGTCGATCGTCAACGTGACCTGCTCGTCAGCGGGCGGGGTCATCGGGGCACCTCCCCGGCGCCGGCGGTGGCGCGATCGGCGAACACGGTGGAGCGACGGTGGTCGAACGGGCAGCCGCCGGGGATGTGGGCCAGGTACTCGTCGCGGAACAGGCGGATCGACGACATGATCGGGGTGGCCGCGGCGTCGCCGAGGGCGCAGAACGACTTGCCGAAGACGTTGTCGGAGATGTCCAGCAGCCTCTCGATGTCGTCTTCCCTCGCGGTGCCGTCCTCGAGCCGCTGCATGATCTGCGTGAGCCAGTAGGTGCCCTCGCGGCAGGGCGTGCACTTGCCGCAGGACTCGTGGGCGTAGAACTCGGACCACCGGAGCACCGCCCGCACGACGCACGTGGTGTCGTCGAAGATCTGCAGCGCCTTGGTGCCGAGCATCGTGCCCTCGGCCGCGCAGCCCTCGTAGTCCAGCGGCATGTCCAGGTGGGCATCGGTGAGGATCGGGGTCGACGAACCGCCGGGGGTCCAGAACTTCAGGGTGTGGCCCTCGCGGATCCCGCCGGCCAGCTCCAGCAGCTCACGCAGTGTGATGCCCAGCGGCGCCTCGTACTGTCCGGGCCGGGTGACGTGCCCGGACAGCGAGTACAGGGTGAAGCCGGGCGATTTCTCCGAGCCCATCGACCGGAACCACTCGGGGCCGTGCTGCAGGATCGACGGCACGCTCGCGATGGACTCGACGTTGTTCACCACGGTGGGGCAGGCGTAGAGGCCCTCGACGGCGGGGAACGGCGGGCGCAGCCGGGGCTGGCCCCGCCGCCCCTCGAGCGAGTCGAGCAGCGCGGTCTCCTCGCCGCAGATGTAGGCCCCGGCCCCGGCGTGGACGACCAGTTCCAGGTCGAACCCGCTGCCGAGGATGTTCTCGCCGAGGTAACCGGCCTCGTATGCCTCGGCCGCCGCGGCCTGCAGCCGCCGCAGCACCGGCACCACCTCGCCGCGCAGGTAGATGAACGCGTGCGAGGCGCGGATCGCGTACGCGGCGATGATCACGCCCTCGATCAGCACGTGCGGCGTCGCCAGCATCAGCGGCATGTCCTTGCAGGTGCCGGGCTCGGACTCGTCGGCGTTGACCACCAGGTAGTGCGGCTTGGCTGCCGGCCCGTCGGGGTCCGCGGGGCCGTCGTCCGGTTGCTGGGGGATGAAGCTCCACTTGCGCCCGGTCGGGAAGCCGGCGCCACCGCGCCCGCGCAGGCCGGCGTCGAGGACGGTGGAGGTCACCGCGTCGGGATCGGTGGCCAGCGCCGCGCGCAGGCCCGCGTAGCCGTCGTGCGCGAGATAGGTATCCAGCGTCCAGCTGGACGGGGCGTCCCAGTAGCGGCTGAGGTACGGCGCGAGTGCCATGTCAGGCCTCCTCGTCCGGGGTGGGGGCGGTGTCGTCGCGTGTGGGCCCGCCGGGTTCGGGCGCGCGCATGTCGTGCTCGCGCGCGATGCGCAGTCCGGCCAGGGTGGCCTCGCCGGGCGCGCCGTCGTTCGCGCCGGGGCGGGGGTCGGGGAAGCCGGCGAGGATCCGGGAGGTCTGCCGGAACGTGCACAGCGGGGCGCCGCGCGTGGGCGTCACGGTCCTGCCGGCGCGCAGGTCGTCGACGACGCGCCGCGCCTCCTCGGGCGTCTGGTCGTCGAAGAACTCCCAGTTCACCATCACCACCGGCGCGTAGTCGCAGGCCGCGTTGCACTCGATCCGTTCGAGCGTGACGCGCCCGTCGTCGGTGGTGCCGGGCCCGTCGAGGCCCAGGTGGTCGGCGAGGTCGGCGTAGATCTCGTCGCCGCCCATCACCGCGCAGAGGGTGTTGGTGCACACCCCGACGAGGTAGTCGCCCGTTGGCGTGCGTCGGTACATGGAGTAGAAGGTGGCCACCGCCATGACCTCGGCGGGGGAGAGGTCGACGACGACGGCGCAGAACTCGATCCCGGCCGGGGTCAGGTACCCGTCCTCCGCCTGGACCAGATGCAGCAGCGGCAGCAGCGCCGAGCGGGCCTGCGGATACCGGGAGACGATGTGATCGGCGTCGGCCCGGAGGCGGCCCCGCACGTCGGCGGGGTACGCGCGGCGGGCGTCCGGCCGGACGACCTCGCCGGGTTCGTCGGCCAGGCGGCCGAACTGGAGGAACACCGGCTCGCCGCGGGACTGCTGCGGAGTGCTCATCGGTCCACCCCTCCCATCACGGGGTCGATGCTGGCCACGGAGGCGATCACGTCGGCGATCATCCCGCCCTCGCACATGGCGGCGACGGCCTGCAGGTTGGTGAACGACGGGTCGCGGTAGTGCACCCGGTACGGGCGGGTGCCACCGTCGGAGACCATGTGCACGCCCAGCTCGCCGCGCGGCGACTCGACCGGCACGTACACCTGGCCGGGCGGCACGGGGAAGCCCTCGGTGACCAGCTTGAAGTGGTGGATCAGCGCCTCCATGGAGCTGTCCATGATGTGGCGGATGTGCTCCTGGGAGTTGCCGAGGCCGTCGGGGCCGACCTTGAGCTGGGCGGGCCAGGCGATCTTGGGGTCGTCGACCATCACCGGGCCGGGGGCGAGCCGGTCCAGGCACTGCTCGACGATCTTCAGTGACTCCTTCATCTCGTCGATGCGGATGACGAAGCGGTCGTAGCAGTCGCTGGCAGACCCTGTGACCACGTCGAACTCGTAGTTCTCGTAGCCGCAGTAGGGATCGGAGCGGCGCACGTCGTGCGGCAGGCCGGTCGCGCGCAGGACCGGGCCGGTCACGCCGAGGGCCATGCAGCCGGTCAGGTCCAGGTAGCCGATGCCGGACAACCGCATCTTCCAGATGGGGTTCTCCCGCAGCAGCAGTTCCATCTCGCGGATCCGCCCCGGCAGCACCTCGAGCAGGTCGCGGACCATGGGCACGGCCTCGTCGGGCAGGTCCTGCACCACCCCGCCCGGCCGGACGTAGGCATGGTTCATCCGCAGCCCGCTGATCACCTCGAACACGTCGAGGATCAGCTCGCGATCGCGGAACCCGAACAGCATCGGGGTGGTGGCGCCCAGTTCCATGCCGGCCGTGGCCACCGCGACCAGGTGGGAGGCGATGCGGTTGAGCTCCATGAGCATCACCCGGATCACCGACGCCCGCTCGGGGACCCGGTCGGTGATCCCGAGCAGCTTCTCCACCCCGAGGCAGTAGGCCACCTCGTTGAAGAACGGCGACAGGTAGTCCATGCGGGTGACGAAGGTGACGCCCTGGGTCCAGTAGCGGAACTCGAGGTTCTTCTCGATCCCCGTGTGCAGGTAGCCGATCCCACAGCGGGCCTGCGTGACCGTCTCGCCCTCGATCTCGAGGATCAACCGCAGCACCCCGTGGGTCGACGGGTGCTGCGGGCCCATGTTGACCACGATGCGGTCGTCGTCGGCATTGCGCGCGGCGGCGCTGATCGCGTCCCAGTCCTGCCCGGAGGCGGTGAGGATCGTGTCGGAGGCGTCGCTGCCCGGGCCGGCGGAGCGGCGGGTGCGGCGCGCGCGGGTGCGGTCGGTGCTCATGAGTACGCCCTCCGCTCGTCCGGCGGCGGCACGGTCGCGCCCTTGTACTGCACCGGGATGCCGCCCAGCGGGTAGTCCTTGCGCTGCGGGTGGCCCTCCCAGTCGTCCGGCATCTCGATCCGGGTCAGCGACGGATGACCGTCGAAGATCACGCCGAAGAAGTCGTAGGTCTCCCGCTCGTGCCAGTCCGTCGTGGGATACACGCGGGTCAGCGACGGGACGTGCGGGTCCGAATCCGGGGCGCTGGTCTCCAGCATCACGCGGCGGTTGTGGGTGATGGACTGCAGCGGATACACCACGTGCAGCTCTCGGCCGGTCGCGTCCGGGTAGTGCACCCCGCTGGCGCCCAGCGACATCTCGAACCGCAGCGCGGGATCATCCCGCAGCGTCCGCGCCACCGTCGCCAGGTGCTCCCGCACCACGTGCAGGGTCAGCTGGCCGGCGTGGACCACGACCCGCTCGACGGCCTCGTCGAAGCCCGGCCCGCCCTGCCGCCGCAGGGCTGCCGTGAGGCCCTCGATGACGGCGTTGTCGTCGTCGTTCTCATACGGCGGTTCCGACCCGCCCGGCAGTGCCGTCGGGCGGACCAGGCCGCCGAACCCCGACGTGTCCCCCGACCCGCGGACGCCGAACATGCCGCGGCGCTCGCCGACCAGTTCCGGCCCTGCGCGGTGCGCATCGGGCACCGCGAACTCACCGGTTGTAGAGGGGGCGTCGCGGCGGCCGGGTACACCACGTCGGTCGGGCGCGTCACGGAGCTCCGGTGGGTCGCCGCGGTCCGGGTTGTCCGTCATCGGAACATCCCCTCAACCGGGATCAACGGGCGCTCGTCCAGGGCGGCCTGCTCGGCGGCCTTCACCGCCTCCACCCGGTTGACGCCCAGCGGCATCGACTCGATCTTGGTGTGCAGCGTGAGGATGGCGTGCATGAGCATCTCCGGGCGCGGTGGGCAGCCGGGCAGGTAGATGTCGACGGGCACGATGTGGTCGACGCCCTGGACGATCGCGTAGTTGTTGAACATCCCGCCGGACGACGCGCACACGCCCATCGCCAGCACCCACTTGGGCTCGGCCATCTGGTCGTATACCTGGCGCAGCACCGGGGCCATCTTCTGACTCACCCGGCCCGCGACGATCATCAGGTCCGCCTGGCGCGGCGAGGCGCGGAACACCTCCGTGCCGAAACGCGCCAGGTCGTAGCGGCCGCCACTGGTGGCCATCATCTCGATCGCGCAGCACGCCAGCCCGAACGTGGCCGGCCACAGCGACCCCTTGCGGAAGTATCCGGCGAGCTGCTCGACCGTGGTCAGCAGGAACCCGGCCGGCACCTTCTCCTCGAGTCCCATGGCCGTGCTCCTTTCCCGTATCTCGCGTGCGTCCGCGCGTGTCGCGGACGCTGCCGGCTAGTCCCAGCTCAGCCCGCCGCGGCGCCACTCGTAGGCGTAGGCGACGGAGACGTTGACGACGAACAGGGCCATCGCGGCCAGGCCGAACAGGCCCAGTTCGTCGAAGTAGACGGCCCACGGGTACAGGAAGAGGATCTCGATGCCGAAGATGATGAAGAGCATCGCGGTGAGGTAGTACTTCACCGGGAAACGGCCGCCGCCCGCCGGCTGCGGGGTGGGCTGGATGCCGCACTCGTAGGCCTCGACCTTGGCCCGGTTGAAGCGGCTCGGCCCCGCCAGTGACGAGACGAACGACGAGAACACGGCGAACGCGACGGCCAGGCCCCCGAGGACCAGAATGGGCACATACTCGTTCACGTCGGTGTCACTCCCTCGCGCCTGGTCGAGGGCGTGCCTGTGGGCACACCTCTCCTGCAACCGCAGGGGGTCCGGGCGGCCTGTCGTGGTGGGTTCTCCAGGGCCCCGTCTCCCCGGTGATCCGGTTCTCACCGGTCACTGACTGTGACTCTACTCACATAGCTTCGACGGGTGTCGGCACTTCGGGCAGACCGCGTGTCAGGGGTGCGGTCGGGACCCGGTGAGGAGGCCGTTGACCGTGTCGCGCAGCGTCAGTGGGTCGATCGGGTGGGCGACGGAGGCGTCCGCGCGGGACCAGTCCGCGAGCCAGCGGTCGTCGGCACGGCCGATCAGGACGAGGATCGGCGGGCAGTTGTCGAGCTCGTCGCGCAGCTGCTTGGCCAGGCCCAGGCCGCCGGTGGGGGCGGCCTCGCCGTCGAGGATCGCCAGATCGACCCCGCCGGCGTCCAGGTGGGCGATCGCGGCCGGGGAGGTGGCCACCTCGACGTGGTCCAGTCGCGGCAGATCCGGGTGCGGGCGCGTGCCCAGGGCGGAGATGACGCGGCCGCGGGTACTGGCGTCGTTGCTGTAGACGAGCACGCGAAGCGCGACGTCCGGGGCCGTGGTCTCCGTCACGGTCGTAATGCTACCGAGGTGGGCGCGCGCCGGAGCCGGGTTGCGGGTCGGGAGGGCGTGCAACTCGGCCGGGCTCGCACCCGGGCCCGTACCACCATCTCAACGACTTGTTGACAATGAGGCGTTGATGCCCCAACGTGGGTGTATGGATTCCAGGGGCGAGACGGACGAGGCCACGACGGTGGAGGTGGCGCGGCAGCAGCTGCTCGACGCGGGGGCTGACGCGCTGCCGCGACAACCGTGGCAGCCGCACCGGGCGGCGCCCGACGACGTGACGCTGCTGCGCTTCGCAGTCCGCCACGCCAATTCCGCGGTGGGCCAGGCCTCACATGACGACATCCGCGCCGCGCTCGCCCTGATCGAGACCGCACGTGAGGATCTGGACGCCCTCGAGTCCGCGCTGATCCTCATCGCACGCGCAGAAGGGCTGACCTGGCCGGACATCGCGCGCCAGCTGCGGGTCCGCACACCACAGGCCGCGCAGCAGCGGTTCCGTCGGGTGAGCGATCGGGCGAACGAGGTGGGTGGGTGACGGGCGCTGCCGACTTCCCGGTACTGCACGCCATCAGGCTCGGAGGATTCAGTTCCTCGGCCCAGGTCGGCGAGCGGGCGATGCTCCCCGGGCCGACCGCCGAGGAGGCCCTTCGCGGACTGGAGCGTAAGAGCCTGGTCGAGTTCGTGGAGTTCGCCGGATCCGGCGGTTGGGTCCTCACCGAGCATGGCCGTGGGCGCGACGCGGCGCTGCACGCCGACGAGATGTCGGTGCCCGGAGTGCGTCAGCTCGTCGAGGAGGGCGCGGCGGAATTCGAGCGGGTCAATCCCCGGATGGTGCGAACGGTCACCGAATGGCAGCTGGCGACGCCCGCCGGCCGGGTCGCGGCGCGGGGCCGCACGGTCGCAGAACTCGACGAGCTCTACCTGGAACTCGACGAGCTGATTGTCCGGCTCGTACCCGCGGTGCCGCGGTACGGGCGCTATCCCCGGCAGTTCGGGGCCGCCGCCGCGCGGGCCCGGGACGGCATCGACGACGCGATCGCCGGCGTCGGCACCCTGTCGTGCCACACGGTCTGGGCCGAACTCCACCAGGATTTCGTGTCCGGGCTGGGGCGGGAGCGCCGGTGAGCTCTGCCGTGGTCGACCTCGATGCCGCCTGCGGCCCGGAGGTCGGGGGTAAGGCGGCGCCGCTGGCGGAACTGCTGCGTGCCGGGTTCGACGTCCCACCCGGATTCGTGGTCCCCGTGTCCGTCTTCCGGGACGCGGTCGCCGGTCTCGGCATCGCCGGGCCGCCGCAGGAGGTCCGCGAGAAGCTCCTCGCCGCCGCGCTACCTCCCTCGGTCGACGGCGCCATCGCCCGCGCGCTTGACCGTCTCACCGGGCGATCGGCTTCGGGGTGCGTGGCGGTGCGCTCGTCGTCGTCATCGGAGGACACCGACCGGAGTTCGGCGGCGGGGCAGCACCACAGCGCGCTCGCCGTGCGGGGTCGCGTCGGGGTGCGCGACGCGATCCGGGCGTGCTGGGCGTCGACATGGGACGAGCGGGCCGTCGCCTATCGCGCGCTCGGGGCCCGCGGTGGTCGGGGCGGCCGCAGCGATGAGGGCGCCGGCGCGGACGCGGGGGAGATGGCCGTACTGGTGCAGGAGTGGGTCGACCCGCAGGTGTCCGGAGTGATGTTCACGTGGCCCGGGATGGCCGGCGGCACGGGTGCGGTCACGGTGATCGAGGCGGCGTGGGGGATCGGCGACGGGCTCGTCTCCGGGCGGGTGACCCCGGACTCCTGGACCGTCGACGGGACCGGCGTGCGCGCTCGTCGGATCGGGGCGAAGACCGAACGCGGTGATCGGGTCGGCGGGCGGATCGTGACCTCCCCGGTGCCCGCGGCGGACCGGGCCCGGCCGTGTCTCCGCGACCACGACGTGCGGACGCTGCACGCGCTCGGCGTCCGGATCTCGCAGGCGCTCGGTGGTCCCAGGGATGTGGAGTGGGCGCTCGAAGGCGACCGGATCCGGGTCCTCCAGGCGCGGCCGGTGACCGCGGAGTTGCCGGCCCCGGCGCCGCAGGCCCCGGGGCGAGATGTGCTGCGCGGGGTCGCCGGCGCGGCGGGGACGGCCACCGGACGTGTCCGTCACGTCCGGGGGCCGGCGGACTTTCGTCAGGTGAGGCCGGGGGACGTGCTCGTCTGCCGTGAGACCGATCCGGCGTGGACCCCGCTGTTCACCGTCGCGGCGGCGGTCATCACGGAGACCGGCGGGGTGCTCTCGCACGCGGCGATCGTGGCGCGGGAGGTGGGGATCCCGGCGGTGCTCGGGGTGGAGGCGGCGACGGCCCGACTCGCGGCGGACGCAGTGGTCCACATCGATGGGGATGCTGGGGCGATCACGCTGGTGGGCCCGAAATGAGAGACGCGGCCCGGGCTCGAGAGCTCCGGGCCGCGTCTGCGGCGGAGGATAGGGGATTTGAACCCCTGAGGGGCTATAAACCCCAACCCGCGTTCCAGGCGAGCGCCATAGGCCACTAGGCGAATCCTCCGTGGAGCACTTTACCCAGCCCGGTTAATCGGAGGCAAACCACGGCACGGCGGGCGTGGCGCGGGCGGCGCGTGGATGGCGGACGGGGCGCGTCGCGGGATGGGTCATGTGCGGGCTCGGGGGTCGCACCGCTAGACTCGTCCACGGACCCCGCGCGGCGTCCATCCTGTGAACTCCCCCAGGGCCGGAAGGCAGCAAGGGTCAGCGGGCTCTGGCGGGTGCGCGGGGTCCCCTTATATCTAGAGGGCACCACCATCACCCCAGTTGCCGAACCCGACGGAGGCCACCGTGGCGCTGTCCGATCTCTCCACCGCCGATCTCGCTCAGCTCGAGTCGCAACTGTTCTCGGAGTTTGACGCGCTGGCGGCCACAGGGCTGAGTCTGGATCTGACGCGCGGTAAGCCCTCGCCCGAGCAGCTCGATCTGTCCGAGCGCCTGCTCTCCCTGCCCGGCGAGGGCGACCACATGGCCGGTGGGACCGATGTGCGCAACTACGGCGGCGGTGCGGGTCTGCCCGAGTTGCGGTCGATCTTCGCCGAGCTGCTGGGCGTGGATGTGGACCGGGTGATCGCGCAGGACAACGCGAGCCTGTCGATCATGTACGACCTGCTGACGTTCGCCATGCTGTTCGGCACGCCCGACTCTCTCCGGCCCTGGAAGGACGAGCCGCAGCTGCGCTGGCTGTGCCCCGTTCCGGGTTACGACCGCCACTTCGGGATCACCGAGGCGCTGGGCATCGAGATGGTGCCGGTGCCGCTGGGCCCGACCGGTCCGGACATGGACGAGGTCGAGCGGCTCGTCGCGGAGGATCCGTCGATCAAGGGCATGTGGTGCGTGCCGATCTTCTCCAATCCCACGGGTGCGGTCTATGACGACCACACGGTCTCCCGCCTGGCCCGTATGGTCACCGCCGCCCCCGACTTCCGGGTGATCTGGGACAACGCCTACGTCGTCCACACGCTCACCAACGACTTCCCCAAGGTGCCGGACGTCGACACGATCGCCGCCGAGGCCGGGTACCCGAATCGCTTCCTGCAGGTCTGCTCGACCTCCAAGATCACCTTCGCCGGGGCGGGGGTGTCGTTCCTCTCCTCGTCCAGGGCGAACCTCGACTGGTACCTCGGCCACACCGGGATCCGGTCCATCGGCCCGAACAAGGTCAACCAGTTGGCGCACGCCCGGTTCTTCGGCGACGCCGACGGGGTTCGCGCGCACATGCTCAGGCACCGCGAGAGCGTCGCGCCGAAGTTCGAGGCCGCCGATGCCGCGCTGACCCGGCGGCTCGGTGAGTACGGCGTCGCGAGCTGGGTGATGCCCGAGGGTGGCTATTTCATCGATCTCGAGGTGGTCGACGGCGCCGCGACCGAGACCGTGCGCCTGGCCAAGGAGCTCGGCGTGGCCCTGACGCCCGCCGGGTCGGCCTACCCGTACGGCAACGATCCGGATGATCGCCACATCCGCCTGGCGCCGACCCTGCCGCCGCTGGTGGAGGTGGAGACCGCGATGGATGTCGTGGGGTTGTGCGTGCTGCTCGCCGCCTGCCGCGCTGCTGGCTGACCCGACAACCACGTCCTCCGGCGCGTGCAACAACCGGTCCGGCATCGTTACCGGTTCGGGGGCCAACTGTTGTCGGTGCGTCAGTTCGCGTGAGAGGTCGGCTCCCTCGGGGGTGACCTGCGCATCTCCGGCCCGGTGATCTGGGACACGTTATAAAAATCAACCGTGCCGGGACTGACGGGTGTCTGCGGTCTTGACGTGCGATAACTCCGCGGGGCCCGATTGTTGATCAGTCGTCAATAGGGTGAAGGCCTTGAACCCCTCGGGGCGGTCTGGTTGTATCAAACTCGTCCGAGCCGCACGGGTCGGGTGCCGGAGTGCAGCTGAGGGGCTGCGAGGGGCCGGCGCCAATGATCCGGTTCGGGAACCGCGCCGCGGGGTCTGAGGGGGCCTATCGCCGCGCGAGGGACGTCGGGAGGGGCTGCGCATGCGCGGCCCCTCCGGTCATTTCCCCGCATGCCACGTCGGCCGCATGGCCCGGTCGCCGTCCCCATCGTGGTTGTCAGACCCCCTCGGTACCCTCTAGGCGTGGCTCTCTATCGGAAGTATCGTCCCGCCTCGTTCGCCGAGGTCGTGGGGCAGGAGCACGTCACCGATCCGCTCTCGGTGGCGTTGTCCTCCGGTCGTATCAACCACGCCTACCTGTTCTCCGGGCCGCGCGGTTGCGGCAAGACCTCGTCCGCGCGGATCCTCGCCCGCTCGCTCAACTGCGTCCAGGGGCCCACGCCCGACCCGTGCGGTGAGTGCGATTCGTGCATCGCGCTCGCGCCCGGCGGCAACGGCACCCTGGATGTCACGGAGCTCGACGCGGCCAGCCACGGCGGCGTGGACGACACGCGCGACCTGCGTGAACGCGCGTTCTTCGCGCCGGCGTCCTCGCGGTACCGGGTGCTCATCATCGATGAGGCCCACATGGTCACCAACGCGGGTTTCAACGCGTTGCTCAAGATCGTGGAGGAGCCGCCGGAGCACCTCATCTTCATCTTCGCCACCACCGAGCCGGAGAAGGTCCTGCCGACCATCCGCTCGCGCACGCACCACTACCCGTTCCGGCTGCTCACGCCGTCGTCGATGCGCGGGCTGGTCGAGCGGATCAGCGAGCAGGAGGGCGTGAACGTCGACCCGACGGTGTTCCCGCTGGTCATCCGGGCCGGTGGAGGGTCGCCGCGAGACACCCTCAGCGTGCTGGACCAGCTGATGGCCGGCGCCGGGGACGAGGGAATCACCTACCCCCGGGCCGTCGCGCTGCTGGGCGCCACCGAGGTCGCGCTCATCGACGATTCCGTGGACGCGCTGGCGGCCGGGGACGGGGCCACGCTGTTCCGGACCGTTGACAAGGTGGTCGAGGCCGGACACGATCCGCGCCGGTTCGCGGCCGACCTTCTGCAGCGGCTGCGCGATCTGATCATGGTGCAGTCGGTGCCGCAGGCCATCGAGCGCGGGCTCGTCGACGCGCCTGTCGAGCAGGCGGACACGATGCGCCGCCAGGCCGAGAACATCGGGCCCGCCACGCTCGCCCGCTGTGCCGACATGGTGCACGAGGGGATGGCGTCGATGCGTGGGGCGACCTCGCCGCGGCTGTTGCTCGAGATCCTCTGCGCCAAGCTCTTGCTGCCGTCGGCGGATGATTCCGTGGCCGCGCTGCTCCAGCGAGTCGAGTCGCTCGAGGCTGGGCGGCCCGCCGTAGGGGGAGGTGCCCCGGCCGCCGCCGCGGGTGTCGGTGGTGGCGGAGGTTCCGCCCCGGGTGGGAGCGGGAGGCCTGACGACGACAACGCGGCCACGGCGCCCGCCGGTCACCCGCCCGTAGCGCAGTCCGCGGGGGCTGCGGCTCCCGCCGGAGGCCGGCCGAAGTTCGTCCGCCGGTCGCAGCAGCAGGCCGCCGATGCCGCGGCCGGCGCGACTGCGGTGACCCCGCCGACGGCGGTGCCCACTCCCACTCCGCCAGCTCCTGTGCCGCCTGCCGCTCCGGTCGCGCAGGCGACCGAGCCCGCTCCGACCACGCAGAGTCCCGAGCCTGCTCCGGCTACGCAGAGCCCCGAGCCCGAGCCTGCCGCAGAGCAGGCGCCGGGCCAGGCGCAGGCGCCCCGGGCTCCTGAGTCGCAGGCTCCAGCCGCTCAGGCAGAGCCCCCACAGCCGTCCGCCGAGCCCCGGGGTCCCGAGCCCGCGGCCGAGCCGGCTGCCGCTCCGAACCCCGCGGCGCCGGTGGTTCCCGGCGAATCCGTGGCGCAGCAGCAGGCCGACCACCAGACTCCGCACGACGCATCCCCGGCGGCAGCGCCGGCTGAGGAGCAGTCCGATGCTTCGCAGGCCGAGCAGGGGGCCGCACCGCCGTCTGCTCCGACGGACGATCCGTGGCGCGAGCAGCCCGCTGCGGGGCAGTTCCCGGCAGAGCAGCAGGCCCGGCCACAGCAGCCTGAGACGCCCGGGCAGTCACCTCAGGCGGGCGCCGCTCCGCAGCCCGCCCCGCCCGCGGCACCTGCTACAGAACCGGCCCCGGCAGAGTCGGCTTCCGCTGCTCCCGCTGCTGCCGACGCGCGCACAGGCGCGGGTCTTGAGGCCGAGGACATCCGCCGTGCCTGGCCCGCCATCCGTGATGCCGTGCGTAAGCGGACCAGGACCGTCGAGGTCATGCTCGCCGGCGCGACCGTGGCCGCGGTCAACGGCCGGATGATCCACCTGGTCCACGACTACGCACCGTTGGCCAAGCGACTGGCGCAGCCGCACAACGCCACCGCCATCACCGACTCGATCACCGAGGTCGTGGGTGGCGAGTGGACCATCGAGTGCACCTCCGGCAGTGTTCCCGCAGGTGGCGCAGCCCCCGCCACCGATCAGCCGGCGGCCAGGGGAGGCGCGGCAGGCCTGGCCGGCGGGGCTTCCGGAGCGCCCCCGCAGACCGAACCCCGGGGCTGGGAGCGTCGACTCCAGGGACGTACCGAGGGCCGATCCGGTGGCGGGCAGAGCGGGTACGACGACATCCCGCCGCCGCCCGAGGAGCCCGAACCGGAACCCGGCGAACCGGACGCGCCGCCAGCGGCGCCGATCTCCGAGGACGAGATGGTCGACGAGGCCCGCAGCAGCGGCCCGCAGAATCTCGACCACCGGACCGGTGAGGACATCGCGCTGGCACTGCTCAAGGAGCACCTCGGGGCCCGCCCGATCGACCGCTGACCCACCCGCGGCGGCGCGGGCACGGCACTGTGTCCGATCGGACGGTTACGCTGGGTGCCGACCGACCGGGGCCGACCCCGGGCAGGAACAGGCAGAGCCCAGTACACCGCCGAAAGGACCCCAAGATGCAGCCCGGACCCGACATGAACGCACTCCTCCAGCAGGCCCAGCAGATGCAGGCCCAGCTCGCCGAGGCGCAGCAGGAGATCGCCGCGAGCACGGTCGACGGCCAGGCCGGCGGCGGTCTCGTCACCGTCTCCATGCGCGGCACGGGTGAGGTCACCGGCGTGGCGATCGACCCGAAGGTCGTTGACCCGGAGGATGTCGACACCTTGCAGGACCTTCTCGTCGGCGCGTTCGGCGACGCTCACGTCAAGGTCCAGCAGCTCGCCGAGACCCGCCTCGGCCCGCTGGCCTCCGGCGGCGGCCTCGGTGACATGATGGGCGGCCTCGGAATGTGAGCCCGCGGGGCCCGGAATGTTCCGGGCCCCGCAACCCGACGGTGTTCTCGCCGCCGGGACAGCAAGATCACGGGAAGCGCGATGTACGAAGGACCGGTTCAGAATCTGATCGACGAGTTCGGCAAGCTGCCGGGCATCGGTCCGAAGTCGGCACAACGCCTGGCGTTCCACCTGCTGCAGGCCGAGCCGGAGTCGGTCGAGCGCCTCCGTTCGGCACTCCAGGCCGTCGTCGAGGGCGTCACCTACTGCGAGATCTGCGGCACCGTCGCCGCCGCCGAACGCTGCCGCATCTGCTCCGACCCCCGCCGCGACCCCAGCCTCGTGTGCGTCGTCGAAGAGCCCAAGGACATCGAGGCCATCGAGCGGACGCGCGAGTTCCACGGGCTGTACCACGTCCTCGGCGGCGCACTCGATCCCATCAACGGAATCGGACCCAACGAGTTGCGGATCGCCGGACTGATGCGCCGCGTCGGCCAGGAGTTCGAGGGTGCCGAGATCGCCGAGATCATCATCGCGACAGACCCCAACACCACGGGCGAGGCGACCAGCACGTACCTCGCCCGGCTGCTGCGTCCGTTCCCCGATCTCGTGGTGTCCCGCCTGGCCTCCGGCCTACCGATGGGGGCGGACCTCGAGTTCGCCGACGAGCTCACCCTGGGCAGCGCGCTGTCCGGGCGGCGCATCCTCTCCGGAACCCCCGGCCAGGCCGTCGCCCGCGCGGGCGGTGTCCTCCAGCCCGAACAGATGGACACCCCGCCCCGGTCGCCGGTCGCGTCGTCGGCTGAGTCGTCGGCAGCTCCCGCGGAGGCATCCGAGGAGGATTCGGGGACCGGCCCGGACATCAGCTACCCGGGCCGGGCCCCGTCAGAGGTCGAACAGCCGGGCGGCGTTTCCGTGCCACACCGCCCGTAGCCAGTCCTCGCCCAGCCCGAGCCCGATCAGGGCCTCGAGTTGCTCGGCGTACGGGTACGGGATATTCGGGAAGTCCGTCCCCAGCAGGATTTTGTCACCCAGGTCCGCGAGCCGTCCGCGTTCCGCCGGAGGGAACGGCAGGGTCTCCTCGACGAAGTCGGTGAACGCCATGGTCGTGTCCAGGTAGACGTTCGGGTACTTCTCGGTCAGATCCAGGAACTCCGAGTACTCGCCCATCCCCATGTGGGCGATGATCAGCGGCAGCGTCGGGAACCTCTCGAGCACCGCGGCGATCGGCTCCGGCCCCGTGAACGTCCCCGGCACCGGGCCGCCGCCACAGTGGATGACCGTCGGCACCTGCGCCTCGGTCAGCTGCCCCCACACCGGGTCGAGCAGCGGATCGCGAGGGTCGTACTCGCCCACCTGGATGTGGGACTTGAACACCCTCGTGCCGGCGTCGATCGCGTCGCGGACGTAGTCCCCGGCACTCGGCTCGGGAAAGAACGTCGACGTGTGCAGGCAGTCGGGGTGGCGGGACGCGAACTCCGCCGACCACGAATTGAGCCACGCGCCCATCTCCGGCTTGTGCGGGTAGAGCATCGACGAGAACGCCAGCACCCCGTAGGAGCGCAAACGCTCGACACGCGCGTCCTCGGCCTCCCGGTAGGTGATCGGCCACGGGCGGCCGATCTTCGGCCCGGCGGCACTGAAGTAATCCCACACCTTGTCCATCACGTTCTTCGGCATGAAGTGCGTGTGGACGTCGATGATGCCCGGCAGGCCCAGCGGCTCCCACAGCGCGCGCACCTGCGCTGCCTCGACCGCGGGATCGGGAGGGGTCACGGTGCCGGTAAGGGATGCTGGGCCGTGGTGATCACACATGTTCCAGAGGGTAGGTCAGCGCGGCTCAGCGGCACCCGGGATCGGTCACCCGGAGCGTCCGCTCACCCCCGTCGTCGATTCGAGCCGGGGCGGGCCGGCAGATCACCGCCGGGCGGCCGCCATGCGCTCGCGACGCAACTGTTCCACGGCGGCGATGTCGACGGACGGCAGCGAGTCCACGCCCAGCGCCCGGCAC
The DNA here is from genome assembly GCF_053645335.1 of Dietzia sp. NPDC055340. Lineage (NCBI taxonomy): Bacteria > Bacillati > Actinomycetota > Actinomycetes > Mycobacteriales > Dietziaceae > Dietzia > Dietzia sp. NPDC055340. The sequence goes on along the minus strand of NZ_JBSHML010000008.1, from coordinate 55,365 downwards.
AGAAGTAGATCCGCCAGCTCGGGGTTCCGGGCGAGCGCGGGGCCGTGCATGTAGGTCGCGATGATCGATCCCTGCACCACGCCCTCGACCCGCTGGCCGGCGCCACGGCCGGAGGCGGCACCGTCAACGTCGGAAGAGTCGGCCGGGATGCCGTTGCCGACGCCGGAAATGACGCGGCCGAGCGGCTTGGCTGAAGGGCCGAGGACGGTGGCGCCCATGTGGTTCTCGAAACCCGTCAACGGCTGCGACAGCCCGTCGAGCTGCGGCTCGACCGCCAGTTCGCCGATCGACCGGCTCGCCTGCGGCGACGTGGTGATGTCGAGCAAGCCGAGGCCGGGCGCGCGGGAGCCGTCCGAGACGACGAACCACTCGCCGAACACCTGCATCCCGGCGCAGATCGCAAGCACCGGAGCGCCACGCTCGACCGCACGCTGCAGGCCGGGCGACCCGGTCAGGTGCCGGGAGGCCAACTTCTGTGCAGAGTCCTCTCCGCCGCCGACCGTGTAGAGATCGCAGGAGTCGGGGACTTCGTCGTCGAGGGTGATCCGCACGATTTCGGCGTCGTAGCCCCGCCACCGCAGACGCTGGCGCAGGACGAGGGAGTTGCCGTCGTCGCCGTAGGTTCCCATGACATCCGGCAACACCAGCCCGATCCGTACCGTCGACTCGGTGGGCCGCTGCGAGGCGGGGGAGACGGTGTCGAGCGGGGAGACGGTGGATGGCGAGGGGGCCGCGCCGGCGTCAGCTCCGCGGGCTTCGGCCGGGCGGGGAATGCTCTGGTCGTCGGTCATCGCTGCTGCTCCTTCGCGTCAGAGGCGGCGGGGCCGAATCCCGCCGCGGCGATCGCCCGGCCCAGGTCACGGAACGCCGTGTAGTTGGCCAGCACCTCGACCCGGCCGGCCGGGCACCGCCGGATCGCGGCCAGAGGATCCGGTTCGAGCACGTGGTCGATCCCGGCGTACGTCAGCCGAACCGAGAGATCGGCGGCGCGCTCACCCGAGGCGTACACGGACACGCCCTCGAAACTCTCGAAGCGCACGTCCCACAGCCAGGACAAGTCCACGCCGTCGCCGGTCTGACCGTTCACCGCGATCACCAGACCGTCGGCGGAGGTGTCGATCATGCCGAGCGCCTCCTGCCAGCCGGCCGGATTCTTGGCCAACAGCAGGTGCGCGGCGCGCCCGTCCACGTCCACGGTCGAGTAGCGGCCCGCGACGTCGTCGACGCCCTCCACCGCCCGCACGGCGGCGGCCGGGTCCGCACCCATCGCCACCGCCGCGGCCACGGCCTGGGCCGCGTTGCCGCGATTGGCCCGCCCCGGGATCGCCAGACGCATCGGCGCCGAGAACCCGTCCGGCCCGTGGATGGCCTCGTCGTCGACCCACCAGTCCGGCTCCGGCCGCGCGAACTCGCGCCCGTCCGGCAGCGGCGCCGTCGACCGCCAGCGCACCGCGCCAGTCCCATCGACGGTGCGGGTGATCGGCTCGCCGGTCCGCGGGCAGCTCACCGAGTCGCCCGACCACGGAGCGCCAGCGGCCACCCACACCACCGACGGATTGTCGTAGGCGATCGAGGTGATCATCACGTCGTCGCAGTTCGCGACCAGCGTGGCCTGCGGCTGCGCCGCGACCCCGGCCCGCAGCCGCCGCTCGATCGAGTTGATCTCCCCGACCCGGTCCAGCTGGTCGCGGCTCAGGTTGAGCAGCACGATCGCCTCGGGACGCGTGTTCTCCGCGACCGCCGGCGTGTGCAACTCGTCGACCTCGATCGCCGCCAGTCGGGCAGTGCGGTCGGCGCTCAGTGCCGACACGATCCCGGCGTCCATGTTGTCGCCATTGGCGTTGGACGCCACCGGGCCGGTGGTGGCGAGCGCGGCGGTGAGCATTCTCGTCGTCGTCGACTTGCCGTTGGTCCCCGTGACCAGCGCCGACCGCCGCCCTGCGGCGAGCTGCGCCATGAGGCCCGGATCGAGCTTGAGCGCGACCAGGCCGCCGATCATCCCGCCCGACCCGCGGCCCGACACCCGCGACGCCCACGTCGCCAGCCGGCTCGCCGCGACGGCCGCCCGGCCGCGCGCGGTCAGCGCCGTGGGGGGCGCGTCGGACAAGGCCGGGCGGGGGTGCGCGCGGGAACTCATGCGACGAGTCTAGGCAGGCGCGGCCGACAGACGGATGACCATTCCACCGTGCCCGCCACCGGCAGTGATCAGCATCACTCTACGACCGGTCGTGGGAGGACTACAGTCGTCGTTCGTGTCACCACACACGCCGGGCCCCCGGCGAATGACCGCGTCGCCCCGACCAGCCGGCACCGCGCTGGACGCGCGACGCCCGGCGCGCCTCGTGGTGGCGGGATTCCTCGCCGCCGCAGTACTGGGCACACTTCTGCTGATGCTGCCCGTCTCCTCGGCGGACGGCACCTGGACCGCGCCTCTTCCCGCGCTCTTCACCGCCACCTCCGCGGTCTGCGTGACCGGCCTGACGGTGGTCGACACGGCGGTGCACTGGTCGATCGTCGGCGACGTGGTGATCCTCCTTCTCATCCAGGTCGGTGGACTCGGCGTGATGACCCTGGCCACGCTGCTGGGCATGCTCGTGTCCGACCGCCTGGGCCTGCGGATGGGGTTGACGGTCCTCAGCGAACGCCGCGGCGAGCGACTGGGCGACCTGCGGCGCGTGATCCTCGGCATCCTGCGCACTGCGCTCGCGGTGGAGGCGGTCATTGCGCTCGTGCTCGCCGTGCGGTTCCACCTCAGCTACGACATGCACCCGGGCCGGGCCGCCTGGTTCGGCGTGTTCCACGCGGTCTCCGCCTTCAACAATGCCGGCTTCGGCCTGCGCTCGGACAATCTGATGTCCTACGCCACGGACCCGCTCGTGATCTGGCCCATCGCCGCGGCGATCGTCGTGGGAGGCCTCGGCTTCCCGGTGCTGCTCGAACTCCGTCGGCAGCTCGCCGGCCGGTACGAGACCGCTGGTGCGCGGCGCATGATCTCCGTCCACACCCGGCTCACCCTGGCCACGTACGGCGTGCTGATGGTGGTCGGAATCGTGGCGTTCGTGCTGTTGGAGTGGACCAATCAGCGGACGATCGGTGGGTGGCCGGTGATCGACAAGCTCACAGGTGCGGGCTTCCACGGGATCACCGTGCGCACGGCCGGTTTCAACACCCTCGACATCGCCCAGATGCGCACCCAGAGCTGGTTGGTCTCGGATGTCCTCATGTTCATCGGCGGCGGCAGTGCCGGTACGGCGGGCGGCATCAAGGTCACCACGTTCGCGCTGCTCGCCGTGCTGATCTGGTCGGAGGTACGCGGGGAGGCGAAGGTGCACGTCATGCGCCGGTCCGTCGCCCCCGACGTGCAGCGGCAGGCCGTCACCGTGGCGTTGCTGTCCGTCGGACTGGTCTTTGCCGCCACTCTCGCCTTGTCGATCATCACCGAGTACTCGCTGGACCAGATTCTCTTCGAGGTGATCTCCGCATTCGGCACGGTCGGCCTGACGACCGGCATCACCCCGTCGCTCCCAGGGGAGGCGCAGGCGCTGGTGATCCTGCTGATGTACATCGGCCGACTCGGCCCCATCACGCTGGCCACGAGCCTGGCCCTGCGCACCGTCCACCGCCACTACGACTACCCCGAGGACCGGGTCGTGGTCGGTTGACCCGGGCCGTCCCGCACGAAGGAGCACATGATGTTCGGACTTCCCAGACACGGCGGCGACCACGGTCGCGTCGCGGTGGTGGGTCTCGGTCGGTTCGGCACGGCCCTGGCGCGCACTCTTACCGAGCGCGGCATCGAGGTCCTGGCCATGGACGTCGACCCGAAGCAGGTGCAGGCCGTGGCCGACGTGCTCACCCACGCCGTGGTGGCCGACTCCACCGATGACGAGGCGCTGCGGCAGGCTGGCGTAGCCGACTACACGCACGCCGTCGTGGCGATCGGCTCGGACATCGAGGCGTCCATCCTCACCACCACTCTGCTCGCAGAGCTCGGCATCCCCGACATCTGGGCCAAGGCGGTCACCGCCACGCACGGCCGGATCCTCGACCGGGTGGGGGCCACGCACGTGGTGTTCCCCGAAGCGGAGATGGGCCGACGGGTGGGGAACATGGTCACCGCCTCGCTGTTGGACTACTCCCAGGTCGACGACGAGCTGGCCCTGGCAAAGACCCATCCACCGGACCGACTGCTCGGGACGCCGATCGACACGGTCGCGCTGGAGGATCGCGAGGGGGTGCGGCTGGTGGCGCTCAAGCGAGACGCCGGGGGATACGCCGCGCCCGCCGAGGGCACGGTGCTCACACCGGGCGACGTGATGGTGGTGTGCGGGCCGCCGGACCGGGTCCGGGATTTCTCGACGCCCCGGTAGTCGGCTCAGAACCTCGCCGCACCGCCGAGTGCGTCCGCCACGTCGTAGGCGAGCTGCGACATCAGATGGTCGGGGGTGGAGTACATGCCGTCCGAGGTGCTGATCACCGCGACCGCGTACCGGCCACTCGCGGTGTTGATGACAGCGACGTCGTGCGACTCCGTGTCCGTCTCGCCGGTCTTGTTGGCCACCGAGCCCGACGGCAGGCGGTCCGGCAGCTTCCAGTTCCGCTCCTGCTGGAGCATCAGCGCCAGCACCTGCCGGGCCACCGCCGGGGTGGTCAGGGACTCGCCGGTCTCGGCGCGACCGTCGGCGGCCCGGACCAGCTCGTTGAGGTAGCCGACGCTGCCGAGCGCGCTCACCCGACTCCAGTCGCCGGTCCACTCGTAGGTGAACGCGCCGCCGGTGTGGAACTCGTCGGCCAACCCCACGCGGTCGGCGATGGCGTTGATCGCCTCGATCGGGGTGCCGACGTCGGGCGCCGTGGGTCCCTCGGCCGCCAGCTCGTACAACACGTTGGCGGCCTCGTTGTCCGAGACCGTGATGGCGTCCTCGAGCAGGTCCCCCAGCCGGCCGTATGGCGTCTCGGCCTCGGGATCGCCGCCCCACGCCTCGAGCGCGCCCACCGCGTAGGCCGCCTTGATGACGGAGGCGGCGTAGCGCGGCTCGTCGTTGCCGGCGCACTCCACCCGCTCGTCGGCAGAGTCGATGGCCAGCACACACGCCGCCAGTTCGAAGCCCTCGTCGCTTGCCTGCGCGACGGTTCCGGTCAGCAGCGGGCGCACGTCGGCCCACCCGACGGGCAGCCACCGCACGGCGTGGGAGGTGTCCTCGACCCTGCCGTCCGGCGCGGCGCGCTCGGCGGCCGGAACGACGCCCGACCCCCGCGGATGTGCGGCCTGCGACGAGCCCGAGGAGGCGCCGGGAGCGGTCGCGGCGACCCCCAGCAGGGCGGCCAGGCACACCAGCAGATACGCGCCGACCACCCCGACGATCCAGCTGCGGGTGCGGCGGCGCGCCCGTGCCGGGGCATCGCGCAGGAGGGCCGCAGGGGTGTTCGACCGGTACCGCGACACGGCGTCCTCCTGAGCCCGGGCCGGACGTGAGGCCGCCGGCGCTGATCGATCGGCGTCGAGACTAGCCAACGCGTCCGACATGGAGTGATCCGGACGGCGGGCGCAGGGAAAGCGGGGATGTCGGTGGCGCGTGCCACGATGGAGCGCATGGCTGGCTGGGTGGTGGTTGACGTCGAGACCTCGGGGATGACCCCCGCGGTCGACCGGGTGTTGTCGGTGGCGGCGGTGGTGGTGGATGACGACGGCGAGGTGGTCGAAGAGTTCACGAGCCTGCTCAACCCAGGAGTCGATCCGGGGCCCGTCCATGTGCACGGCCTCACCCCGGCGCTGCTCGCCGGCAAACCGCGCTTCGAGGACATCGCGCCGGAGCTGACCCGGGTGCTGGAGGGCCGCACGGTCGTGGCCCACAACGCCACGTTCGACGCGTCGTTCCTGGCCGCCGAGGCCCGGCGGGTGGGCCTGGAGCCGCCGCTGACGCAGTACGTCTGCACGCTCGACTTCGCCGGGCGCCTGCACCTGTCGACCCGGGACCTCAAACTCGCGACGCTCGCCGAGCACTTCGGGGTCGAGCAGCGGTCCGCGCACGACGCGCACGACGACGCGCTGGTGCTGGCCGGCGTGTTCTCCGGCCTGCGTACGGTGGCCGACCAGAAGGGCGCGGCCCCGTCCGTGCGGCAACTCGAGGCGATGGTCGCGCACCCCGAGACCGGCTTCCTGGTGTCGACCATCTGGGCGGAGGCGGTGGCCGCGCCCCGTCTCTGGCGTCCGGCCGGGCGGCTGAAGCGCGGTGGCAGGCTGGTCCAGGGCATGGAGGTGGTGTTCACCCAGGACGTGGATCGCGATCCCGAAGAGATCGTCGGTCTCGTCGTCGACTCCGGTCTCTACCTGGCCGACCGGATCACGTCCCGCACCTCACTCGCGGTGTGCGACGCCCCGAACGCGGTGCGGGGCCGCGCGGCGTTCGCGCGCAAGAAGGGGCTCGAGCTGGTGGGCTCGGCCCGGCTGGTGGAGATGCTCGCGGACGTCGCGCCCGGGCAGCCCGTCGGTTCGGCGCGGCCCGTCGACGACGCGCAGGAGTCGCTCTTCTGACAGGACGCACGGGTCGACGCCAGGCTCGGCGTCCGGCTCGGCGCCCGAGCCTGCGCGTGCGGCCTGCATTTCCGCATCGTGGATCCGGGAGGACGGGGGAACGGCCCGGGGCTGTCATGATGGGGGCAATCGCCATCGCTGTCGAACGAGAGGAATGCCCGTGCCCGCTCCGCAGAACGCCGCCGCCCGCGAGGTCTACGACAAGGAGCGCGCCCACGTACTGGCCCCCTGGTCGGCCTGGGGCGCCTCCGACCCGATGGTCATCACCGCCGCCGAGGGCTGCTACCTCACCGACGGAGACGACAACCGCCTGCTGGACTTCACCTCGCAGCTGGTCAACACCAACATCGGGCACCAGCACCCGGTCGTGGTCAAGGCCATCCAGGATCAGGCCGCCGAGCTGTGCACCATCAACCCGGCGCACGCCAACGGCGCCCGCGCCGAGGCCGCCCGCCTCGTCGCCGAGGTCGCGCCCGCCGGTATGAACCGCGTGTTCTTCACCAACGCCGGTACCGAGGCCGTCGAGCACGCGATCCGCATGGCCCGCCGCCACACGGGCCGCCACAAGACCCTCTCGGCGTTCCGCAGCTACCACGGCGCCACCACCACCTCGATGAACCTCACCGGCGACACCCGCCGCTGGGCCAACGACATGGGTAACACCGGGGCCGTCCACTTCCACGCGCCGTTCCTCTACCGCTCGCAGTTCTACGCGGAGAACGACAAGCAGGAGTGCGACCGCGCGCTCGAGCACCTCGACTCGCTCATCGGCCTCGAGGGGCCGGACCACTTCGCGGCGCTGATCATCGAGTCCGTTCCCGGCACCGTCGGCATCATGGTGCCGCCCGCCGACTACCTGCGCGGTGTGCGCGAGATCTGCGACAAGTACGGCATCGTCATGATCTGCGACGAGGTCATGTCCGGCTTCGGCCGCACCGGCGAGTGGCTCGCGCTGGACAACTTCCGGTCCGGCGACGACGACTGGGCGCCCGACCTCATCACCTTCGCCAAGGGATCCAACTCGGGCTACGTGCCGCTCGGTGGCGTGATCCTGCACGACCGGATCGCCGCCTCCTTCGAGAAGACCCCGTACACCGGCGGCCTGACCTACGCCGGGCACCCGCTGGCGTGCGCCTCGGTGGTCGCGACGATAAACCTCATGCGCGACGAGAAGATCGTCGAGAACGCGCGCACCATCGGCGAGGAGGTCATCGGTCCGCGCCTGCGCGAGCTCGCCGAGAAGCACCCGTCGATCGGCGAGGTCCGCGGTCTGGGTGTGTTCTGGGCCGTCGAAATGGTGGCGGACCGCGAGACCCGCGAGCCGCTCGCCCCGTACGGTGGTTCTTCAGAGGCCATGGCCAAGACCTTCGGTGCGGCCAAGAAGGACGGCCTGCTGCTGTTCATGAACTACAACCGCTTCCACGTCGTCCCGCCGTGCATCATCACCGCGGACGAGGCGAACGAGGGACTGGACATCTTCGACCGTGCACTCGACGTGGCGGACTCGTATGTGAGGAGCTGATCCGGCGATGGTGCTGGTGCTGAGACTGATCGTCAACACCCTCGCCCTGTGGGTGGCCACGCTGATCGTGCCGGGGATCTCCCTGCGCGAGACCACTGTCATCTACGCTCCGGGCGCCGGCGCGATCGAGGATCAGATCAGCGTGCCCACCGTCACGGCGTTGCTGATCGTGGCGGTGGTGTTCACGCTGGTCAATGCGGTGGTCAAACCGATCGTGCAGCTCCTCTCGCTGCCGCTGACCATCCTCACGCTCGGCCTGTTCCTGCTGGTCGTGAACGCGCTGATGCTCATGCTGACCAGCTGGATCACCGGCGCGGTCCAGCTCTTCGGCGCCGAGTACGTGGTCAGCGGGTTCTGGGCGGCGTTCTTCGGCGCCATTGTGATCGGCCTGGTCAACTGGGTGATCGGGATGTTCCTGCCCACCCGCGCCCGCGACTGACGGGCTCGCCCCGCCCGCTGCCAAACCGCTAGCCGCCCCCCGCAGCCCGGCCCCCGCGCCCCGCCGCCCCGGCCCCCGGACACCCGTCGATAAGTGGATTTCGCCCGTAACGGCCGAGTGGTCCTGTGCGAAATCCTCTTTTCGACGAGGTGGGGTGCCAAATCGGGCCTCGGTATGGCTGAAGCCGGCCGGGGTGGGTGACGCGCGAACCCGACCTCAGCGTCCGCGGCTGACCCGGACGGCCGCGTCAGCCCTCGCGGGCGAACTGCCGCGGCAGCTCCATGCCGCGCTCAGCGAGGAGTTCGCGCAGCATGTCCGGGTGGTCGGTGATGATGCCGTTCACGCCGATGTCCATGAGGTACTCCATGGTCTGGGCATTGTTGACCGTCCACGGGATGACCTTCAGACCGCGCGCGTGCGCGTTCTCGACCATCTCCGCGGTCACATAGGCCGTGCAGCTGCCCGCACCGATCGTGCAGCTCTGATCGGGGTGGGTGGCGACCGGCGAGTAGGCGACCACACCGTCGATGGATGCCGCGGCTGCGACTCCGTCGCCGTCGAAGTCGGCGATATCGATCCCGCCCAGCCACGGTGAGGGCTCAGCGGCGCCGATTCCGAGGAAGTCGTGGTTGGTCAGGGCCACGAGAGGGATCGACGGAGCGAGCTCGTGCATCGCCATCAACGCGCCCCAGTCGAACGACTGGATGGTGACCTGCTGCCCGAGGCCCGAGGCCACGATCACCTCGTGGACGGCCGAGACGAACTCCTCGCGCGGGGCGGTCTCGTCCGGGGCGCCGGCCTCGACCTTCGTCTCGATGTTCATCCGCACACCGTCCGGGCCGTCGGCGCCATGGGCTTTGACCAGGTCGAAGAGCTCGGACAGCAGCATCATCTGCTGCCCGGGATGCGTGCGCTGATCGGGGTGGCCGGGGCGCTGGAGGGAGCCACAATCGAGGGTCCGGACCTGCTCCAGCGTGAGGTCGTGGATGAAGTGGTCCGTGTAGGGGAACATCGGGTCGCCGGCCACGACGGGCTCGGTGTCTTGGCAGACATCCGTCCGGGGCTTGCGATCGTGAGTCACCACGACCTCGCCGTCGGCGGTCACCTGGGTGTCGAGTTCGAGAGTGGTCACGCCCAGTTCGAGGGCATGACCGAAGGCCTGTGGAGAGCTCTCGACGTTGAGCCCCAGGCCGCCCCGGTGAGCTTGCAGATCGAAACGCATTTCGTCGCTCCCGAGCGAGCCGCCCACATCGAGTGATCCCAGCGAGCCTCCGCCTCCGAGCGAGCCGACCGAGGCTGCGGCGACGGGGAGTGAGGAGGCGGTGAGGAGGCAGCCGAGCACGGTGGCTCCGACCGTGAAGAGGGCGCGAGTACTGCGCATGTGGGGGACCTCGTCGGTAGACGGATCGGCACACCGGCGGGCCCGGGTACCGCTTACCGATGCGACAGTATGCGGCGTCCCCTACGGGTTGTTCTCGGTGGAGTGAACACGAGATGTCGACTGAGGACTGGATCCGCCTCGTTGAAATCGACTGCTCCCCTGCAGGATTCGCAACCGGGCGGGTTGGGTGATCCTGCAGGGGAGCGGCCGAGACGCGTGACGGACTACGCTGGCACGACCCCCGGACCGACGGTGACGCCAGCGGTGCCTTAGGACCCGAACGCGGCCGAGGAGACGGCCCGGGGGGTCCAGCCGTTGGCGGCGTGGTCGCGGATGAACTGCATCTGCGGGTAGAAGGCGTTGCCCGGGCAGGCGGTCCCGCCCCAGTCGCGGTGTCCCGAGACCGCGGGCATCGGACGCGTGGCCCCGCCCTGCGGGTTGCGGTAGGTGATGCCGCCGCGCGGGTTGATGCCAGTGGCGTTGCACAGGGCGCGGACACAGTCGATGGTGGCGCCCACGGCGGCCGCGGTCGGCGGGGTGCTGGTGAAGTTGCCGAGCAGACCGATGCCGATATTGCCGTTGTTGAACCCACCGACGTGCCCGGCGGTCACGACAGGCGGAGCGATGCCCGCGACCGGCGGGACCTGGAAGACCGGGGTGCCCAGTGGAGTGCCGCCGCGGCCCTGGTAGATCCGGCCGTTGGGGTCGATGAGCAGGTGATAGCCCACGTCGCCCCAGCCCAGAGTGTCGGCGTGGTAGTTGTAGACCGCCCGCACGCTGGCCGAATGGTCGGCGAACAGTGCGGAGACGGTGTGGTGGATGGTGATCGACTGCGCGGGGAAGTAGGTCGGCGACCAGCGGTTGCCGGAGACGTCGCCGGCTCCCCAGGCGGCGCGCGGAATGATCGGCAGCCCGAGCGCACCGACGCTGCCGAGGCTGTAGTCGCGCCGCTGGTCCGAGCCGTCACTGAAGACGGTGGCCTCGGCCCCCTCTGCCGCGTCCACCTCGTAGCCCACTGCGCCCCTCGGGGCGGCGACGAGCTCGGAGGCCGGCACACTGCCGCTGTCCGGGGCGGAGTCCAGCAACTCGAGCGGCTGCCAGTCGCCCACCGAGCCGTCGGGGAACGCGAACCGGATGCGTCCGGCGATGTCCTCGGGGCTGGGGAAGGTGACACCCACGTACCCGAGCGGGCCGTTGGGCTGGACCATGCCGCTGCCGGTGGAGATCGACTGCATCAGGTCCTGGGCGGCGCCGAGTGAGCCGGTGGCGAACGGGTTGGCTCCGGCGAGGGGGCCGCGGACGGTCGAGGCGACCGCCGCACCGACCCCGACCGATGCGGCGGTGAGAAAGCCACGGCGAGACACGGGCATATGAGGAACTCCAGACGGGTTGCGTTGACCAGACGCCATGCATATCGGCGCGAACGGCCGCCACATTACGCGCTTGGCGTAACCAAATCGAGACCTCTGTTACCGAAGTGAGACATGTGACTAATGAGGCGCAAGGGACTCCCCTCGGGCCCTCCGCGGGCTCCCCAGCGGCCCGTCAGGGCGCCCAGGTGCGCGCGCCCTCGGTGCTGCCGATGGTCGCCGGATCCGCGTCGGCCTCGTCGGCGTAGGCGCGGTTCACGGCGGAGACCACGGCCCGCAGCGACGCGGTGGTGATGGAGCCGGCCCGGCCGACCCCCCAGAACACGCGGTTGCCGAACTGCACCTCGACGTAGGCGGCCGCGGTGGCGTCGTCGCCGGCGGTCATTGCGTGCTCGGTGTAGTCGAGGATGCGTACCTCGTCGTCGAACATCTCGTTGAGCGCGGTCACGAACGCGGCCAGCGGACCGTTACCCGAGCCGAGCAGCTCGCGGGTCTCGCCCTTCCACTTCACGACGGCCTCGATCGAGTCCTCGCCGTCGTCGGTCTCGGCGGGCACCAGGACCTGCGACATGCGCTCCATGGGCGAGACGCGGTCCAGGTACTCGAGCGAGAAGATGTCCCACATCGCCTTGGGCGTGACCTCACCACCCTCGGAGTCGGTGACGTTCTGCACGATCTGCGAGAACTCCACCTGCAGGCGCCGCGGCAGTTGCAGGCCGTAGTCGCTCTTCATGATGTAGGCGACGCCGCCCTTGCCGGACTGCGAGTTCACGCGGATGACGGCCTCGTACGTGCGGCCCTCGTCCTTCGGGTCGACGGGCAGGTACGGGACCTCCCAGGTGACGTCCTCGACATCCTCGCCGCGCGAGGCGGCCTCGGCCTGCAGGGCGTCGAAGCCCTTGTTGATGGCGTCCTGGTGCGAGCCGGAGAACGCGGTGAAGACCAGGTCGCCGCCGTACGGGTGCCGCTCGGGCACGCGCAGCTGGTTGGCGTACTCGACGGTGCGACGAATCTCGTCCATGTCGGAGAAGTTGATCTGCGGGTCGACTCCGCGGGTCAGCATGTTCATGCCCAGCGTCACCAGGCAGACGTTGCCGGTGCGCTCGCCGTTGCCGAACAGGCAGCCCTCGATGCGGTCCGCGCCGGCCTGGAAGCCCAGCTCGGCGGCGGCCACGCCGGTGCCGCGGTCGTTGTGCGGGTGCAGCGAGAGGATGGTGGCGTCGCGGTGCGCCAGGTTCCGGTGCATCCACTCGATCTGGTCGGCGTACACGTTGGGCGTGGCCATCTCGACCGTGGCCGGCAGGTTGATGATGATCGGGTTCTCACGGGTCGCGCCCACGACCTCGGTCACGGCGTCGCAGATCTCCTTGGAGAACGCCAGTTCGGTGCCGGTGAACGACTCGGGCGAGTACTGCCAGCGCCAGTTGGTGTCGGGGTAGTCGCGCGCGATCTCGCTGACCAGCTCGGCGGCGTCGGTGGCGATCTTCTTGATCGCGTCGCGGTCCTTACGGAACACCACGCGGCGCTGCAGGATCGACGTGGAGTTGTAGAAGTGCACGATCACGTTCGTCGCGCCCTCGCAGGCCTCGAACGTGCGGCGGATGAGGTCCTCCCGGCACTGGACCAGCACCTGGATGGTTACGTCGTCGGGGATCGCGTCGTCCTCGATGATCTCCCGCACGAAGTCGTAGTCCGTCTGCGACGCCGACGGGAACCCGACCTCGATCTCCTTGTAGCCCATCCGCACCAGCAGCTCGAACATCCGGCGCTTGCGGGCGGGGCTCATGGGGTCGATCAGCGCCTGGTTGCCGTCGCGCAGATCCACGGCGCACCACTGTGGGGCGTGGGTGATGACCTTGTCCGGCCACGTGCGGTCGGGCAGCGAGACGTCCTCGACCTCCTCGGCGAACGGCCGGTAGCGGTGCCACGGCATGGACGAACCGCGCTGGGTGTTCCAGGCGGGCTGGCCGGGGCGACCCGGCTTGGAGGGGGGAGTGATGGTCGACGACGACGACACGAAAGCGTCAGCGGGATTCATTTCGGGGGCTCAACTTCCCTAGAGGTGCGATCAGTGGAACACGGACCGGCGCGAAAAGATCCCGCGACGGGGAGCCGGTCCGCCTCAGCGGGCCCCGCCGCGGCACCCAAGAAGGAGCACGCGCTGCATGACCGTCACGATACACAGTTTCGGTGTCCGTCACGGTATCGGGATGACGAAGGTCGTGGACTGGCTGGAGGTGCTTTCCGGCCGCGCGCTCGGATCGGCGTCCTCTTCGGTCGCGTGGAACGGGGACCCGGGACCGAGGTCACGCTCGTTCTCCGCGTCCGAGCGGTGCACCGACCCCCACACGCGGGTGCAACCGGCCTCCTCGGCGATCTCGACCGCCTTGTCGACGAGCCGGTGAGCCAGCCCCTGGTGGCGGAGGTCCTCGCGCACCCTGATCCCGTAGACGAACAGGTCGGGGCTCTCGCCCAGGTGTCCGGTCTCCACGCCCACGAGCATCCCCACCGGAACATCCTCGTACACGGCCAGGATCAGCATGTTCGAGCCGCGGTCGAGGAAGTCCTGGGTCCACTCGGCGGTGGGCGGCGTGGCGAGCAGGTCGCCGGCGGACAGCACGAGGTCGACGTCGGCGCGCGAGGCGCGACGGATCACGAGCTCCGGCAGGGTCATCTGCTCAGTGTGACAAAAACCGCGGCGGTTCGACATGGCGATGTTGTTGTGGGCGCGGGTGGGCGGGCTCCGCCGGCTCCTGTGAACGGCATCAGCGATGGGCGATCATCCAGTTGATCCAGCCGTTCTGCGCGGGGATCGACTCGTACCAGGCGGGGTTGGTGCCGTCCGCCCGGCGACTCGCGTGGTCGGAGCCGGAGTGGATGCCCACCAGGCGGTCCCCGTGGAAGACGGGCCCGCCGGAGTCGCCGAAGCTGAAGCCTCCCTGGATGGTGTGGGAGCGGCCGATCCACGAACCGCCGCGGGGTTCCATCCGCTCGAGACGGGTCAGGCCAGTGAGTACCTCGGCCGAGCGCGGCGCCTGCGGACCGGGCGCGACGCCGCCGAAGCCGTGGAATCGCAGGATCGCGCCGGGCGCGGGGTCGGCGCCGGCGCGCAGCACGGCCGGGGAGGGTGCTGGGTGGCGGAGCTTGAGGAGCATCAGGTCGCCGGCGGGCGCGTGGTAGGCGGCCATCGGGGTGTGTCGGCCGAGGCTGCCGGTGTCCAGGGATCCGAACCCGCCGACGATCGTCGGGCTCGCGAGCGAGGCGGTCTCGGCGAAGCCGCCCGCGACGGTGCCCATGTTTCCGAAGCCGAGGGTGAACGCGCGCGGGTCGGCCGGGCCGCAGTGCGCGGCGGTGGCCACCCAGAACGGGTCGATCACCACGCCTGAACAGGGCGTTCCGGGGATGTTGTGGAAGGTGGTGATCTGGACGGCCCACGCCGCGGGGCCGGAGGTCGTGCCGCCCACCACTGCGCCGGCGGTGGGGGCCGTGATGGCGACGGGCGCGACGAGGGGGCCGGCGACGACAGCGCCGACGGCCGAGGCTGCAGCGGCAAGCCGGCCCAGACGTGCGGGGCGTGTGTGACTCGTGGTGCTTGCGGTGCCACTGGGGCGTGTGAGGCGCATAAAAATTAGTGTATGTGAGCGATGCAGGTGGCAGGGACCGTTCAGTCCCGCCTCGGCGATCTGCTCAGTGCGTGTTCAGGCGGTGGCGGCGTTGTCGTCGTCGTGGTCGTGAAGGTCGCCACCCGCCGCGGGACCGTCTCCGCCCACGGCGCCGTCTCCGCCCACGTCGGCGCCGCGTTGACCACCCGCCACGGCGACATGGCCGGCCCCGGGCGGCCCCGGGCCGACCTCCTTGCGCGCCAGCGCGACCGTCGCCACGGTCATCACCGCCAGGGTCGCCGCCAGCAGTACCAGGTGCGCGCCGTCCACCTGGAAACGTTCGCCCAATACCAGCACGCCCAACACCAGCGAGATCACCGGCGTCGTGACGGTCGACGCCGGCACCGCCTGGTGCACCGCGCCCGCCTCGAACGACATCTGCTGCAACGTCAACGCCGCCACCGCCGCGACCCCCAGCGCGTACACCTCGCCCGTCGTGGCCACCTCCCACGCGCCACCCTCGTGCCAGCGCTGCGTCACGCCCTTGGTGAACAGCGCCACGTACGCGAACGCCGCGCCGCCCGCCACGCCGAACAGCACCGCGCGGCCCCCGTTGGAGTGCCGGCGCCGCGCGAAGCGCAGGAGGATCCCGACGACGACGAGACCACCCACACACGCCAGCACCCACTCCCAGAAGGTCGGATGCGCCTCACCCCCGGTCGGGCGGCCGAAGATCACCAACACCATCACGCACGCCGTCAGCACGTGGCCCCAGAACAACTCCGTCTTGGACACCTGGCGGTGGTTCATCCACGCGCCCAGCGGCAACGCGAAGATGAGTGAGGTGACCGAGATCGTCTGGACGAGGATCAGCGAACCGAACGCCAGCGCCAGGCCCTGGAAGGCGAAACCGGCCAGGCTGATGAGCATTCCGGACCACCAATAACGGCTGGCGAGAACGCCGAACCGGCCCTCGAGTCGGCCCCCCGCGCGGTCCATCGTCCGGTGGCGCATCACCGTCCCGAGGGCCTGGCTGAGGGCGGACGCGAGGGCCAGGAGAACTGCCGCCCAGGTTTCCGTCATCTATGACGAGTAAACACCTCCCGTAAAGTGGGCACGCGTTAGGCCGAACAACACCGGAAAAAGCCGATCAGCACCGGAAGGGTGTGACCGCGTGGCACTGGTAGTGCAGAAGTACGGCGGCTCCTCCGTGGAGTCCGCAGAACGGATCCGACGGGTGGCCGAACGGATCGTGGATACGAAGAAGGCCGGGAACGACGTAGTGGTGGTCGCCTCGGCGATGGGAGACACCACCGACGAGCTGCTGGACCTGGCGGACCAGGTCTGCCCGTCGCCGCCGCAGCGCGAGATGGACATGCTGCTCACCTCGGGTGAGCGGATCTCCAACGCGCTGCTCGCGATGGCCATCAGCTCGTTCGGGATGGAGGCGTACTCGTTCACCGGGTCGCAGGCCGGGATCATCACCACCACCCGGCACGGCAACAGCCGGATCATCGACATCACCCCGGGCCGCGTCCGCGAGGCGCTCGACGAGGGCAAGATCACGCTCGTCGCCGGCTTCCAGGGAGTGTCGAGGGAGACCCGCGACGTCACGACGCTGGGACGCGGCGGCTCCGACACCACCGCGGTGGCCCTGGCCGCCTCGCTCGGCGCGGACGTGTGCGAGATCTACTCGGACGTCGACGGCATCTACACCGCCGACCCGCGGATCGTGCCCAACGCCCGCAAGCTCGACACCATCTCGTACGAGGAGATGCAGGAGATGGCGGCCGTCGGGTCCAAGATCCTCAACCTGCGCAGCGTCGAGTTCGCGCGCCGCAACCAGGTGCCGCTGCGCGTCCGCTCTTCGTATTCGAACGACCCCGGCACGCTCGTGGCGGGAAATGTGGAGGACATCCCCGTGGAAGACGCATTGCTGACCGGAGTCGCACACGACGCCTCGGAGGCCAAGATCACGGTGGTCGGCATCCCCGACCAGCCCGGCTACGCCGCCAAGGTGTTCCGCATGGTCGCCGACGCAGAGATCAACATCGACATGGTCCTGCAGAACGTGTCGCGCTCCTCCGGTAAAACCGACATCACCTTCACCTGCCCGCTCGAGGTGGGCGCCAAGGCCACCGAGGTGCTGACCAAGGCCAAGGACGAGCTGGGCATCGACCAGGTGCTCTACGACGACAACGTGGGCAAGGTGTCCCTCGTCGGCGCCGGGATGAAGTCGCACCCGGGCGTCACCGCGACGTTCTGTGAGGCCATCTCCGCGGCGGGCGTCAACATCGAGCTCATCTCCACCTCGGAGATCCGGATCTCGGCGCTCGTCCGCGAGGAGGAACTCAACGACTGCGTGCGCGCGCTGCACGACGCCTTCGAGCTCGGTGGCGAGGAGGAGGCGCAGGTCTACGCCGGCACCGGCCGCTGACCTGGGTGTTTGCCGGGCCGCCGCCGCGCGCCCCGCGCCGGGCGGCGCCAGGCCCGGCGGCCCGTCGAGCAGAGGGTTCGGCCCACATCGCCCGAGTGCGTGTGTGCCGAACCCTCTGCTCGTTGGTGTGGCCGGGTCTGAGTCGGCTGCCCCGGCCTGGTAGCCCGGGTAGCTCACCCCGTCGCGCCCGGCGGATTGCCCTCGCGAGCTCGGACGCCCTGCCGGATGTCGGCGGCGGTCTGATGCTCGTCGCGGGTGATCATCGTGGTGGTCACCGGGTAGTGCAGCCAGCCGAACCTGCGGATCCGATTCCATCGCGTCAGATCCCTGGCGTGCTGGTCGGGCGCCCGGTGATACTCGCCGTCGTACTCGACCGCGATCTTCAGTCGCCGATTCCCCAGGTCGAGCCTGTAAGGGAGCCCGGGAATCGACACCTGAGTCTCGAAACCCTCGAATCCGTGATTGTGCAAGAAGAGTCGGGTGCGGGTCTCCCAGGGAGAGTCCATGGCCCCGGTGTCACAGAGCTCGAGCGCAGCGAGGGCCCGCCGCTTGCCCGGCAGGCGTCGCGGGGTCTCTGCGAGCGGTCTGACATCTCGCTCGGGATCGACGCCGACTCTCGGCGATCCGTCGAGTGCGACGACCGCGTTGGTCCGATCGTCCCGCCGTGCGATGTCGAACAAGGCCCACGCCGGCGTGGCTATCCGGCCGACCCTGTCGGGGCCGAACGTCAGTGTCCCGGTGTGCTCGCGCGGAATCGTGTACTGGCGTCCGATCATCCCGGGTCTCTCGACACGCCCTGTGCCACAGGCGAACTCGTCGATGTAATCGCGCGGTGCGCCCCTGTGTCCGTGAGCTTCGGCGGCCAGCCAGCCGGTCACCACCGCGTCGGGGTAGAGCGCCGAGATCGCGGCGATCCGCACCATCGGATCCGTCTCGTCGATCCCGTGCGGGATCCAGAGTCCCCGGTGGAGTCGGTTGTAGCCGCTCGTGCCGAGCCGCCGCCCGAGGTCGGGGATGAGGTCGCGGGTCCGTTGGGGTGGCCGAAAGTCGCGCATGGGACAAGGATCGACGACGACAACGCCACCACCCCGTCCACGCTGGCCCGAACGGGCATTGTCTGTGGAGAGTGCAGGGCCTGTGGATGATTCGGTCCGCGGGACGAACTCCCGTCATTCCGCACGACGCCCCTCCGACGTCAAGAGAGTTCGGCACACCACCTTCTCGCGCGATGCGGGCCGAACCCGCTTCTTGACGGGGGCTGCTCGGCGCCTTCTTGACGGGAGCTGCTCGGCGCCCCCGTCGGGACCTGTGACGCACGCCTCGGATCGGCAGGTGCGGGGTCGGTAGGATGGTGGCTCGCCGGTCGGTCGAGCGCAGGGCGGAGCACCCGTCCGCGACGGGCCGGGACGACAAGACTTTCAGGAGTTGACCTCGCAGATGACCACTGTCGCCGTAGTCGGAGCCACGGGCCAGGTGGGGCGCGTCATGCGTGCCCTGCTCGAGGAGCGGGACTTCCCGGCCGACAAGGTCCGGTTCTTCGCGTCCGCACGTTCGGCCGGGACCACGCTGCCGTTCCGGGGCGAGGACATCGTCGTGGAGGACACCGCGGCCACCACCGATGAGGAGCTCCAGGGCATCGACATCGCCCTCTTCTCGGCTGGCGGCACGATGTCCAAGGAGCAGGCGCCCCGGTTCGCGGCTGCCGGCGCCGTCGTCGTCGACAATTCCAGCGCCTGGCGCAAGGACCCGGACGTTCCCCTGGTGGTCTCCGAGGTGAACCCGGGCGCGGCCAAGAACCCTCCCAAGGGCATCATCGCCAACCCCAACTGCACCACCATGGCCGCGATGCCGGTGCTCAAGGTGCTGCACGACGCGGCGGGGCTGAAGCGGCTTGTGGTGTCGACGTACCAGGCGGTGTCGGGTTCGGGGCTGGCCGGCGTGGACACGCTCAACGACCAGGTGACCAACAACGTGGCGGCCGGGCACGAGCTGGTGCACGACGGCGGCGCGCTGCAGGCCGGCGAGACGGGGCCGTACGTGGCGCCGATCGCGTTCAACGTGCTGCCGCTGGCGGGTGCGATCGTCGACGACGGTTCCGAGGAGACCGACGAGGAGCAGAAGCTGCGCAACGAGTCGCGCAAGATCCTCGACATCCCGGGGCTGCCCGTGGCGGGCACCTGCGTGCGCGTGCCGGTGTACACGGGCCACACGCTGACCATCAACGCCGAGTTCGCCGAGGACATCACGCCGGAGCAGGCGCGCGAGCTGCTGTCGAAGGCGCCGGGCGTGAAGGTCGTGGACGTGCCGACGCCGCTCGAGGCCGTGGGCATCGACGAGTCGCTGGTCGGTCGCATCCGTCAGGACCAGTCGATCGAGGGCAACAAGGGGCTCAACCTGGTGGTCTCGGGCGACAACCTGCGTAAGGGTGCGGCGCTGAACACCATCCAGATCGCGGAGCTGCTGGTCAAGTAGCGTTTCGAGCGTCGCCGAGAGCGTTCCGCGCACATCGCCCGAGGGCGGTCTCAGGGAGCTAGTACAACACCCTGGCTGCATCGGGGTATGTGGTGGCGAAGGAGCTGGACGGGGGAAGCGAGGGGCCGAGGGGACGACGACGAGGCCCGCCCCGTCCCCACGTGAAGAGAGCCGCCGCCCGGTATCCGTACCGGGCGGCGGCTCTCTCGTCTGTCCGCGGGGCGGTGTCCGCGCCGTGCCGGGGGACCGGTCGGTAGCCCGGCCACCGACCGTTTGAGAGCGGTCGCTCTGTTACTGTCTGACGCATGCCTCGCCCACGGGTCCACGACCTCGACCGGCTGCTCGACGCCACGGAGCGGCTGGCCGTGGAGTCCGGCCCCGCTGCGGTCACGGTTCGCGCCATTTCCGATCTGACGTCGGTCTCCAACGGCGCCATCTACAACGCGTTCGGCTCACGAGCGGGTCTGGTCGGGCGTGTCTGGCTCCGCGCGGCCCGGCGGTTTCTCGCCCTGCAGCAGGACATGGTGCGGGCCGCCCGGGCGCCTGGCCTAACGCGCAGCCAAGAGCCGGACCCGGGGTCGACGGCCGCGGTCGGCGCGGTGGTCGACGCGGCAATCGACGCCGTGGTCGCTGCAGCGGATGCCCCCGCACGGTTCCTCACGGAGCGCCCGGAATCGGGGCGGTTCCTGCTCGCGGTCAGCCGGACGGAGCTCCTCGGGTCCGCCGACCTGCCCAACGACCTGGCTGCGGAACTCGACGGTCTCGACGAGGAGCTCACCGACCTGTTCGTGGCGCTGTCCAGCGATCTGTGGGGCCGAGGCGACCGGGCCTGCGTTGACGTCGTGAGGGACTGCGTCGTGGAACTACCGACCGCACTGCTGCTCCGCGGACGCCGGGACCCGGACACGTCGGCCCGCCAGCGGATCGCCGCCTGCGTGCGCGCCGTGCTCGCCCTGGGACCGCCACTCGACGCACGCGGACCGGCAGACCCGGCCGGATCCCCCGATTTCATCGACAGAGAGGACCACCACCAATGACCCCCACACTGAGCTGGCACGAGGACGTCGCCGTCCTGACGCTCGGACACGACGAGAATCGTCTGTCCCCGGACTTCCTCGACGCCGTGAACGCCCGACTGGACGAGGTGGAGACCTCCGCGAGAGGACTGGTCACGGCCGGTTCCGGCAAGTTCTTCTCGAACGGTCTGGACCTGGAGTGGCTCATGGCCAACCCGGATCGACTCGACTGGTACGTCGACCGGGTCCAGCAGTTGTTCAGCCGCGTCCTGACGTTCTCCCTGCCGACGGTCGCCGCCGTCAACGGGCATTCCTTCGGGGCCGGCGCCATGCTCGCCATGGCCCACGACTTCCGGGTGATGCGGGCCGACCGGGGCTACTTCTGCTTCCCGGAGGTCGACATCAACATCCCGTTCACCGTCGGTATGGCCGCGCTCATCCAGGCCAAGACCACCCCGCAGACCGCCATCGCCGCGATGAGCACGGGACACCGCTACCCCGGCCCGGAGGCCAGCGAGGCCGGACTCGTGGACGCGACGGCGCCGGAGTCGGAGGTCATCACGGCTGCGGTGGAGCGTCTGCGGCCGATCCTCGGCAAGGACCGCAAAACCCTCGGGGCCATCAAGGCCACGATGTTCAGTTCCGTCACCGAGGCGCTTCGGCAGAGCTCGGAAGGAGAAGCGGGGTAACACGGATTCGGCCGCACGACGAGAGCCGCCGCTCGGTATCGCACACCGGGCGGCGGCTCTCACGTGATCACGAGCCCGGCGTCTCGCTGCCGGACGCCCGGGCCTCCTCGGGGCTAACCATCGAAGCCGTGAGCGAGCACCTCGAAGGCCTCGTCGAGCAGACCCGCCAGGGAGGAGTCGCCCTCGCGTTGCCGTGTCGCGTGCTTCCTCAGCGCGGCGCCGCACGCGGCCATGCTCAGATCCACCGTGAGTCGGGCGCGGAACTCGGTTCCGTTCTGTATGCGCTGACGGACCGATTCGTACAGAGGGCCGAGGATGTCCTCGATGTCGGGTCGCCTCTCCGGACCCAGGACGAACCCGATCCGCTCACCGAGTACGGCGAGGTTTCCGAGGGCGACGATGTCGTCCTCGGGCCGGGTGTAGGCCTCCTTGAGGATGCCGTGGAGGATGCGCAGTGCGGACATGTCAGAGGGCGCGTTCTCCACCTGCTTCGCCCACCGCGCGACCTGTTCGCGGACGAAGTACAGGAACGCGTCCTCGCGGCGGGCGAAGTAGTTGTGGAACGTCCGAGTGGAGACGCCGGCCCGTTCGGCGATGGCGGCGACGGTGGCCCCCTCCACGCCATGGCTGACGAGGAGTTCCACCGCCGCCACCGAGAGCCGTGTCCGGGTGTCGGCCTTCTTGCGCTCGCGCAGACTAGTCACGCTGCCCGCTCCCGGCACCCCCGTCGGAGGTCTCGCCACGGTCCTCGTGCTTCCCGGCGGCGGGAGACTGGTCGGCCACCGTCATCGAGGAGTGGCGTCCGGCGGCGACGGCGTCCCGGGACTCGTGCGGTCCACCGGCGACGTTGTCGTCGTCGTCCTTCTCTTCCAGGGCGGAGCCCTCGACGTCGACGGAAGGCAGGATCCGATCGAGCCAGTGCGGGATCTTCCAGGCGTTCTCGCCGAGCAGGAACATCACGGCCGGGATGATGGTCATGCGGACGATGAAGGCGTCGAAGAACACCGCGACCGCCAGGGCGAAGCCCATCACCTTGATGAACTGCTCGTCGATCGTCATGAAGGCGGCGAAGACGCTCATCATGATCAGTGCGGCGGCGGTGACCACGCGGGCGCCGTGCTTGAACCCGTTGGAGACCGCGTTGTGCGCGGTCTTGCCGTGGACCCAGCCCTCGCGCATCCGGGTGACCAGGAAGACCTGGTAGTCCATGGCCAGGCCGAACACGATGCCGATGAGCATGATCGGCAGGAAGCTGATGACCGGCTGCGGATCGGAGATGATCCCGAGCCAGCCCTCCTGCCAGATCGCCACCGTGAGCCCGAAGGTGGCAGCCACCGACAGGGCGAAGCCCAGCGCGGCGATCAACGGCACCCAGATGGACCGGAAGACGAGCATGAGCAGCAGGAACGCGAGTGCGAGCACGATGCCGACGTAGGGGAGCAGGACCTCGGAGAGTCGTTCGGAGATATCCTCGTAGATCGGGGTGACGCCGGTGACCGAGTAGGTGCCACCGGTCTGCGCCTCGAAATTACCGACCCCGCCGCGGATGCTCTCCAACACGTCCGCGGCGCGTTCGTCGGTGGCGCCGTACTCGGGGGTGATGAGCACCTGTGCCGCGTCGCCGGCCTCGTTCGGCTCGATGATCTGGGCGTTCCGTACGCCGTCGATCGACTGGATGTCCGTTGCCGCGGTGGCCCACGCCGCGGGCCGCTCCTCCTCGGGGACCGCGAGGGTGTCGACGAAGGCGATCATCGGGGCGTTGCGCCCGGGGCCGAACTTCTCCGCGGTGATGTCGTAGGCGATCCGGTTGGGGGTGTCGGGGGCCATGGTGCCGTCCGAGGGCATGGCCAGTCGCAGGTTCACGGCGGGCAGCGCCAGCAGGATCAGCAGGAGGATGCTCGCCGCGCCGAAGAGGATCGGGTGCGCGCGCACCCGGCGGACCCACGTCAGGCCCATCGTCGGCTTCTCGTCCTCCGGGTCCGGGGCCTTGACGCCCCCGATGCGGGCGCCGAACACCTTGGTGCCGACTGCGCCGAGGATGGCCGGTAGCAGCGTGATCGCGACGAGAACCGCGATCGCGACGGTGGCGGCGGCGGAGAGCGCCATCGCGGTGAGGAACGGGATGTTGATGATCGACAGCGCGGCCAGCGCGATGAGGACGGTCAGCCCGGCGAAGACCACCGCGGAACCGGCCTTACCCACGGCGAGTCCGGCCAGGTGGGCCCGCTGACGGAAGTCGATCTCCTTGAGTTTGGCGGCCAGTTCCCGCGGCTCGAGGTCGTTGCCACCGATGTACTTGACGAGTTCCGTGCGGTAGCGCGAGACGATGAACAGGGCGTAGTCGATGCCCACCGCGAGACCGATCATGGACGCCAGCGTCGGCGTCATGGTGTTGATGGTGTCGGTGAACCGGGTGGCCGCGAAGATGCCCGCGATGCCGATCCCCACACCGATCACTCCGGTGAGCAGCGGCATGCCGGCGGCGATCAGAGAGCCGAAGGTCAGGGTGAGGATGATCGCGGCGACGGCGATGCCGATGATCTCGCCGGTCGCGCTGATCTCGTTCATCTGGAACGCGTTGCCGGAGTAGGCGATGGTCAGCGTGTCCTGGTACTCGGCGACGAGATCGGCGAAGGCCTCCTGGTCGGCGGCCTCGACTTCCATCGTGCTCTCGGCCGCGAACTCGACCTGGACGGTGCCGGTCGTCTCGTCCTCGCTCAACGGGCTCAGGGCCGCGATGTCGGCGTCGATCTGCTCGGGCGGGAGCCCCTGCGCGGCCTTGGCCTCCGTCATCTGCTGCGTCATACCCTCGGCCGCCAGGACCGGGTTGACGATCGCGTCCGTCGCGGTGAGGTAGTCGAGTTCACGGACGTCGGCGAGGAAGGCGTCGACGTCCTCGCTCACCGCGGGGTCGGTGAGCGTCGTGCCCTCGGGCGCCTGGATCACGACGGTGCCCGTGGGCGCCTGCAGTTGATCCTCCGAGCCGGCGAACCGCTCCTGCATGGCCTCCTGGGTCTCGATGGATTCGAGTCCGGGGATCGAGAAGGTGGTGCTCGTCTGCTGCGACAGGGTGGCTGCGGCGGTGCCCATGCCGATGATCAGCAGCAGCCAGGCGGCGATGAACCTCCACCTGTGCAGATAGGCCGATCGTCCGATGCGGTAGAGAAATGTCGCCATGCTGCAGGATCCTCGGGTCGGGGGATGTGCTGACCCGTGGAGTTTTGCAGGAACACTGCACGATTGCACGGCCGTGCAAAGAAATGTGGCCAAGCTCTCCCGCGTCGCGGCCCGCGTCGGCTCAGGGGTGGTTCCAGCTGGTGACCGGCTCCTGCACGTTGCCGTCGGAGTCGTAGGTGTAGAAGCCCTCTCCGTCGCCGAGGCCGGCCTTACCGGCGTCGATGCCCTTCTGGAGCAGGTCGGCGAACTTGATCCGCGCCGGGTCGCCGGAGGCGCGGGCGATGTTGGCGGCGACGTTGAAGCCGACGGTGTCGTAGACCTGGAACGGGCCGGCGGGCGCGCCGGTGGCGGTGCGCCAGACGTTGTCGATGTCGGCGGGGTTGGCGATGCCGTTGACGTAGAGCTCGGCGCCCGCGTTCAGCCAGGGGACGAGCAGGCCGTTGAGCAGGTATCCGGGCGTCTCCTTGAGGACGGGCACCGGCACGAGTCCGATCTCGGCGGCGAACTCGAGGACGATCTCGAAGTATTTCCGGTCGGTCTGCTGCGCGACCATCACCTCGCCGGTGTTGTAGCGCCAGACGAGGTTGGCGAAATGCAGGGCGAGGAACTTCTCGGGCCGTCCGGTCTCGGCCGCGAAGTCGCTGGGGCGGAGCGTGGAGGTGTTGGTGGCGAAGATGGTCTTCTCGGGCGCGCTCCGGCCGATCTTCGTCCACACGTCCTTCTTGAGGTCGAGGTTCTCCGGTACGGCCTCGATCACCAGGTCGGCGTCGGCGACGGCCTCGGGGATGTCGGTGGTGGTGCGGATGGAGGCGACGGCCTCGTCGAAGCGCTTCTCGTCGAAGTCCGGCAGGTCGCGCCTGTAGTAGTCGCGCATCCATTCCCACCGCTCCGGAAGCTTGGCCAGGAGCTCGTCGGAGATGTCGTAGCCGGTCACGGTTTTCCCGTGGTAGGCCGCCTGCATGATGATCTGGGAACCGAGTACACCGGTTCCGAACACGGTGACGTTCGTGATGTCCGTCATGACTGACTCCTCTCGCCCGGGGTGGCGCCCCCGGGGCCTGTCGTGGTGCTGGTCGCGGATTCGGCGCCGGTGCCGGTGGTTGGTGTGGTGGCGGGCTCGGTGGGGCCCTGCCGTCGGGCGCGCGCGTACTCGTCCGGCTGGTGCACCACGACCTGTGTGCGCCTCCGGGTGAGGTAGTCGCGGAACCACGACACGAGTGCGGCGGCACGCTGGGACCAGCCCGACAGCAGGACGAGGTGCACTCCGAGCCAGGCCAGGAAGGCGAGCATGCCCTGGATCTGGAACCGGCGCGGGCCCATCTCCGCGATCGCGTGGCCGCGGCCGACCATGGCCATCACGCCCATGTCGCGGAAGCGGAACGGCTTCCGTGCCCGGCCTTGGAGGTCCGCGCAGATGTTGTCGGCCGCCCAGGTGCCGGACTGTTTGGCCACCGAGCCCAGTTGAGGCAGTGCGCGGCCCTTGGCATCGGTGATGTTCGCGGCGTCGCCGAGGACGTACACGCCGGGCAGCCCGGGGGCGGTGAGGTCGGGTTCGACGTCCACGCGCCCGCCGCGGCCGGTCGTCAGGCCGGCGGGCTCGAGCAGTCCGGAGGCCTTGAGCCCGGCCGTCCAGACGACGATGGCAGCCGGCAGCTCGGTGCCGTCCTCGAGCGCCACGCCGCTGGTGGAGACCGAGGAGACCGCTCTGCCCAGGTGGATCCGGACGCCGAGTTCTTCGAGGCTGCGGCGGGTGTACTTCTGCGAGCGCTTCGAGAAAGGCGGCAGGACCGTGTCGACCATGTCGACCAGGTGCACCTCGCACTGCGCGGCGGCGAACTCGTCCGAGTAGTACTCCGACACCACGAACTTGATGTTCTCCGCGATCGCGCCGGCGGTCTCGACCCCGTTTGGGCCCGCCCCCACCACGACCACCGCGAATGTGCCCCGGCGCTCCGCGGCGTCGCGGGTGGCGGCGGCTCTCTCGAGCGCGCCGAGCATCGCCGAGGACAGGCTGGTGGCGTCGTCGACGGAGTACAGCGGGTACGCCAGCTCGCGCGCTCCCGGGGTGTCGAAGAAGTTGGGTTCGGACCCGCTGGCCAGCACGAGGATCCGGCCGCGGTACGTCAGCCCGTCGTCGGTGGTGACGGTTTTGGCGGCGGCGTCGACGGAGGCCACGCGCGCGGTCCGGATGGTCACGTGCTCCCGTTGGCGATGCAGTATGCCGCGCAGCGGGCGCGCCACGGTGGAGATCGCGATCTGCGCGGTCGCCGCCTGGTAGAGCAGGGGCTGGAACTGGTGATAGTTGTTCTGGTCGAGCAACAGCACGTCCACGCCGGAGCGTCCCAGTTGCTTGGCGGCGTAGAGGCCGGCGAATCCGGCACCCACGATCACCACGTCGTGTTCGATCGCCGAGTGTCCGTCGGCGGGATCAGTGTCTTGTGCCGATGTGTTCACCATGGCTCGTCCCTACTCTGCCTGGGAGGAGATGTCCACCGCGGCCGGACCGGTCGTGCCGATGCCGGGCCGGTGCCATAGTGGGAATCGCACGTCCCATCGTGTCCGGGCTTACAGCCTCGACAGGTGGCCACATCGCACGACATCGCGCAGCTCGACCCCGTGCGGGTCGGGGCCTGCACCGAAGAGAGGAATGCAGATGGCTATCAACGACGACGACATCACCACCTCCGGCGCGAAGGGAGAGGGCACCGCGGACGGCGGCTCCAACCCGGGCGGGCATGACGGCGGCGCTGACGGTTCCGCTTCAGCGGGCGAGGGCACTGCCGACGGCGGCTCGAACCCCGGCGGCCACGACGGTGGCGCTGACGGCTCGGCCGGCGAGGGCACTGCTGACGGCGGTTCCAACCCGGACGGGCACGACGGCGGCGCTGACGGCGCGGCCTGAGCGAAGGTGCTCGAGCGGTGCGTCGCACGCGGCCGGGATGAGTTCGCGGCGGACTACTGGGGTCAGCAGCCCCTGCTGAGTCCGGCGGCCCGTCTGCCACGCGACTTCTCCGACCTGCTCACGCCGGCGATGGTCGACGAGATCATCGCCGAACGTGGGTTGCGCACGCCGTTCATCCGGATGGCGCGGGAGGGCACGCTCGTCGACCGGGCATGCTTCACCCGGACCGGCGGGTTCGGCGCACTGATGCCCGACCAGGTCGACCCCGACGGCGTACTCACGGAGTTCGCCGCCGGGGCGACGATCGTGTTGCAGGGTCTGCACCGGTTCTGGCCGCCGATCATCGACTTCGTCCGCGGCATGACCTCGGATGTCGGCCACCCGGTGCAGACCAACGCGTACATCACCCCGCCCGCCAACCGGGGATTCGATCCGCACTACGACGTGCACGACGTGTTTGTCCTCCAGATTTCCGGCATCAAGCGCTGGCGGGTGCACGAGCCCGTCCATCGCCACCCGCTTCCCGACCAGCCGTGGACCGATCACCGCGAGGCGATCGCCGCTCGTGCGGTGCGGGCCCCGGTCATCGACGCGGTGCTCGAGCCGGGGGACTGCCTCTACCTGCCGCGCGGCTGGGTCCATTCGGCCGAGGCGCAGGGTGACACCTCTATTCACCTCACCGTGGGTGTGTCCCCCTTCACCGGGCACGACGTCGCCACGGCGGTGATCGAGGCACTGGCCTCGGAGGAGGAGTTGCGCGCGTCGCTGCCGCTCGGCCTGGCCCCGGTCGACGCCGCACGGACCGAGGAGCACACCCGCCGGGTCCTCGATGTACTGGCCGGGCTGATCGCCGAGAAGCAGGAAGAACTCGGAGCGCTCGCCGGCGACACGCTCGTCACGCAGTACTTTGATCTGACGCGACCCGCCGCGGTACGTCCGCTGGCCACCCTCGACGCCCTAGCCGCGCTCGATGCCGACACCGTTCTTCGGTGGCGTGACGGCCTCCACGGCTCGATCGACCCCGCTCCCGCCGGCTCTGACGTCGCGGCCGACGCTCACGCCGCCGCCGACGCGGCCACGGTCGTCCTGCGGCTGCCCGCCAAGTCGATCACCTTCCCGGCGGAGTGCGCCCCCGCTCTGCGCGCGGTGCTCGACGGCGGTCCCGTCAACGCCGGCTCGCTACCGGGTCTGGATGTGGACGACGGCCTCGTGGTGCTCCGCCGCCTGTTGCGGGAGGCAGTACTGGTGGCACTGTGAGCAGGCCTGCGGACTGGGAGCCGTGCAGTGACTCCGCGCTGCGCCGCGGCGATCCCCTCGAGGGATCGGGGTCGCGCGGGATGCGGTGGCTCATGCTCGAGCTCGCCGGCCCGTGGGGGCATTCGGCGTTGCTGGAATCGCCCGGGGTTCTCTCGCCCGAACTGGGCCGCCGCATCGCTCGGCGTGCCCAGTCGGAGGACATCCGGGTGGCGGCGATCCGCCGTCCGGGTAAGCGCTCCGGACAGCGGCGTTGGCGGTGGGCACTGGCCGATGCCCGGCCCGGACAGGAGTCCCTGCGGTGGGGCGAGGTGGACGGTCCCGACGGTTTCGCGGAGATTCCCCTCGACGGCTCCGCGGGCTCACCGTCCGACGAGCCCCTGGTCGCGATCTGCGCGCACGGCAAGCACGACCAGTGCTGCGCCGTCCGTGGCCGACGCGCCACGACGCTGATCGCCGAGCGGTACCCGGAGGCGACGTGGGAGTGCTCGCATCTGGGCGGAGACCGGTTCGCCGCGACGATGATCGTGCTGCCGCACGGTCTTTTCTACGGCCGCGTCGATATGGCGGCGGATCCGGCCGACATCATCACCCGGTACACCGAGGGCCGGGTCGACCCGCGCCACCTCCGGGGTCGCAGCAGCTACCCGGCGGCGGTGCAGGTCGCGCAGCACCGCGCCCGGCCGTTGCTCGGCGACGACCGCATCGACGCCTTGGCCCCGCTGGACGTGACCGACGTCGACGACGCCGGCCACGTCGTCGTCACCCTCGAGGGCCCGCTCGGGCCTATCGGGGTGCGACTGCGGGAGACCTTCTCCGAGCCGATCTTCACCATGTGCCAGGCCCGCTCGGCCGGCCCGGTCACGCAGTGGGAGCTCGTCAGCATCAGCGCTCTGGAGTGACGCGGCTGGCGAGGGGGCCGGGCCGAGCAGTCGCCCGGAGCCGGGTCAGGCGTTCTCGACCACGGGCTCGGCGAGGTCGTCAGCCACGGTCTCGGCAGTGGCGTCGTCGAGCGGGATGGTGCAGGCGAGCGGCTCACTGCCGGACCAGTCGTGGCCCCAGTAACTGTCGGCGGAGATGAGCTGCGGTAGGTAGCTGTTCTCGTCCACCGTGAGGCCGTCGTAGCCGTACTCGATGTCCCACCCACCGGGGGCGCGGAGGTAGTAGGACACCATCTTGTCGTTGGTATGCCTGCCGAGGGTGGAAGAGATCGTGAACCCGTGCTCGAGCGTGCGCTCCATGGCCTGGGCGACCTGGTCCATCTCGGCCACTTCGAGCATGATGTGCACGATCCCGGGGCCCATCTGCGGGGCCGGCATCACGGCGAAGCTGTGGTGACGCGGGTTGACGCCCATGAACTGGATCCGCAGGGGAGGCATGCCGGGCGCCGGGGGGAACGGGAAGGCGCCGCGAGTGTGGAAGCCCAGCACGTCGCGGTAAAACGCGATGGTGGCCTCGTGGTCGGTCGACGGCACGACGATGTGGCCCAGGCCCAGTTCGTCACTGACGAATTCGGTACGGAACTTCGTGGATACGGCGGAGTGGTCGAGGCCGGCGCCGTGGAAGATCTCGAGGGGCTGGCCGGTGGGGTCCTCGAGCGCGATGAGCTCGTCCACGTCGCGGGCGCGCGCCTCGTCGTAGGACAGGTCGCGGTACTGCACACCGTGCTCGCGCAGTGAGGCGCGGACCCGGTCCAGGGCGATCTCGTCGCGGACCTCCCAGCCCATCGCGGTGAGCTTGTCGGTCTCGCCGCGGCGGATGACCAGTCGGTAGGAGCGCTCGTCGAGTCGCAGGTAGAGGGCGTCGTCGGTGGACAGGGCGCCTTCGCCCAGGTCGAGGACGTCAAAGGCGAGTGTGCGCCAGCGATCGAGTTCGGTGGTGTCGATCGTGAGGTAGCCGAGAGCTCGGATGTCTCCCATGGGAAGAGGCCTTTCGTGAAGTGGTGGTGGGGTGGTGCCTCGGGTACGGCCGGGTGTGCCGCGCAGACGGCGATACCCGGACCGTCAGATCATGGCGCGTAGCGGACCCTCGGGATCCACTCCGAGGCCGGAGAGGGCGGAGGCGTGGTAGACGGTGCTGGGGACGTGGATGGCGTGGTGGAGCCCGGCGTGCGCGTCTCGCCAGAACCGCTGCATCGGCTTGTCCATGCGCAGGGCCGTGCCGCCGCAGCGGTCGTAGACATTGTCGATGGCGCGGACGGCGGTCCAGGCGACGTCGACCTGGGTGCGGCGGCCCTGGGCGCGGCGGTCGAAGCCGACCTCGTCCCCGCGGTCCACGATCTCCCATATCTCCTCCGCATTGGCGATGAGCGCCTGGCGCGCCTGATACACCTTGGCCTCGGCGTCGCCCAGTTGGTACAGGACGTAGGGGTCATCCTTGATGGCGGTGCCCTGCGCGCCGATGCGATCCTCGAGATATTCGCGTGCCGTGTCGAGAAAGCCCTCGCAGATGCCGATCGTGGCCGACGAGATGCCCAGTGGGAACATGCAGGACCACGGCATGCGGTAGACGGTCTGCTCGAGACCGGCCTTCGCGATCTGGGTGCCGTCGATGAGATGGTCGTACTCCATGACGCGCTCGGTGGGGATGAACGCGTCCTCCACGATGAGATCCTTGGAGCCTGTCCCGCGCAGGCCCACCACGTCCCAGGAGTCCTCGACGATCTCGTAGTCCGTGCGGGGGATGATGACGTGCAGCATGCGGGGCGGAAGGCTCATCGATCCGTCGGCCTCGTGCGCCATGGCGCCGAGGAACGCCCAGGTGCAGTGGTCGGTGCCGGAGGAGAAGCTCCACCGTCCGGACATCCGGTAGCCGCCTTCGACGGGGATGGCGGCGCCGTTGGGCATGTAGGGGGACGCCATCCACGTGTCCGCGTCGCTACCCCAGACGTCGTCCTGGACGCTTGTGTCCGCCATGGCGAGCTGCCACGGGTGGACGCCGACGATGCCGGCCACCCAGCCGGCGCTCGGGTTGACCGCGGCGATGCCCATGACCGTCTCGGCGAATTGGCGGGGAGTGGCCTCCATGCCGCCGTACCGGACGGGCTGGAGCATGCGGATCACGCCTGCGTCCTTCATGCGCGCGACGGTGGCATCGGCCAGCTTGCCGAGCTGATCGGCCTCCAGGCCTTCCGCGAAGAGGGCGTCGCGGTCAGCGGTGACCTGGGCAAGGACCGTGCCAGGGGTGGTGAGGGTTCCGGTCATCGGGAAGCCTTTCGAACGTGGCGGCCGTGGGTCGCCGGGTGGATTGCCTCCACTGTGGCCCATGGTGTGTTCTGTATCACGTCGAGTTTCCGGTGAGTGGGAACCGAGTCCGCTCCGCGACGTGGTGAGGGTCACCCTGGAGAGCATGAATGACACGATTGATCTGACCGACAACCGCGCATTGCGCGACGTCCTGGGGCGTTTTGGCACAGGCGTCTGCGTGGTGACCGGGCGGGACGACGACGGCAACACGGTGGGCATGACCTGCCAGTCCTTCATGGGCGTGTCGCTGGATCCTCCACTGGTGCTGATCTCGGTGATGAAGACATCGCGGACGTTGCCGCACCTCAAGACGTCGTCTGGCTTCGCGGTGAGCGTGCTGGGCGAGGGTGATGAGGCCATCTCGGCGATGGCCGGGAGCAAGGCGCCGGACAAGTTCGATCATGTCCCGCTGTGTCCGACGGAGGGTGGGCACCGGGTCATCGACGGCGCCCCGGCGTGGTTCGTCTGCGGTCTCGAGGCCTGGGTCGAGGCCGGCGACCACGAACTGCTCATTGGCCGCGTCGTAGAGGCGGGCCCGGCCGTCAGCGACCGCAGGCCGTTGATGTTCCACGACAGCCGGTACGCCTCGCTGCTGGACGAGTCGGTCCTGCCGGTGGCCGCGGACCTGTCCGGTCTGCTCACCGCGACCGGTGCTGATACCTGGTTCTGACGGGCGCGGACGCGAGACGCCCCTGCCGAGTGGTCGGCAGGGGCGTCTGTCGTCGGTGGTCAGGTACCGGGCACGCGCTCGCGGGCGTCGATCAGCCCGTCGTCAAAGGCGGCGCGCACGGCTGCGGTGAGGGTCTCGCAGCGGCCGGTGGCGAACCGGGCGGGCTCGACCCCGAGCTCGGGGCACGAGGCGTGCCCGTCGGCCCACCGCGTGATCGTGTGTTCGCGCGAGTACTTGGTCACCTCGACGCACGAGTCGCAGCGCGGACAGGCGAGGGCGGTGGCGTCCAGCATCAGGCCCTGCCCATCGCCACGAGATTCTCGGCGACCTCCTGTTTCCAGGTGGCCACGGCGTGGTCGGTGTCGATCTCCACCTCGACGCGCTCGACCATGTCCGGCTCGATGTCCTCGACGTCCACGTAGAACTGCTCGTACCAGCGGCGCAATTGGTACACGGGGCCGTCTTGCTCGGTGAGCAGCGGGTTGTCGATCCGGGCCTTGTCACGCCAGATCTCGACGTCCTGACCGAACCCGTAGGCGAGCGCGTTGGTCAGCGACGCGGCGGCCTGGCGGGCCTCATCGGGGTCGACGCCGGGTTGTTTCCTGGCAGCCACCCCGAAGTTGATGAGGAAGGACTTCTCGTCGATCGGGTAGTGGCTGTTGATGAGCACGGCCTCGACGGTTTTGTCGCCCACTACCAGCTGCTGCGGGTTCACCATGTAGGACGGGCCGAAGTACGACGCCTCGGACCGCAACTCGGACCCCTCGTCCCCGTAGGCGTTGTCGGGGTCGACGTCCGTGCGGGGGCGGCTGTGCATGTACTGGGTGGCCACGTGCCCCTCGAAGACGTTCCGGAAGTAGTGCGGGAACGCCAGGTGCACGTAGAAGAAGTGGGCCATGTCGACGACGTTGTCGATCATCTCCCGGCAGTGTGCACCCTCGACGAGGAACGTCTGCCAGGACCACTCGGTCCATTCGCCATCGTCCCATCCCTCGAGGACGGGGATCGTGACCTCCTCGGTGGGCTGCGAACGCTGAGGGTCGTTCCAGACGAAGAGTTGTCCGTTGCGCACCATCGAGGGCCAGGCGCGCGTCTTGGCGGCCACCGGCACGCGCTTGGCGTACGGGATGCCCGTGCACTTGCCGTCTCCGCCCCAACGCCAGTCGTGGAACGGGCACGCGATGGAGTCGCCCTTGACGGTGCCCTTGGCGAGGTTGCCGCCCATGTGTCGGCAGTAGCCGTCGAGGATCTTCACCCCGTCGGAGGTGCGGAAGACCACGAGGCTGGTACCGAAGATCTTGACCATGTGGGGCTTGCCGTCATCGAAGTCCTCGGCCAGGCCGAGGCAGTGCCATCCGCGGGCGAAGCGGCTCGGGTTGCTGCCGCTCTCGATCTCGCGAACAGGGGTGTCAGTGTGTGTGGGGGTCATCAGGGGCTCCCTTCGTGGCTGTGACCGTGCACACACCGTAGGGAGCGTGATCGTCGTCACGGGGGCCGGTTTCCGGTGGTCGGGAAGTTCCTAGTCCCGTGGCGCTCTGGGAGAGTGGGCGATGTCGGCCAGGATGTCGAGTGCGCAGGTCCGGAGTGCCTGGGGCAGCGTGGAGTCCACACGGAGCCGCTCCGTGGGGCCGAACACCGAGACGGCGACGGTGGTCTGGTGTCCGTCACTGGTGGCCACCGGTCGGACGGTGACGGGGATCGCGACGTCGGACAGATGGGGAAAGAGTTCCCCGTGGACGCGAGCGAGGCCCTCGTCGCGCGCGGTACGCACTGCCTCGGTCAACTGATCCCGCGTCTGCAGACTCTCGCGGGTCGTCCGATCGAGTTGCAGCGGGAAATGGTCGGTGAGGTAGTCGTCCGGCTCGGTGGCCAGGAGGGCCCTGCCGGCCGCGGTGCGGAACGCGGGATGGCGGCCGCCGACGTAGGTGGGTACCACGCTCGGCCTCGCGTCCCCGACCTTGTCCCACCACACGACGTCGGTCCCGTCCAAGTATCCCAGGTGGACGACGAGCCGGGTGCGTTCGCGCACTGTTTCCAGGTGTGGGCGGGCGATGCGGAAGAACCAGTGCCCCTGCCGGGCGATGGTGCCCAGGTGGAAGGGGCGTACCCCGATCTCGTAGTCGTTGCGGATGCGGGTGACCCAACGCCGACGCGTCATCTGTTCGAGCAGTCGATGGACGGTCGTTCGCGGTAGCAAGGTCGTGCGCGAGATCTGGGTGAGGTTCATCGACCCCTCGGTGGCGATGGCGTCGAGGATCAAATCGACTCGGTCGAGAATGCCGGAGAGGGAATCCGGGGCATCGTGAGGGGTGGCCACAGGTGACTCCAATCGGCGAGAGGGAGCGGGTATTCGGGTTGAGTGCGCTGAGCGCTTTCGCGGCGCCGTTGGGACCGGAGCCGCGGTGTGACTGCCCTCACCGTATCCCACTCAGTGGAAGGTGCTTGCGCCAGCCGGGGACGGTTTGCAACTTTCCGGCCACTGGGAATGGTGCCGCGCGCGCTCGTGCGGCAGGGCTAGCGTGGTGTGTGTCACACGATAAGAGGGATGGCATGACAACGCAGATGGACGAACTGACGATGGACCAGCGCCTTGCGCGGCTGGAGGCCGTGCAGCAGATCACGGCACTCAAGCACCGGTACCTGCGCGCGTGCGACAACAAGGATCCCGAGGGATTCCGGGCGGCGTTCATCCGGCACGGAGCGACGATCGACTTCGGGCCCATGGGCAGCTTTCCGGACGCCGACGGGATCGCCGCGGTGTATGAGCAGGTGGCGCTGCATAAAAACGACGGCGCGCACACGATCCTCGACATGCACCACGCGGTGCACCCGGACATCGAGATCTCCGGTGCTGACACGGCGCAGGGGCGATGGAGCCTGCGGTTCCGTCAGATCGACCTGACCGCGTCGACGGAGACCGTCGCCGCGATGGAGTATTGGGACCGCTACGTCATCGAGGACGGTGAGTGGAGAATCTCGCACAGTCGGTCGATGCCGCTGTGGTCTCTCACGCGTCCGCTCGGTGAGGTCATGGCGCTCGCGGACAACATGCCGATCACCATCACCGCCCCGTGATCACCGAACTGAACCCTGGAGGAGAACTCATGCCAGATGTGGAACGCGATCGCGTGATCGTGGTGACCGGTGCGAGCCGAGGGGCGGGCAAGGGCATCGCCCTGGGCCTCGCGGGCCCGGGCACGACGATCTACGTGACGGGTCGGACGCAGCGGGAGGGGGACGCGGCCCTGCCGGGCACGGTCGCGGCCACCGCCGAGGAGATCACCGCTCGGGGTGGGGTCGGCATCCCCGTGGTGTGTGATCATGCCGACGACGACCAGGTCGGCGAACTCTTCGAGCGGGTGCGACGGGAGCACGGTCGGCTGGACGTGCTGGTCAACAACGCACTGGTCGTTCACGACGACCTGACCCGGCCCGGCCCCTTCTGGGAGAAGCCGCTCTCGCTCCAGGTCGTCCTGGACGTCGGGACCCGGTCGAGCTATGCGGCCAGTTGGTTCGCGGCTCCGCTGCTCGTGGCGGGTGGCGGCGGCCTGGTGGTTAACACCTCATCCTTCGGCGGGCGGTGCTACATGCACGGGCCGGCCTACGGCGCGGGCAAGGCTGCCGTGGACAAGATGGCGCACGACATGGCCCACGATTTCCGCCCGTTCGGGGTGGCCGCGATCTCGTTGTGGATGGGCATGCTCCGGACGGAGCGGACGGAGGCGCTCTTCGAGGGCGCCGCCGAGTCGGAGCAATACCAGAGCTTTGTGGCCACCGCGGAGTCCGCCGAGTTCCCCGGCCGCGTGATCGATGCGCTCTTTCGCGACCCGGGATTGATGGAGCGCTCCGGACGGGTGTTGGTGGCCGCCGAACTGGCGGAGGAGTTCGGCCTGCGTGACATCGATGGCAAGCAGCCGCCGTCCCATCGGCCGTTCTTGGGTGCGCCCCCGGAGTTCAGCGAGGCTGTGATCGAGTGAACGCGCCTGTCTCCGGGCGGCGGAATACCTCGACGGGATACCGATACACCTCGGACAGGAGTCCTGCGGTGAGGACGTCATCCGGACGGCCGCACGCGATGATCTCGCCACCGCCCAGAATCGCGACTCTGTCCGAGTAGGCGGCCGCCAGCCTGAGATCGTGCAGCACCACCACCACGCCGGAGCCGGCCGCGGCGCGGGCCGGCGATCTGCATACATCGGCGGCGGGATCGCCTACAGTCGCAAGTCCTGACTGTCCCCCACTTGGGCGGGGCGGAACGTTTTCCATGGTGGTAGGTTTCCGCCCATGCTCAAACTCCTCATCGTCCTACTCGTTATCTGGCTGGCCCTCGGCATCATCGGGATTGCCGTCAAGGGCCTGGTCTGGCTCGCGGCCATCGGCGCCGTACTGTTCGTCGTCACCGCCGTGTGGGGTTTCGTCAAGCGAGAGACGCTCAACCGGCGCTGACGCGAAGCCTGATCGTTCGGGCGCTTCTCTGCGAATCTGTCGCGCAGGAGCGCCCGTTCGGCATTTCACAGGCGTGTGCCCCAAGGGATCCCGCGCGCGCCGATCCTCCGGTGGACAACTCGACCACGTATCGGAAGATCGGCGGCAAGACCGATGACGAATGGAGTGGATCATGAGGGTCACTAGTGGTGCCGCGGTCACCCTGGCGGCAAGCTTGATGGTCTTGTCAGGCTGCAGCACGGCCGGCGAGGACGCCCCCTCGGTCCCCGTGTCGACGAGCACCGTTCTCGCCACCCAGGAATCCGCTGATCCTGACGCCGGCGCATCGGGGGAGCGGACATCCGCGGGTCCGGCAGCGTCCTCGGACGGGGGCGTCGACGAGATCCGGGACGGTGAGTGGCAGATCGGCGATGCGGGAACGGTGGAGTTCACCTACGCCGACGGTCGTCTGTCGCTGGGCGCGATCACCGGGGCTGACGGCTGGCAGCATCGGGTCGGCGACGAGCAGGACGACGAGCTCACCGTGCACTTCGCCAACGGTGCCGCGCGGTGGAAGTTCGAGGTCGATCTCGATTCCGAAGGAATGGAGATCTCGAAGGAGTTCACCCTCACTGATGCGGACGCCGGCATCTTCGAGGTGGGCGACGCTGGCGAAGTCTCGTTCTCCGGTGCGGCCGACGCGGTGACGATGGGCGAGGTGACGCCCCGCGAGGGCTGGACGGTGACCTCGCGGGACGAGTCGTCGAGTTCGGTGGAGATCGAGTTCCGTGACGACTCGGGCGGCAAGGCCGAGTTCGAGGTGGAGAGCGATCACGGTGCTCTCGAGGTGGAGATCAGCCAGAAGCGTCGCGGAGGGACACCGGCCTGACGCCCCCGCCCGCCGGACCGGCTGCGCATGCCACCCTCCGTCTAAGGGTGCGCATATGTGTGATCTGTTAACTGGTTTGGCACACGGTGCGACGGGTGTCTGACATGGGTACGGCGACTTTCGTCCGTCGCCCGTGTGTGCGCGGTCTTCGGCCACGATTACCGCTTCACCGCGGACGCCGAGGTGATGCGCTGGGCTTGCGATCGCGGCTGCGGAGACGGCGGGGAGAAGACGTATTCCAGCGCGGCGGAGGCGGCGCGCTTCTCCCGCGCCTTTGATCGCCGCGACACCCGGGATCCGGGACAACGAGCCCTGCTGATCGGACTGGAGCCACTGCGATTGTGGCGCAGGCCCCCCGCCCCGAGGCAAAGAGGTCGTCATGAGCTCTCAGAGCGTGGAATTGGGCACGCTCACCACCAAGGTGCCGTCGCGTCTTGACCGGTTGCCGTGGTCGAGGTTCCACTGGCGGGTGGTGCTGGGCCTGGGCGGTGTCTGGGTGTTGGATGGGCTCGAGGTCACGATGGTCGGCAACGTGGCCTCCCGGCCGACCGAAGCCGGGTCGGGAATCGAGCTCGCGCGGGCTGTCCGGCACGTGCCGTACTTCACGGCGATCTGGGCGGTGTCCAACTTCGCGCGGCCGGTGGTGTTGGGTCACTTCTTCGACTCGGTGAGTCGCAAACTCATGATCACGGCGACCTACGTTGGTTCGGGCCTACTGGCCGCCGTTATGGAGGTGGTGATGTTGACCGGGTCGGACAGTCTGTGGTTGTTCGAATTCTGCTTGTCGTGACCTTCTTCATCGCCTCTGCGGGGGGCCAACGCCGCCTATTTGACTTCCCCCATGGAGACCCGCGCGTTGGCGATCGCGTTCTTCTACGCGATCGGAACCGCGGTTGGAGGGATCAGTGGCTCGCTGTTGTTCGACAATCTCGTCAAGTCCGGGGACCGAGCTCCGGTGTCCATCGCGTTCTTCGTGGGTACCGGTGTGATCACGCTTGTCGGCGTGATCGAGGTGTTCTTCGGCGTGAAGGCGGAGCGGGCGAATCTGGAGGACATCGCGATGCCACTGACCGCCGCGGACGCCGAGAAGAACTGGGTGTTCCGCTGACCGGGAGTTCGGGACGAGGGCGGCCCTGACGGCGGCGAGAATGTCACGCACCGGTTCCGAATCCCGCACCGGGCCCTCGATCCTGGAGTACTGATGAACAACGTTGACGTCCAATTCGCAGATATCCGTGGGGGCCGTCTCGGATTCCGTGACCTCGGCAATCCTGATGGCCGGCCAGTGCTGTTCCTGCACGGCTCGGGGCCGGGGGTCACGGGTTGGCGGAACTACTCGGAGACCGTCGGCGCGTTCGTTGACGAGTTCCGCTGCATCGTTCTCGAGTTTCCCGGTTTCGGCATCAGTGACGTGCGCGGCGGCCACCCCGTGGTCGACGCCCGGAACAGTTGCGTGGAGATCCTCGACCACCTGGGTATCGACAGGGCGAGCATCGTGGGGAACTCGATGGGCGGCATCGTCGGCGCCGGACTGGCGGCCAAGCAACCCGACCGCGTGGATCGACTCATCTGCATCGGCGGCGTGGGCACCACGTTGTTCAGCCCGGGCCCGGCGGAGGGGATCCGCCTGCTCATGGACTTCCTGGCCGAGCCGGACAAGCCGGCGCTGCACAGGTGGCTGCGGTCGATGGTCTTCGATCAGGCGTTGGTCACCGAGCAGTTGCTGGAGGAGCGGTGGGCGCAGGTCAACGAGCCGGGCGTGATCGAGTCGATGAAGTCCCTCTACAACCCGGCGGCGATCGCCAAGGTCTCCCGTGGCGAGGTCTCCTTCGACCTGGCCGACGTCACCGCGCCGACGCTGCTGTTCTGGGGCCGCGACGATCGCGTCTCCCCGGTGGACATGTCGAT
Source organism: Dietzia sp. NPDC055340 (assembly GCF_053645335.1). NCBI lineage: Bacteria > Bacillati > Actinomycetota > Actinomycetes > Mycobacteriales > Dietziaceae > Dietzia > Dietzia sp. NPDC055340. The sequence continues at coordinate 15,432 of NZ_JBSHML010000008.1, read as the reverse complement.
CATGCCGATGCGCCTCATGCCGGACTCGGAGGTGCACATTCTGCCGAACTGCGGGCACTGGGTGATGATCGAGCAGAAGGAGGCCTTCGAGCGCCAGGCACGGGAGTTCTTGCTACGTGGATGAGCCCGCGATGAGACGGGCCGGCCATCCGGGCCCTCAGCCGTCTCCGCGCCGGTGGTCGTGTTTGCGCAGCCTCGCGCGTTCGGCCTCCAGCGCCGGCCCGGCCGGCCGGGCTGATCCGGCCGCGTCCGTGCCGCCGCCGTCGAGTTGGTAGTACTCGTACAGGCGGTCCGCTTCGTCGGGCGTGAGATCGCGGCCGGCTTCCACGCTCGGCGCGTCCTTGATCTGATCCTTGGTGAACTCCACGCGGATATCGCTGCCGTCGAAGCGGGCGTCCCGCAACGGCACGAAGCTCTCGGACGTTCCGAGGAGGCTGGTCGAGACGGTGGCGAACGTGGGTTCATCGGTGCGGTCGTCGAGATAGACGGTGCTGATCTTGCCGATCTTGTCTCCCGAACTGTCGTAGACGACCGCGCCATAGAAACGATCGAGTAGTTCCTTGTCGATCATGACGGACTCCCTAAGTAGCCGGATCAAACACCAGCCACGCTAGGAGCCCGCCAGTGGGTTTGCGACCGGTCCGATGCCCCCGGCCGCCCTGGGCGCGTGCCCCGCGGGTACGGAGTCACCGCAGCCCCGGGAGCAGGTGCCGCCACCACTTTCGCGGTAACGGGCGGCGCGCCGTGGAACACTCGCGGCCAAACCAATCGACGACGCTCGCGTCCGCGACAGCCGAGGCGCCGGGCAGAGCAGAGGTGCGCAACCGATGACCACAACGCCGAAGATGCCCACCGACTGGTACTTCGAGGACTTCTTCGAGGGGCAGGTGTTCCGGACCCAGGGGCGCACGATCACCGAGGCCGACCTGGTGACGTTCGCCGGCTGGAGTTGGGACACCAATCCCGTGCATACGGACGCCGTCTCCACCGCGGAGGGGCGCTTCGGGGGCCCGATCGCGCACGGGATGCTGGGGCTGTCCGTCCTCCTCGGGCTCGCGTCGCGGGTGGGTGTGTTCGACGGCTGTTCGGTGGCGTTGCTCGGGATCGACGGCTGGCGGTTCCATCTGCCGATCCGCGCCGGTGACACGGTGCGTGCGGAGATCACCATCACGGGGACTCGTCTCACGTCGTCGGGGGAGACCGGCGTCCTGGAGCGACGCTTCGAGCTGTTCGGCGCGGATGGCCAGCTGGTGCAGAGCGGCCGGATCGACTTGATGGTGAGCTGCCGTCCGAAGGGGTAGTTGGTCGCGAGGGGCCGCGCAGGGGAATGACGACAACGACGATGATGACGACGAAGCGTGTGCCGTCACGAACGAGAGCCGCCACCCGGTGCTCGTACCGGGCGGCGGCTCTTGCGTTTTCCGACGAGATGGGCTGGCTATGCTGTCCCGCCGTGTGTAGACCGGAGAGGACTCCCCGACGGTGTTCTTGCTACGGAGCGCTCGATGCGGGTGCGGTGTCGGGCCGATCGACGCTGGGTGCCGAGTCCTTCTCCTCGGCAGGTTCCGCGTGATCGAACTGGGTGTCTCCGAGCGTCTCCCTCTGGGTGAGGAGGCTGACCACGATCGTGACCAGGAAGGAGACCGGGAGCCCGAAGAGGATCTCGGTGGAAGGGCCGAGGTCGAGCAGGAAATAGGCCAGTCCGAAGGCGATCGCACCGGCGGACATGCCGGCTGTGGCCCCGGCACTGTTGGCTCGCGTCCACCAGATTCCCAGGACCATGGGTGCGAAAAACGCAGATGCGAGGAGCCCGACGGCCGCGGTGTACAGGACGATCAGAAGGTCCGGCGGGTTGAGCGTCAGAATGATGCACACGAGCCCGATGACCCAGGTCGCCACGAACGAGACCCGCACGACCTCGCGCTCCGATGCCTGTGGCCGGATGATGCGGTGGTAGAGGTCATGGCCGATAGCGGCACTACATGCGTGGAGAAGTCCGGCGGTCGTCGACATGACGGCGGCGAGGATCGCGGCTACCACGAAGCCCTGCCAGATCGAGGGGAGGAGCTGGTCCGTGAGCTCGAGGAACGCGGCATCGGGGTTGGCGGTGTCGATGTCGTCGAGCAGGACGGCCGCGCCGACCGAGATGACGAACAGCACCAGGAACATCATCGTTCCGTAGATGAGCGTGGCGTAGTTCAGTGACTTTCGGGCCGACTTCTCGTTCTTGGCGGAGAACACCCGCATGATCACGTGTGGGAGAACGGACATCGCAGTGGCGAAGGTGAGGAAGGCCCCGACATAGGAGATGACGGGCACGCCCTCGGAGACGGCGCCGAGTGTGGGGAACTGAGTCGTGGCGGACTCGAACGCGATGAGCGGATCGCCGACCGCGTTGATGACCACTACGGACAGGCCCGCGACCATGGAGAACATGAGGATGCCCTGGAAGATGTCGTTCCAGGTCACCGAGAGAAAGCCGCCGATCGACACATACAGGATGAAGACGATTCCGGTGGCCCACAGGCTGGCGGTGATGTCCCATCCCAGCAGGTAGCTGCCGACGATGCTGGCACCCTTGAGCTGTGCAACGAGATAGGCGCCGCTGGCGAGCACCACGATGATGGGCACCGCCCACCTCATGAAGGCGTTGTTGTAGCGCAGCCGGAAGTAGTCCGGAACGGTGAACTTTCCGGTGCGGCGCAGCGGCCGCGCCACAAGGATCGCGGCCACGACGAACCCGACAGGTGCGCCGGCGACCAGCGCGGTGAAGTAGGGGAGGCCGAGGGCGACCGCAGTGCCCGTGGCCGCGAGGATCGAGCCGCCGCTGGCGAGGGAGGCGAGGAACGCCCACGAGTTGACGAATGTGCCCAGACTCCGGCCGGCGATGAAGAACTCCTCCGTGGAGCCGGCCACCCTGCGTCGGGCAAGGAGTCCGATCGCGATGAGGATCGCGAAGTAGACGAGAACGATGAGGACACTCATACCGCGTCCTCCCTGTCGTCGAGGCTGCCCGCGAGCATCGAGAGGAGCGGGGCGAGGAACATGAGCGAGGTGAGCATCCAGGCGGTCAAGCTGATGTTCAGAAGGTAGAGCTCGTGAGACCAGGGCATGATGGCCACACAGAAGTAGACCGCGATGCCTATCAGGAGCCCCAGGTCTCTCCTGGAGATTTTCTCTCTGTGCACGATTTCTTCTCTCTCTTGAGGGATCAGCCGCGCGACGCGCGTTCTGTGAGGGCGGTTTTCCGGATCTTCCCCGTAGCCGTCATCGGCATGGATTCGACGATCTCGATCAGGGGGAGCTTGTAGCGCGACATGTTCTCGCGGCACCACGCCTCGAGTTCGGTCGCGGTGAGGGACGAGCCGGCGTGCGGCTGGACGAAGGCCAGCGGACGCTGTTCGGTCTCGGGGTCGGCCATGGGGACCACGGCGACGGCCAGGACGTCCGGGTGGCGTGAGACGAGGAGCTCGACTTCGGCCGGGAAGACACTCATCCCGTTGACCTTGATCATCTCCTTCTGCCGGCCGAGGAAGTGCAGGTAGCCGTCGGAGTCGATGCGTCCGGTGTCCCCGGTGTGGAGCCACCCATCGACGATCTGCGCGGCGGTGGCCTCCTCGTTCCGCCAGTAGCCGCTGGTCACAGAGGGGCTGCGGACGATGATCTCGCCGACCTCGTCGAGCGCGACCGGCTGCTGGGTTCCGAACTCGACCACCGCGATGTCGGTCCCCGGTACCGGGAGGCCGCAGAACACGGGTTCGGCGTTGAGATCGAAGTCATTCTCCGCCATCCCGTAGGGGATCGCGTCCAGGGTGTGGGTCTCGGTCATGCCGTAGGCCGCCTCGCGGAGAACACCGGTGCAGTTGGTGCTCCGCGCCCAGTCGTGCCGGACCTCGGGGGACATCTTGCGGACGAAGGAGACAGCCTGCGGATCGGTCATCGAGGAGAAGTCCCGGTCCGCAACGTCGGGCATCGCCATGATCTCGAGATAGTTCTCGACGGTGCCGATCATCACGGAGACGCCGTACTTCTCGATCGCATCCACGACCTCAGCCGCGTTCCACCGGGCCAACAGGACAGAGGTACCGCCGAGGACGATCGGGAGCAGGAGTCCGAGGTCCTCGCCGGCGATCCAGAAGACGGGAAGATAACAGAGGCTGGTGAACGACCCGTCCCGTGGGAGTTCGGTGGCCGTCGCGGTACTGGCCGCGGTGTAGAGCATGTCCCGCTGCGTGTGCGTACATCCCTTGGGGAGACCGGTGGTGCCGCCTGTGTAGTTCAACGCCGCCAGTGAATCGAGGTCTCCGTCGTCGTCGCGGTACGGCGCGGCCCCGATGATCCGGTCCCAATCCTCGTCGACCGCGGCTATCACCGCGTCCCCGCGGGCGTCCCCGGCGTTCTCCGATAGATGCTTGAGCGCGGAGGTGCAGAGGATCAGGGACGGCCCCGCGTCGCTGAGCTCGTGGTTGAGTTCGGCTTGGGCGAACATCGGGTTGACCGGGACGTGCACCGCGCCGAGTCGCAACACGGCGAGGAAACAGAGGTAGAACTCGGCGCAGTTGCCCATGTGGAGGGCGACCCGGTCTCCCTTCGTCACGCCGGTGGAGCTCATCCATCCGGCGATCCGCCTGTGGAGGTCGTCCACCTCGGCAAAGGTGTACTCGCGGCCGTCGAACACCAGGGCGGTCTCGGCGCCTCGGACGTCGGCCCAGTGCGAGATATGCGCGGGAATGCTGATCTCACCGGCCGGGTAGTGGACCTCTGAGGGGAGTCCGGCCGGGCGGGTGGAGTCCTGCAGTCGTTTGAGATCGCTGATGTAGCTGTTGAGTTCTGTCAGGTCGAGCATGTTTGTCCTCACCACGTGTCGATGTAGTTGCGGGCACGGTCCGCGTCCCGGTCCCGGTTCTTCTGGTCGAGCAGGATCCGTCGCACCCACTGGCGAGAGGCGGCCGGATCGATGACCTCGTCGAATTCGTGCTTCATCGCGGCATTGATCGCCTTGCCCTCCTCGTAGAGTTCGTCAACACGTCGCTCGTACTGTTTCTTCTGTTCCTCGGGATCGGTGATCGCCTCGAGTTCCTTGGCGAACCCGAGGGTGACGGCACCCTCGAGTCCCATTCCCCCGATCTCACCGGTGGGCCAGGCGACGGTGGCGTGCGTGCTCACGAAGCTGCCCAACGCCATCGCCTGGGCTCCGAGGCCGTAGCCCTTGCGCAGGATGATCGTCATGGTGGGGATGCTCAGGTGGGCGCCGATCACGAACAGTCGTGAGAAGTGACGCACGGTCGCGGTCTTCTCCGACTCCGGGCCGACCATGAAGCCGGGGGTGTCGCACAACGAAAGGACCGGCAGCCCGTGAGCCTCACAGAGTTGGAGGAAGCGGGCCATCTTGTCCGCCCCGTCGGCGTCTATCGCTCCGCCCAGGTGCGCGGGGTCGTTCGCGATCAGGCCGATCGACTCGCCCTCGACCCGGGCGAGTCCGGTGATCATGCCGGCGCCGAACTCGCGGCGAAGCTCTGTGAACGAACCCTCGTCGACCAGGGTCCGGATGAGGTCGCGGACGGAGTAGACTTGCTTGCGGTTCTCTCCGATCGAGTGGCGGAGCAGCCGCTGGTCCGCGGCCGTCCACGGGGTCGCCTCGCGGTCGAAGTAGGCGAGGTAGCCGCGGGCGGCGTCGATCGCCCGGGCGTCGTCCTCGACGAGGATGTCGACGACGCCGTTGCGGGACTGGACCGACATCGGGCCGACTTCCTCAGGTGTGAAGGTGCCGAGCCCGCCGCCCTCGATCATCGCGGGGCCCGCCATGCCGAGCGTGGCGTCCTCGGTGCCGATGATGACGTCACAACAGCCCAAGAGGGCGGCGTTGCCGGCGAAGCACCTGCCGGTGACCACGCCGATGGTCGGCACCGAACCGCTGAGCGCACCCATCGCGGCGAATGTCGTCAGGTTGAGGCCGGCGGCCCGGATGACATTGATGTCCACGTCTCCCGGGCGGCCACCACCGCCCTCGGCGAACAGCACGACCGGGACCTTGCGTTCGGCTGCGATCTGCAGCATCCGGTCGGTCTTGGCGTGATTGAAGTGGCCCTGCGTGCCGGCCAGCACCGTGTAGTCGTAGGCCAGGACCGCGACCTCGGTGCCGTTGATGATGGCGAGACCGGTGATGATGCCGTCACCGGGGGTGTTGTCGATGAGGTCGTCGATGTCGCGTCGTAGGCGCTGCGCGGCGACGGGGAAGGTCCCGAATTCGAGGAACGAGCCCTCGTCGACGAGTCTGTCGATGGACTCGCGTGCGGTCAGATGACCCCTGGCGTGGCGCTTCTCCACAGCTTGCGGGCGATTCTCATCGATCGTCCGGTGCCGTCGGGAGAGGTACTCCGCGAGATCCGGGCGGATGTGTTCCAGGTCGGGGCCCTGGTCGACGTCGTCGTCGTCGTCAACCAGGCCGGATGTGTAATCCACCACGGCGACCACATCGCCCGCGGTGACCTGCTGCCCGACCTCGGCGTTGACTGCGGTCACGATCCCCTTGGCCAGGGGTGTGATCGCGTGTTCCATCTTCATGGCTTCGACCACGACGAGCGTGTCGCGTGGCCCGACCGTCTGGCCGACCTGCACGTTCACGCCGACGACGGCCCCGGAGACCGGGGTGGTGGTGCGGCCGTCGTGAGGGTTGGAGGCACCGGGGTCAGCAGGTGAGTTGGTCTCTGGGGTCGACTGCTCGGCGAGATGGTCGTCCAGCAGTCGGGTGGAGAACTCGCCGCGACGGAAGGCCGCGTCGGACAGGATCTCTTCGATCAACGCGCGGTTGGTGGCCACCCCGTCGACCGTCAGGGCGCGGAGGGCATCCGAGGCTGCGGAGGTGGCGTCGGCGAAGTCGCCCTCGGTAACCGTGACGACTTTGGCCACCAGCGAGTCGAAGGTGCCGTCGATGACCGTGCCGCTCCGCAGGTAGGTGTCGACCCGCACGCCGTCGGGACGTGTCAGTCGGTCCACCGTGCCGGTGGCGGGGGCCCAGATCCCGTTCGAGAAATGCTCGGCGTTCACCCGGCTCTGCATCGCGTACTTCTGCGGCGGGGACGCGATGGAGCTGATGCTGCGCTGGTCTAGGCCGACGATCTCGGGGAGGTCGGCGAAGGTCTGCCCGGTCGCGATGCGGAGCTGGAGTCCGATTAGGTCGATGCCCAGGAGTTCCTCGGTGATGGTGTGCTCCACCTGGAGACGGGGGTTGACCTCGATGAAGATGTGATCGAGCCAGCCGGTCTCGCGCAGCGTGCCCTCATCGACCAGGAACTCGACCGTCGCTAGTCCGCGGTAGCCGATCCCCTGCATGAGTCGCCGTGCGTCGTAGATCAGCCGCTCGCGGTGCTCGGGTGCGAGGGCGGGGCTCGGCGTGACCTCTATGATCTTCTGGTTGCGGCGCTGAATGGAGCAGTCCCGCTCAGTGAGGGCGATGGCGGACCCTGTTCCGTCGGCGACGACCTGGATCTCGATGTGGCGCGCGAGCGGGACGTAGCGCTCGGCGTACAGGTCGCTCTGGCCGAAGGCGCGGAGCGACTCGGAGGAGCAGCGGGCGACGGCTTCCTCGATCTCGGCGGGGTCGGTCACGGCACGCATGCCGCGTCCGCCGCCGCCGACCGCGGACTTGACCATGACACCGGCCGGGTGGCGATCCAACAGTGCGCGGATCTCGCTCACGTCGGCGGGCGACGAAGTGGATTCGAGGACGGGGACACCGGTGGCCTGCGCGTGGGCCCGGCTCCGGACCTTGTCACCGAACAGTGCGAGTAGTTCAGGGCAGGGGCCGATGAAGGCGAGGCCGGCATTCGCGCAGGCGGTCGCGAGCTCGTCCGACTCGGAGAGGAACCCGTAGCCCGGATGGACCATGTCGCATCCGGTGGCGGCTGCGGTCCGGACCAGGTCCTCGGGCGAGAGGTAGGCGCCGACTCCGGTCAGGGGGAGCTGGACGGAGTCCTCGCTCAGCGGCTGCTCACCCCTGGCGTGTACGTGCTGAGTGGTCCACCCCAGTGCGGTCACGGACTCGGCGATCCGCACGGCGATTTCGCCACGGTTGGCGATCAGGACCTTCATCGATGCTCCTAGACGGTTGAAAGTCGTTGCGCTGTTGTCTGCGTCACACTGATCGTGATTGACGTTGACGTTAATGTCAATATCCGTGAGGAAGCGGGATAGGCTGGCGGCATGGCTGACAATGGATGGTCTGTGCGCTCCGCCCGCGATCGGGAAGGTTCTCCACGGCGCCTGCAGTTGGTACATGCGGCCAGGGGGGTGTTCGAGCGACTGGGGTACGCCGCCACGACCGTTGCTGACATCACCGAGGCCGCCGGCGTGAGTCGTGCCACCTTCTACGTGTACTTCTCATCCAAGGAGGAGGTGTTCGAGGTGCTCGCGCGCGAGGTCGGTGACGCGTATCTCGAAGCTCAACGGGTGCGAAGAGAGGGCGAGACCGATGTCCTGGGCATACTGCGTCGAACAATCGGTACGACGCTGGAGGTGGAGGTCCGTTACCGCTCGTTCCTGGTCGTCATGGACCACCAGTCCATTGCCGACGAGGCGGTCAAACAGCGGTGGGATCAGATCCAGCAGGAGGTGATTGACAGAACGGCGAGTTTCATCACACATGCCCGAGACAGCGGGCTGATTGATCCCGTCACTGAACCCGAGTTCGTCACCCGGATGGGCCTGGGTCTCAACAAGAGCCTGGCGCCGTTGATTGCCGACGGCAGGCTCTCGCTCGACACCGCGGTGGCTCGCTCGATCGAGATCTGGAAGGCCGCGATTCGCCCGGTCGAGAAGCGGGTGTAGTCCACGCGTCGGAGCCGGTCGCAGGTGTCCCGGCCCCGGCGCGCACAATGCTCGGGGTTGACGGCGGATCTGCAGTGTGGCCGGGGAGGCTCTGTGTTCTCAGCGATTCCCCGCCCGACGGGATGCTCAAGACGTCACTCGTCCTCGCGACCGCAGCTATTGCTCGCTGGGTGTTGTTTTCGCGTCGGTCGAGTTGCCATCCTGGTCTTCAGCTGTTCTTTGGTCCGAAGTGTCAGGGGAGGCTCCGAGGGAGGATTCCGTGACTGGGTAGCCCCAATCATCCAAATTAAACACTCAGTGCTGATGCGTGAGCGAGGACATCGGCAGGCATTGGACGCCGAAGTTCCCAGCGAATCTGGATCGGTCGTTCGCCGGAGTGCGAGACGTAGTCAGCGTTGCCCAACAGCATGAAGGGCGCAGTCGCTACGTCATCTTTCGGTGAGTTCCGGACCGCGAGTAGGACGTTGGTCCCGATCTCACGCTGACTGAGGTATCGACGGCCGGTCTTCGATGACTGCGAGGTGCCCGACTGCGATTCCCAGTCAAACAACGTTGGCGAAACAGGGACGTCGCGGTACATCGTCGACGGGCTGAAGATGGCCTCGTCCTTGTGGAGATTGATAAAGAAGATGTCGGTCTGGTGGGCTTCAGACCAAGCGACGCCTTCGCGGGATCCCTGCGGTCTTCCGTCCTTGCCGCGCCAGTCGAGCGCTGAAAGGAGTTCCTCGCGGCTGTAGCTCGCATGTGATCGCAGGGGGAGGTCAACGAGGTTGCCCTCGAGTGGAAGCGGAACGTGGTGGATGTTCCGGGTCGCAGCTTCCATGAGCTGTATCAGTTCCTCGAAGAGCCGGGGGAACGCAGCGAGTTCGGTGACGGTGCGAGCAAAGTCAGGCGTGGCTTGTGAAGGGACCAGGTAGTCCACGAGCATTGACGCCCAAAGATCGTCGCGGGTGAGCGCGTCGCCGGCCAAGATGGTTTCGGCTACGCGGGCGTATTCTCGAATGCGGTCGATGTCGTCAACTGTCCTCAAGCGTTGGAGCTTTTTGAGGAGCTTCTTTTCTTCGCCTTCTGGCTCGGCCTGCCCCGTCGCGATAGTCACGATCGTCGTCCAGGAACGATCTGTGCGGTATACGTCGTCCAGGTCGCGATTGGTTTCATCGAGGAATTCGGCCAGCTTGGGGACTTCTCCTAGTGATGACAGGTCCTTTGCTAGAGCGTTCTTGGTATTGGCATTGACTGCCATCCTTATCGACTGGAGGACCTCTTCTCGAGATACCTCGTCGAGAACGATCCGCGAGGCGCCGGGAAGGGACGGGAATCCCACATCGAGGTCAGACTTGAGGCGGCGGCGCGACAACCCGGTCATTGCGTGGAACCTGCCAGCGAGGTTGAAGTCGGCACGATGTTGGCCCACAAAGTCCAAGACGATGAGAACCGCTTTGCCCGGGGAGCGACGCAAGCCGCGGCCGAGTTGCTGAATGAAGATCGTCGAGCTGGCGGTCGGACGCAACATGAGAACAACATCCACAGACGGGATATCGACGCCCTCGTTGAAGACATCGACGGTGAAGATGCATCGCAGCTCGCCCGCCTTCAGTTGCTCGACCAGGGCGCGGCGCTCGTCGGGGGCCGTGGTGCCGACTATGGCGGCAGACGGAAGACCCCGGGCGGTGAACGTTTCGGCCATGTAGTTGGCATGGTCAACTGAGACACAAAAGCCGAGAGCCCGCATCCGTGAGGGGTCTAGGACCTTCTCGCGGAGCGCCTTGAGGATGAGCAGTGTCCGAGCATCGTTGCCGGTGTACAACGCAGAGAGCGCTACTGGACTGTATTGACCAGCGGTCCATTCGACATCGCGCAGATCGGTGTTGTCGGAGATCCCGTAATAGTGGAACGGGCACAACAGATCCTGCTCGAGCGCATCCCACAACCGCAGCTCGTACGCTGTGCGGCCATCAAAGAACTCACGAACGTCGACGCCGTCAGCGGGTTCAGGTGTGGCAGTCAGTCCCAACACTTCGCCGGCGTGGAACTTCGAGAGGAGCCTCCGGTAGCTAGAGGCCTCTGCGTGATGAAACTCGTCAATGACAAGTACATCCCAGTGATCCGATGCATCGGAATCGCGATCGAGGGACTGGATGCTGGCGAAGACGTGCTTCCACTTGCGTGGTCGGTCGCCACCGACGAAGAGTTCGCCGAAGGAACCATCGCCGAGCACCGCTCGGTATGTCCGTAGCGCCTGGACGAGGATTTCTTTGCGGTGCGCGACAAAGAGCAGTGAAGGCTGCGTGCCGCCGGCTTCTTCGACCAACCTGCGGTAGTCGAGCGCCGCGACGACGGTCTTTCCCGTGCCAGTAGCGGCGACCAGAAGGTTTCGGTGATGCCCGAAGACCTCGCGCTCAGTGGCAAGCGCGTCGAGCATCAGCTGCTGGTGGCCGAACGGACGCACTTCGAGCCCAGCGAGTGTGACCAGGACGGAGCCGCTCTTGCGACCACCGGCCTCCTCTAGCGCCTGGTCTATCTTGTCAGCGTCGCGCTCTGGGTCGTATGGCTCGAAGTCCGGCAGATTCCAGTACGAGTCAAAGACCGTTCGGAACTTGGCGATCTGAGCAGTGTGGATCACGGACGAAAGTCGCACGTTCCATTCCAGGCCGTCTACGAGCGCCGAACGGGACAGGTTTGAGCTGCCCTTATAGGCAGTGTCGAATCCCGAGTGTCGGCGAAAGAGCCAGGCCTTGGCGTGGAGTCGCGTGGAGGCCTTCTCGAAGCGCACTTTGACATGCGCCCCGTAATCCCGCACGAGTACGTCGAGGGCTCTCCGATCCGTTGCGCCCATGTACGTCGTGGTGAGAACGCGCGGAGTGATTCCACGTTCGGCGAGTAGCTCGAACTGCGGAGCAAGCACCGTCACGCCGGTGAACTTTACGAAGGCGCAGAGGAGATCAACCTCATCTGCAGACTCCATTTCGAGGGCGAGCTCGTTGCCGAGACCGGGTTCGTCGCGGGCGTTGGTGAGAAGCGCGCCCTCCGATAGCGGCGTGGAGGGACGTCGTGGCTGAGACTTGCCAGTGGGATAGATGGATTGAAGGATCGAGCCGCCGGCGAGGTCATCATCGGAATCAAGCGCCTCGACGAGACGCTCGACGAACGCCATTCGCTTGTCAGTTTCGAGGGTTTCGAGATGCCGCCGAACTGCATCGCCAACATGGCGACCAAGTATCTCGGGAGCCAGTGTGGGATCGAGATCGACGACGCTGTGAGCACGTTCAGTAACCGCCAGCCGGCGTTGGATCCGAGGAGTAAGGACCGACTCGTAGAGGCCGTCAGGCAGCGGTGCACTCACTGATGCTGCTCCAACTGAACCCGGTACTCGGAGGACGTGAGGATTGCTACAGCCGGGAGGTCTGGAGCGGCCCAATCGAGGGCGGGCAGCGAGCCAATGGAGACCCACCGCAGCTCGTCGTGGTCAGTGCTGTGCGTTGGCACGTCTGCGGACGTCACGAGATAGCAGGACAGATCAATGTCGTTGTCGCCGACTGTGGTGACGGACCTGTCGATGAGGGCGTCGACCGAGATGGAGATCCCAAGTTCTTCCCGGATCTCGCGAACTAAGGCGGCCTCGGGAGTCTCGTCTTCGTCGACCTTCCCGCCCGGAAACTCCCACCAACCCGCAGCAGTCTTGCCGGGCGCGCGGCGGCAGGCAAGAACGGTGCCGTCGCAAACAAATACTGCCGCAACGACCTCAAGACGCCGCAATGGAGCTCCCTATGATTCCCAGCCTTGATGAACAGACCTTGACCATATCGGGAGCCTCCGACATCACTTCGCCATATCCACCCAGTCCTTGAACCCCGACGGATCGTGGCGGCCCATATTGGCGTGCTCGAACATGCCCCAGCCCTCGGCGCCGTTGCACCTCGCGCGCGCCACATGGTCCACGACGTTGTACGGGAGCATCCCTGTGACGTCCGTGGAGGTCATGTCATAGGAGACGGACTCGCTCCAGTCGCGGCCCATCCAGCGGCCGTGCGACCAGGCCGGGTCACCCACGTAGCCCGAGCCCATGCTGAGCGGGATGCCGAGCAGCGTGTCGATCTCCAGCAATAGCGGTTCGCCCCGGGGCGTGGTCAGGTGCACGCGAACGTGCTCGGGGTGGCGGGTGCCGGCGCGGTAGTCGACCTCCATCCGCGGCCATCCCAGCTGCTCGATGCGGCCGTCGGCAAACACCCGACTCGCGTGGTTGAGGCTGCGGTGACCGTCGGGACTCTCCTGCAGGATGATCACCAGCGCGAAGTCGTCGAACCGCAGCGGGATGTACGTCCACCAGAACCCGTCCCGCGGCTCCTCGGCGAAGCGCTCCTGCGGATCCGGCGCGCCACTGGGGCGGATGCCCCAGGATCGGTCGCGGGTGCCGAGCCACACGGCCGGGTCCACCGCGAAGTCCTCGCCGTCGACGTTCAACATCCCCGACCAGCTCCCCACCTGCGCGAACCGGCTGGCATCCAACATCGTGCGCGGCCCGTCCATGAGGATGTGTCGCTCCTCGAGCACCGCCTCGAACGAGCCCTCCCACCGCAGATCCATGGACAGGTCCTCGTGCTCGCACACCACCCGCAGCGACCGCAGCGGCTCGATCACTTCGATCTGGTAGCCGCCGACCTTCGGCTCGGTGGACCGGGCCTCGAGCGCATCCGAGAATCGCACCGACCGCTGCGTGTCCCCGTGGCGGACCGTGGCAAACGCATCCACCACGCCGAGGTTCGGATACACCCCGAACCCGGTCACCAGGAACACCTCGCCGGAGCGGTCGTGGGCGTTGAAGTAGTTGCGGTCGTAGAAGTTCCGGTCACTCGTCGACACCTGCGCCATCGACAGCGGGGTCTGGTGAACGGGGAACTCGTCGAGCGGGGCGGGCTTCATCGGCTGGCCTTGTCGTCTGTGAGGAACCGGGGGTGATTCCACACTGGCCGACGGCACGACCGGCTGGCCCGGATTCGCTCAGATTGATTCCGGGAAGTGCGCACGTTGCCATGGTGAGTTGCGGTGTGCGCAGTCAACCCGCCGACGGTGGCGACGGTGTCGATCCGTTTGCCGGTGTGGCCAACCGGGGCGGGGGTTACGCGCCGACCCTACCGTGGTGTACACATGTGACTACAGCGTATGTACACACTTGACTACAGTGACGGTGTCGGGCCGCCGTGTCGGGGCTGAGAACCGCACCGTCCCCGACCCCGACAGCAGAGGTAGCCCCATGCAGTTCTCCACCCCGATCGCGTTCAGCCCGATCGACCAGATCCTCGACCTCGCCCGTGCGGCAGAGGATGCCGGTTTCGCGCGAATCACGCTCCCTGATTCGCTGTTCCTGCCGCACCGGCAGGACACCGACTACCCGTACACCCCTGACGGGTCGCGGATGTGGGACGAGAACACCCCGTGGGTCGAACCGCTGACGGCGATCGCAGCCATGGGCGCGGTCACCTCGACCATCCGGTTCTGCCCACAGGTGCTCAAGTTCGGCCCTCGTCAGCCCCTCCTGCTGGCCCGGCAGCTGTCCACGGTGTCCCACCTGACCGGCGGTCGTGTGGACCTGGGCGTCGGGATCGGGTGGGATCCCAACGAGTTCGCCTGGTGCGGCGTCCCCTACCCGGGTCGCGGCAAGCGGGTGGACGAGATGCTCGAGATCCTCCGCCTGGCCGGCGACGGCGGCTGGTTCGAGTACCACGGCGAGCACTTCGACTTCGACCGCCTCACGCTCGACCCGCCTCCGCTCACCCAAGTGCCCTTCTACGTGGGCGGCCACACCGCGCCGGCGCTTCGCCGCGCCGTCCGCGTCGGCCAGGGGTGGACGTCGGCGATGATGAAGTTCGACGACATCGTCAGCACGATCGGGCGCCTCGGTGAGCTGCTCGAGGCCGACGGGCGCTCGCTGGCGGACCGTGGCGACGGCCAGCCGTTCGCCATCCAGGTGGCGTGCATCGACAAGTACGGCACCCGTGGATTTGCCGAGCTCGCCGACGCGGGCGTCACGGACGTCATCGTCATCCCCTGGCTGATCGAGGGCCACGGGTACGACGCTCCCCTCGAGGTCAAGCGCGAGTCCCTCGCCCGCTTCGGCGAGAAGTACATCACCGCCTGACCCTGATCAACACTCACAACTATCGCCCCTCAGGAGTCCCGAATGACTGACAACGCACCCCTCAAGCTCGGTTATAAGGCCTCGGCCGAGCAGTTCGGTCCGCGTGATCTGGTGGAGTTTGCGGTTCTGGCTGAGCGGGCGGGGATGGATTCGGCGACGGTGTCGGATCATTTCCAGCCGTGGCGTCACGATGGTGGGCATGCGCCGTTTTCGTTGTCGTGGCTGACCGCGGTCGGTGAGCGCACCGAGCGGCTGCAGTTGGGCACGTCGGTGCTCACGCCGACGTTCCGTTACAACCCGGCGGTGTTGGCGCAGGCGTTCGCGACCATGGCGTGCCTGTACCCGGGCCGGGTCTTCCTCGGCGTGGGCACGGGTGAGGCCCTGAATGAGATCGCCACGGGCCATCAGGGTGAGTGGCCGGCGTTCAAGGAGCGTTTCGCTCGCCTTCGTGAGTCGGTCCGGCTCATGCG